>CAZMLV010000251.1:0-2554 GCA_964567235.1 uncultured Chloroflexota bacterium | reverse complement strand
AGACGGTCGACCTCGCGGTCCACGTGAACAACTGGGTGACCCAGATCATCGCCGGTGAGTCGGCGAACGACCCGTCGGTCTTCGTCCTCCTCCTCGGGGCCACCTGCTGGGCGAGCGCATACGTTGGCGCGTTCGCGCTCGCGCGCGAGCACCGGCCATGGGACGCCGTCATCTTCAGCGGCGTCTGCCTGACGGTGAACGTGTCGCTCGCGCTCACCTCGCTCTATTTCGACCTCATCCTGTTCACGCTGCTCGCGCTCGTGCTGCTGACGCGGCTGCACATCGTGAACCTGACGGAGCGCTGGGAGCGTCAGAACATCGTCCCCGCGGGCGAGATGGACTGGCGCCTGCTTCGCGGCGGGCTGACCTGGACCCTCGTGCTGATCCTGATGGCCTTCTTCACGCCGCGCGTCGGCGCCGCGGACCTCGTCTCGAACGCGTTCAACACATTCGACGCGCCGTACCAGCGGCTGCAGGCCGAATGGCAGCGGTTCTTCGCCGGCGTCTCCGGGCCGAGCCGGCTCCAGGGCGTGTCGTTCTCCGATTCGATCCGCCTCGGTCAGGCGCCGAACCTCGGCGACCGGATCGTCTTCTACGTCGACGCGCCGGCGGCCCACTTCTGGCGCGCGGTGACCTACGACTTCTACACCGGCGCCGGCTGGCGCACGACGGAGACCGATCGCGTGGACAAGGTGACGCCGCCGACGGTCGAGCGCGAGAAGATGGACGCGACCTTCGACATCGTCGTCCCGCACACGAACCTCCTCTTCGGCGCGAACGAGCCGGCCAAGGTGAACGTCCCGTTCCAGTTCCAGACCGGCGACGACCGCGCGTACTCGACCTCGGTGCGCGCGGTGAACCGCAATCAGGCCGAAGGCACGTACACGACCACGTCGTACGTGTCGGTCGCGACGAAGGACGAGCTGCGCAAGGCGCTGACCGCGTACCCGACGACGATCAAGACGAAGTACCTGCAGCTGCCATCGAGCATCCCCGCTCGGGTGCGTGACCTCGCGATCCAGATCACCCAGAACAAGGCCACCGCCTACGACAAGGCCGAGGCCGTCGAGACGTACCTGCGGAACACGTACAAGTACTCGACCGTCGTGAAATCGGCGCCCGCCGGACGCGATCCGGTGGACTACTTCCTGTTCGATTTGAAGGCCGACTTCTGTGAGTACTTCGCGTCGTCGATGGCGGTCATGCTGCGCGAGGTCGGCGTCCCGGCGCGCGTCGTCGAAGGCTTCACCTCGGGCGAGCTCGACGCGAGCAACCGTTACGCGGTGCGCGAGCTGAACGCGCACGCGTGGGTCGAGGTGTATTTCCCGTCGTACGGCTGGATCGAGTTCGAGCCAACGCCGTCCGAGCTGCCGTTCGACCGGGCCGAGACCACGGACACGGGGACGACGAATCCGGATGGCTCGCCGAGGACCGGCCGCGAGGACAGCTCCGGCCTCCTCGGCCGCGACACCGAGCCCGACCCGGGCATCGGTGGCGTCGACGACACCCCGCCGAGCGGTGTCGGGGGCGACTTCTCGAAGTCGATCGACCCGCGCCCGGGCCTCGCGGTGCTCTCGGCCCTTCTGCTCGCGCTGTTCGTGGGCCTCGTTCGCTTCGAGATGCGGTTCCGCGGGCTGGGCACCATCGACTCAGCCTGGGGCAAGACGCGACTCCTCGGGGCGTACGCCGGGCATGCTGCCCGGCCCTCGCAGACGCCGTACGAGTACGCCGATGCGATCGGCCGCGAGATCCCCGACGTCCACGAGCCGATGCAGACGATCGCGCGCGCCCGCGTCCAGGAGCGTTACTCGCCGACGGGCGCGACGGACGCCGAGCGCGACGCCGCTGCCGCCGCGTGGCGTAAGGCCGCGCGGATCTTCGTGACCCTGCTGCCGACGCGGGTCATCCGGGCGCTCGCGAAGTTCGTCCGATAGCGGAGCATCCCAACGTCGCGCGTGTGAGCGCGCACGCCGCCACTCACGGTGTCGACATCACGGTGACCCGCTTCCCAGCCACGACGCGCACCGCGCAAGACGCCGCGCGCGAGATCGGCTGCGCGGTGGGGGAGATCGTGAAGAGCCTGGTGTTCATCGCCGATGCTGCGCCGGTCGTCGTGCTGTGCTCCGGTGCCGATCGCGTCGACGAGGCGAAGCTCCGAGACGCTCTCGGCGCGTCCGCGGTGCGGCGCGCGACCGCCGACGAAGCGAAGAGCGCGACCGGCTATGCGATCGGGGGAGTGCCGCCTTTCGCCCACGCCGCGGAGCTCCGGGTCATCGTAGACCTT
Organism: uncultured Chloroflexota bacterium; assembly: GCA_964567235.1. Taxonomy (GTDB): domain Bacteria; phylum Chloroflexota; class Limnocylindria; order P2-11E; family P2-11E; genus UBA4735. The sequence continues at coordinate 270 of CAZMLV010000251.1, read as the reverse complement.
GGCCTGTTCGAGTTCGCGACCGTGTGGGCCGCGGCGGGCCTGCCCGACACGGTCTTCCCGATCGCGCCGGCCGACCTTCTCCGGCTATCCGATGGGCTGCGGGCCGACGTCACGTGAGGATCTTCGCGACCGGGACGACGGGGTTCCTCGGCAGCGTCGTCACGGAGCAGCTACGCGCGCGCGGTGACACGGTCGTGCAGCTCGTCCGTGATCCGGCCAAGGCCGAGCTGCTGAAGAAGACCGGCCGCGACGTCGTGGTCGGCGACCTCG
>CAZMLV010000250.1:0-2558 GCA_964567235.1 uncultured Chloroflexota bacterium | reverse complement strand
TATCTCTCGCTCGGACCATCGCTCGCCACATCGCTCGTCCAGACCGACAGTCGCATCCTCGGCGCGCTCGTCATCGTCGCGCTGATGGGCGCAGGCGCGGTCAGCTCCGCCGTCGTGCGGGCGGCCGATCCGCGGTCGATCGTGATCGGCGGCTCTCTTGTGCTCCTCGTGGGGGTCGGGATCACGCTCATGGCGGTTGGGCTCGGCTCGATCGTCGGGCTCTATGCCGGCAGCGTGATCGCGGGTCTTGGCTTCGGCCCGGCGTTCTCCGGCATCGTACGAAGCCTCGCCCCATTGGCCCCGCCGGACATGCGTGCTGCGCTGTTCGCCGCGATCTACGCCCTCCTGTATCTGTCGTTCAGCGTTCCGGCGATCTTGGCCGGGGTGGCGGTCACGAGCTACGGCCTGCGCGACACGAGCTACGCGTATGGGGTCTTGGTGATGGCCTTGGCGGCGCTGACCACCATCGCGGTGTCACGCGCGCGGGCCTCCACGGAGGCCGGCTCCTAGCTGGGAATGACGAGGACGGCGCTCTGGGATCAGGACGCAGGAACAACGCATTGGTACCGGGGGTCTCTGTTCTTCATCCGAAGATCTGCGGCCGTCTTCGATATCGTGCGCGCGTGGATCCGATCGACGAGCTCGTGGCGAACAATGCGGCCTTCGCCGCTCAGCACGGTCAGCGCCATACGGACGTCCGGCCATCCCGCCGCCTCGCCGTCGTGGCGTGCATGGACTCGCGGCTCAATCTCTTCGCCGCGCTTGGCCTACGGGAAGGAGAGGCGCACATCCTGCGCAACGCCGGCGGCGTCGTGACGGATGACGTCATCCGGTCTTTGGCGATCTCGCAGCGTCGTCTCGGTACGACCGACATCATGCTCATCCATCACACCGATTGCGGGATGCAGAAGGTCACCGACGACGGGTTCCGTGCGGAGCTGCGGGACAGCGCCGGCGTGGCGCCGCCGTTCGCGATCGAGTCATTCACGGACGTGGATGCCGACATCCGTCAATCGGTCCTGCGTGTCCGTCGCTCAGTGTTCCTGACGCATCGCGGCAACGTCCGCGGGTTCGTGTACGACGTGGACACCGGTGCTCTGCGGGAGGCCGTCGTCCACGACCGATGAGCACGCAATTGGCGAGCGCGCGGTCGTTCATCGAAGCCGTGCAGTCGAAGAACGACGCGGCCGCGGCAGCGCTGTGCGCGGATGACGTCGAGGTGCTGCTCCCCGGAGCGAACGCGCCCCTCCGAGGCAAAGAGGGCGTACGGCAGATGGTCAACCTGGCGCCGAAGCTCGAGCAGCGCTCGCGCGGCGAGGAACAGCACGGTGACGAGGTGCGCATCTCGACGCTGACGCGCGCTCCAGGCGTCTTTGCCAACTACACCACGTGGCTGTTCGTCTTCGAAGGCGAAAAAATCAGGCGGCTCTCATTCGAGCTTCGAGCGGCGAACTGATCGCGCCTGCTACGCGCCGGATCGGGGTCGCTTAACCGCGCCGCCGGCCGGGGCTGCGGCCACCCGGTCCGATGTTCGTGCCGGGATTGCTCGTCCGGTTCACGGTGAAGCTCGAGCCGTCGCTGCCGAGGGCGGACGGGATGGCGAGCGGCTGGTTCGCGGCGTCGGCCATCGTGACCGCTTTCGCGTTCGCGCCGGCGAGGGTCTGGATCTTTCCGTCGACCGTGACGCTTCCCGACGTGAACGTCACGCTGCCGAAGTTGTCGAGCGGGGCGATCCCGCGGCCGACGCTCGGCGCTTCCTCGATCCACTCGGCCGAGGACTTCGACGAGTTGTACCGGATGGTCGTGCTGAAGGTCCCGCCGGTCGTCACGTTCTTCATGCTGACGACCCAGAGGCCCGCGGCCTGCTCCGTGATGCTGACGCTGACCGTGTCGCCGGCGTTGACGGGAAGCGTGATCGTGCGGGTCGACTGAGGAAGCGTCTCGGTCCAGGCGTCGTAGCTCACGGTGCCGTCGCCGTTCACGGTCGCCTCGGTGCCGGCCTGGATGAGGTCGGTCGTGTTCGCGCCGCCGATGCCGACCCACGTCGCGTCGATGCCCGCCACGTTCGCGTCGGGCTTCGCGATGACCCACGTGCCGCTGACCGAGGTGAAGGTGCCGCCGGTCGACACGTAGCCGGACCAGTTCCGCGACGTGCTGCGGACGCCGGTGTTCGACGGCGTCTGCGGCTGCGTCGGGCTGCTGCCGCCGGTGTTGCCCGGCTGGGTGTTCGACTCGATCTTCCACGAGCCGCCCTGGAGCAGGAGGACGTAGTCGTTCTCGTCGGTGCTCTGGTCGACCGAACCGTCGGTGTACGTGCTCCGCCAGGTCTCGTTCGTCGTCGCCGTCGCGGTCGTGCCGTTGACGCTGATGTCACCGAACTGGATGTCGAGCAGCTCGATCTTCGTCACGCCGCCGGTGGCGAGGTCCGAGTTGATCTGGACCATCTCGGCGTAGTGGTTCTCTGTGGAGGTCGAACGCATCGGTGTCGGGTCATGCTTCGCGAACGCCTCGGCCTGCGCCTGGTTCGCCTGCTGGAGAACGTCCTTGATCGCGGCGAG
>CAZMLV010000249.1:0-2564 GCA_964567235.1 uncultured Chloroflexota bacterium | reverse complement strand
TCGCGTTCGCGGTCTGGTCCAGGCCGCGGGTCTTCGATGCCGTGATGCGCGCTGCGGCCGTACTCCAGCGGCCGGTCCGCCGCGGCGCCTCGCTGCGGATCCCGCTGCCACCGGCGCTGCGGTGGCGACGGGTTCCCGCGCTGGCCACGGAGCCCGCGCGCGACACGCTCCTGGGGCGCACGTTCGAGCCTCACGAGCGCGGGCCGTGGACGGACAGCAACGCGCGCGGCCTCACGGTCGCGTACTTCATCCAGTGCATCGCCGACCGCTTCGCCCCCGAGCAGGCCAGGTCGGCGGTCGACCTGCTGCGCGCGTGCGGCGCGCGGGTCGTCGTTCCCGCGGGCCAGCATTGCTGCGGCCTCCCGCCGCTCGACGCCGGCGACCGCGCGACCGCTCGCCGAATGGCGAAGCAGACGATCCGCTCGCTCGAAGCCGTGGCCGCCGACTGGATCGTGAGCGCCGGTACCTCCTGCGCGATCGCGATCGGCCACGACTACGCCGAGCTCCTCGCGGACGAGCCCGACTGGGCCGCTCGGGCCGAGCGCATCGCGGCGCGGACGCTCGATCTTCTGACGTTCCTCGATCGCGTTGCCGATCCGCCGCAGCGTCCCGCGATCAAGGACGCCGCGCCGGTCACCGTGCACTCCTTCTGTCAGACCACGAACGTGATGCGCTCCGGCGGTGCCGGCTCGCGGCTGCTCGAGCGCGCCGGTGTCCCGGTGCTCGAGCTTGCTGAGCGTGAGGTCTGCTGCGGATTCGGCGGATCGACCTCGATCGATCATCCGGCCCTTGCGCAGAGGATCGCGGAGCGGAAGCTCGACAACGTGCGCGCGACCGGTGCGGAGGTGCTCGTCACCGACAACCCCGGCTGCCTGCTGCATCTGCGCGGGGCAGCCGCGGTGGCGCACGACCGATTCGTCGTGCGCCACGTTGCCGAGGTGCTGCTCGAGGGGTTGCGAACGTAGCGGTCACCGCGCGGCGGACGAACCCGCCAAGAAACCGCCCACGTTCACCCGTGACGGTCGCACCGCCCGCGAGTTGACCCAGATGTGAGGATCGGGATGGCGGCGCTGCTGCTCGTGGCATCGGTGATCGCGCTCGGCCGTCCGGCAGACGCAGCCACGTGCGCTTCCTCGGTCGGTGGCGGCGTCGCGCCGCCCGCGAGCGTGCCGGCGGGGATCCCCGGCTTCCACGCCGCCTGGTACGGCCAGTCGGGCTACATGTCGCTCTGTCCCGGCGATCGCATGACCGCGACGGTCGCGTACTACAACTCGGGCTCGCGCGGCTGGGTCCAGGGCCGCCTCGGCGAGGTCGCCTATCTCGGCACCTCGGGCAGCGATCCCGGCCAGGACGCGGCCACGATCCTCGGTGGGGACGGCGGATTCGGGTCGCCGAACACGGGCTGGGCCCGGTTCAATCGTCCGGCCGTGCAGCCCGCCGCATATGTCGGCCCCGGCCAGATCTCGTGGTTCCAGTTCGTGGTCCAGGCGCCCACGACACCGGGCACGTACCGCGTATCGATCCGGCCGCTCATCGAGGGTGCTCAGTGGATGGAGGACTACGGCGTCTTCTGGCAGGTCACCGTCCTGAACCCCGATGGCACCGCTCCCGCTCCGACGCCCGGCGATCCGCGCGGCCTGTCGTTCGCCGTCGGTGCGGGCGTCGACGCTCGCTCCAATGCGGACGTGCACGAGGGCATCGACCGGGTCGCCGCGTATCTCGGCGGCTCCGTCGGAGGCGATCGATCGCGTGCGGCGACGGCGCACATCAACGTGGGCACCGGGACCGAGACGTACTGCTGCCTCGCGCATCTCGACGGCCTCGACATCGTGACCAGCAACACCGAATGGGTGAGCCCGCGCGCGGTGGCCGCCGACACCTGGACCGCCGATACGGAGCGCAAGGAGCTCTCCGCTCACGAGTACGTGCACGTGTGGCAGGGCGAGCTCGGCGGCAACGCCTGCATGCTCGGCCCGCGCTGGATCTCCGAGGGCATGGCCGAGTCCCTCGCGTACCGGTCGCTGGTCGCCGCCGGCCTCATCCCCCAGGCGAACATGGACACGTTCACCAAGCGGCAGCTCATCACCGCCTCGACCCATCCGGCACTCGCCCAGCTCGAGACGCAGTGGCCCGACAGCGCGAACCCGTACAGCGTCGCGTACCTCGCCGTCGACCGGCTGCTGGCCGCGAACGGTCCCCTCCCGCTGCGCGCGTGGTGCGAGGCCGTCGGCCGCGGCGTCGAGTGGCACACGGCCTTCGCGCAGGCGTTCGGCGAGGACACCGTCACCTTCTACGCGCAGTTCGAGGCGTACCGCTCGGCGTACCTCCGCTGACCGCGCGCCGGTTCGCCCCGTGGCTCGTCGCGGCGCTCGTCGTGCTCGCGTCGGCCAGCGGCGCGAACGCCGCCGGGACCAGCATCGCCGGTGACCCGGGCACGACGCCCGCCGCGGTGGGCGGCGGGCAGCTGCGCGCGTTCTGGGTCGATGCGTTCGGCGACGGCATCTACACCCAGGCCCAGATCGACCAGCTCGTGACCGACGTGAAGGCCGCGAACATGAACGCGA
>CAZMLV010000248.1:0-2588 GCA_964567235.1 uncultured Chloroflexota bacterium | reverse complement strand
TCATCAACGTCGCGCCTCTGCTGAAACAGCCGCTCGGTACCCGCGTCGACTACGACATCGAGGAGTCGCCCATCGACCCGCGCGGTGAGAACGCGGGTCTGCTGGACGCGGACATCGTCGACATCGACGCGCTGGTGCACGCGACGCACACGAATCCCGGCGCCTACTTCGAAGGCTCGGCCGACGCCCACGTCGCCGGCCAGTGCGCCCGCTGCCTCGTGCCGATCGACACCCCGGTGCACGCCGACTTCGCGGAGCAGTACTACGCGACGGTGCCCGTCGAGCACGGCGTCGGCCTGGTCGAGCCGCCGCTCGACGCGAAGACCATCGGCTCGGACTTCAAGGTCGACCTCGTCCCGCTCCTTCGCGAGGAGCTGATCCTCGTCACGCCGGTCGCGGCGCTCTGCCGGGAGAACTGCGCGGGGCTCTGCCCGATCTGCGGCGTCGACCTGAACGAGCGCCCGCACGCGCACGATGAGCAGATCGACGAGCGATGGACCGCGCTCCGGGGGCTCAAGGACAAGATCGAGAAGGGGTAAGACCTACCGGCCGGTCAATCCGTGCCAGAGGTCCGCCACGACGTCGGTCGCGACGTAGCTATCGAGGAACCGATCGACGTGCAGGAGCCATTCTTGAAACTCCTTAGCTGCAAGCAGTACCGGGAGCACGACCAGCGCTAACCGTGTGTCTATTCGCACCGATGGGCGGAACCGGTCACGCGCCGCGACGAAGATGAACCAGAACTCGAAGAGGTTCGGGAAGGCGAACAGGACGGCGCGCGAGCCCGTCAGCTCGAAGGCCGCGTCCCCGGCGAGCCGCAGTGCGAAGAGCCCGAGCGCGACATTGCGCTCGAGGGGGCGCCAGCGGAGTGCGACGATGGCGAACGTGACCATGTACGCGAGGTCGCACACCTTGTCGAAGCGCTGGTAGTCGGCGATCCCGCCGAGCCAGTCCATGAGAAAGAGGTCGCCGAAGTCGGTGAGCAGCGCGACGAGCGCACCCGCGAACGGCCACCGGAGGACGGGCAGCGCGCCCGCCACTCGATAGAGCCCGATGGCGAGCATTTGCCAGGTCATCCGCACCTACAATGAGGGACGAGTAATTAGACGGAGTACACGAATTGGCCGGTGAACCGAAAAAGCGAACCCCGCACGCCGCGCAGGGCGACCGTCGCAGCCACCTCCGGCTGCGCGCCGCGAACCTGGTGCCCTGCCCGCAGTGCAAGAGCCCGAAGCCGTCACATCAAGCCTGCCCCCACTGCGGCATGTACCGCGGCCGGCAGGTGATCAAGATCCGCTCCAAGAAGCGCACCGCAGCCAGCTAGCGCGATGCACATCGCGGTCGACGCGATGGGTGGTGACCACGCCCCGGACGAGATCGTTCGGGGCGCGTTGCTGTACCGGGCGGACGGTGGCGCCGCGGACGTCGTGCTCGTCGGCCGCGACGAGATCGTCCGAGCCGCGCTCGGCACGGCGCCGCGGCCGGGCATCACGGTCGTCGACGCCCGCGATGTCGTCGAGATGCACGAACATCCGTCGAACGCGCTGCGCCGGCGTGGCGACACGTCGATCGGGGTCGCGACCGCGCTCGTGAAGCGCGGCGACGCGGACGCGGTCGTGAGCGCGGGGAACACGGGGGCGACGATGGCCGCGGCGCTGCTGGTGCTCGGGCGGATCCGGGGCATCGATCGGCCGGCGCTCTGCGGCATGCTGCCAACGACCAAGGGAAAGCCCGCCTGCCTCATCGACGCGGGGGCGACGATGGACGCCGAGCCGAGCAATCTCCTCCAGTACGCGCGCATGGCCTCGCGTTTCATGGAGCGCGTGCACGGCGTGAGGGAACCGACCGTCGGACTCATGAACGTCGGCGAAGAGCCGGAGAAGGGCGGACGCGTCCAGCAGGAAGCCCACGCCCTGCTGGCCGGCGCGACGGACATCAACTTCTTCGGCAACATCGAGGGTCGGGATCCGCTCCGCGGGACGACCGACATCGTCGTGTGCGACGGCTTCACGGGCAACGTGCTGGCCAAGGGAATGGAGGGCGTCGTCGACGTCTTCCGCGAGGGCATCCGTAACGACATCTTCGGCGGCGTCCTCGGGAAGATCGCCTACGGCTTCGCCATGGGCGGCGTGCGCAAGCTGCGCCATCGCCTGGACTACGACGAGTACGCCTCGGCGCCGCTGCTCGGCGTGAATGGCGTCTCGGTCGTCACGCACGGCCGGGCGCGCGCGAACATGGTCCGGCACGCGATCGCCGTGGCCGAACGGTCGGTGTCGCAGGGTCTCATCGCGGTGCTCGCCGAGCAGAGCCGGAGCGGCGTCGCGTGAAGCGCATCGAGCGCGCCGGTCGTCACCCGGCCCGCCGCGTCGCCTTGCAGACCCTGTTCGAGATCGACTTCAACCGCGGCGATCCGAAGGACACCTGGACCCGCGGCGCCTTCCGCGCCGGCCTGACCGAGGAGGCGGCGAGCTTCGCCTGGGAGCTCGTCGAAGGGGTGCTCGACCACCGCAAGGAGCTCGATGCCGAGATCGCGGCCCTGGCGCCGGAATGGCCGATCGACCAGATGGCCAAGATCGACAAGAACGTGC
>CAZMLV010000247.1:0-2632 GCA_964567235.1 uncultured Chloroflexota bacterium | reverse complement strand
TATAGATAGGAGTGACGGCGATGAGCCGCTGCTTGCGGGTGAGGAGCCCGACCACGAGCGCCTCGCGCTCGCGGTGCGCGAGGTGCGGTGCGAGCGCGCGGACGGCGCGCTCCGGCGTGTCGAGGACCTCGCCCAGGTGCTCGGCGGCGAGCGCCCGGCGGCCGAGCTCGAGTGCGGCGACGACCCGCGCCGACGTGGCCGCGCCGAGCGCGAGGGTGCGCAGGTCCGCGCGAGCGAGACCGGCGAGGCCGCCGTTCACATGGACGAGCCGCTCGGCGATCGCCAGGGCCGATCGGTGCTTCGTGCCGGAGCCGATCACGATCGCGAGGAGCTGCGCGTCGGAGAGCGCGGGCGGGCCGTCGCGGATCAGGCGCTCACGGGGACGGATGGCCTCGGGCCAGTCGCGGATCGGCACATTGGTGGATCGGCGCGCGGTTGCGCTCGGTGGACGTTCCGCTAGCTCGGCGGCGGCAGCCGGGCCGACCCGTACGGCTTGCGCCGCCACGGCGGCCGGACGAGCGCGGCAAGGAGCGTCCGACCTGCGTAGGCGAACAGGCCGCGCACGTCCACCGACGAGCTGTCGTCGGCGTAGCGCACCGGGATCGGGATCTCGCCGACGCGGTACCCGCGATGGACGCAATCCATGAGCAGCTCGCTCGCGAAGGCGTGCGAGTCGCGATAGCGATCCAGGGGGAGCGCCGCGAGCACCTCGCCGCGGAACGCGCGCAGGCCCGAGTGCCATTCGCCCAGCGACAGGGCGAACCAGATGTTCTCGAAGAAGGTGAGGATGCGGTTGCCGTAGTAGCGATACCACGGCATCCCACCACCGAGCGACTCGTGACGGCTCCACATGCGGTTGCCCTGCATCACGTCGAAGTAGCCGCGGTGGATGTACTCGACCATCAGGTCGACGAGCTTCGGGTCGTACTGGTAATCGGGATGGAGCTCGACGACGACGTCGGCGCCGCGCGCCAGCGCGAGCCCGAAGAGCTGCTTCAGGTTTCCGCCGTAGCCGAGGTTGCGCTCGTTGCGGATCGCCTCGATGCCGAGCGACTGGGCGAGGCGGAACGTGTCGTCGGCGCTGTGATCGTCAGCGAGCAGGACGACGCGCTGCAGCTCTGGCGGCAGATCGCGGAGCGTGCGCTCGAGGGTGCGGGCCGCGTTGTACGCAGGCATCACCACTACCACGTTCACGTGACCGCATTATCACGGCGGCAAGACGGTCAGACCGGTGGGCCGGGGATCAGTGCGCGACGCCGCGCTGGGCCCCGCCGATCGCGCGCGGCGCGCCAGCGAGTCCGCCAGGATGAGCAGCAGGAACGCGGCCGGCGCCGGGAGCTGGCTCTGCCAACCGGCCGGAATGAGCCCGAGCCAGACCGGCCAGTTGATCGCGGAGCTCGTCAGTGCGAACAGCACCACCAGCAGCGCTTGCGTGCGTCCGGGCAGGTCCTCGATCGCCGCGAGGTACGCGACGAGACAGACGAGCAGGACCGCCCGGTCGTAGTCACCGGCGTAGGGGGCGAGGTAGAGCGATAGCGCAAGCGCGGCCGCGGTCGCGGTGAGGAACGGCGGGCGGCGGACCCACCACCACGCGAGGAGCGCAACGACCGAGGCTGCCGCGACGACCCAGGTGGCCCAGCCGAAGCCCAGATCGCCCCAGAGGTTGGTCTGTCCGTACACGCCTTGCACGTGGATCGATTGCGCGAGCCACGCCTGGATCCAGCTTGGACGGAGCACGAGCGAGATCACGAGCAGCACAGCCACGGTCGCCGCTGCCCCGGCGGCGAGGCGAAGCCGCGATGACGGCACGATGAACAGGAGGACCGCAGGTCCGAAGACGATGAACAGCTGCGGCTTGAGGACAAGCAGGCCGAGGACCGCCCCACCGGCGAGTGCCGAGCCAGAGACCAGCAACGCGAGCCCGGACGCCAGGATCCCCGGGAGGAACCGCGCGATGTTGCCATCGCCGGCGAGCACGAAGGCCGGCTGGATGAACGCGCCGAGCCCGAGCAGCAGGGCGAGCTGGCGGCCGGTCCACCGATGTGCGATCCCCCGCTGCAGGGTCACGAGCCCGCCGATCGCCGATCCGGTCTGGGCGACGAACCAGAGCGGCGCGCTCTGCGCGACCCCGACGACGGCGAACGGCAGCGCGGCGACGGCGGTCGTCAGCGGGTACGAGAATCCCGCGCCGGGCACGATGAAGAAGTCGCTGCCCACGACCCGCTCATGCATCGCCCTCCAGACCGCCGGGTCGTACGGGTCCCGGCCCTCGAGCAGCGCGCGGGACGCGAGCCAGTACTGGATGTAGTCGCCGTGCAGGTACCTCGATGCCGGCCAGCCCGAGATCGCGAGGACGACGACCGCGACGGCGGCGCAGCCGACCCCGATCGCGACCACGCGCATCGCTGGGACTAGGTGGTCGAGGCCTTCTCGCCGACGGCCGCGATGTCCTTGCCTCCGGTGTGAACGGTCCAGTCGCGCTCGTCGAAGTCCTTCGCGCAGTACGGACAGATGTTCCACTCGGGCCGGATGAGCTTGGCGCAGTTCGGGCACACGCGCTTCAGGCGCGTGCGACAGGTCGGGCAGAGGATGTAGTCCTCCTGCACGCGCTCGTGGCAGGTCGGACAGACGA
>CAZMLV010000246.1:0-2702 GCA_964567235.1 uncultured Chloroflexota bacterium | reverse complement strand
GTGCCGACGACGCGGATCGGCGCGTCGCCGCTCATTGGATGCCGGGGTTCGGTCCGCAGGTCGCGAACAGCGCGGGCACGATCACGAATGCGAGGACGACCAGGCCGCCGACCCAGAGACCGAGCACGATCGACGTCGCCCGGAGCGGGAGCGGCTGGCGCTCGTCTACTTGGCGCGGATCGCGACGCATTCGATCTCCACGCGCAGCCCCTTCGGCAGCGCGGATACGCCGACCGTCGCGCGCGCCGGACGGTGATCGCCGAAGCGCGCGGCGTAGACCTCGTTCATCGCCGCGAAATCGTTGAAGTCGGTGAGGTACACCGTCGTCTTCACGACGTGCCGCAGGTCGGAGCCGGCAGCGCTGAGCACGGCGGAGAGGTTCTCGAGGACCCGCTCGGTCTGCGCCCGCACGTCACCGGTCACGCTCTCCCCGCTCGCGGGATCGAGCGCGACCTGGCCGGCGCAGAAGATCAGCTCCCCGGCGGCCATCGCCTGGCTGTATGGGCCGATCGCCTTGGGCGCCCCGTCGGTCGCGATCGTGCGCAGCTCTGTTGTCATCCAATGACTCCTTACCTACGTCGGTTCGCGCGCGAGCGCCGCGATCACGGCCCGGGTCAGCTGCTCATCCTGCTCCGGCAACACGCTGCGCAGATCGAGCACGACGCGATCATCGATGATCCGCGCGATCACCGGCGGATCCGCGCGCCGGAGCGCCGCCACGGCGCGTGCGGCCGATGCCGCGGACAGCGCGACGCCGCGCGAGGGCTGCGTCTCCTCGGGGAGCGACCCGCCACCGACGGTCGAGGTCGTCTCGATGGCCTCGGCCGTGATGCCCGCGGCATCCAGACGCGCGGCGACCGCCCTCGCGCGCCGCCCGAGCTTGACGGTCGTCTCGGCGATGAGCCGCCACACCGGCAGCGTGTCGAGCGCGGTGCCGTCGCGATACGCGGTCATGGTCGCGACGAGCGCCGCGATGGTGAGCTTGTCGGGCCGCAGCGCGCGCATGAGCGGATGGCTCCGCAGCTTCGCGATCGGCTCGAGGCGCCCGACCGCGATGCCGGCCTGCGGGCCGCCGAGGAGCTTGTCGCCGCTGAAGGTCACCACATCGGCGCCGTCCTTCACGGCCTCCTGGACGGTCTCCTCCCGGCCGAGCCCGAACCGAGCGGTGTCGAGCAGCGTGCCGCTGCCGAGGTCGTGGATGAATGCGACGCCGCGCTCGCGCGCGAGCTTCGCCAGGTCGCTCGAGGCGGCCTTCGCGACGAAGCCGCGAAGGGCGAAGTTGCTCGCATGGACCCGGAGGATCGCGCCGGTCTTCTCGGTGATCGCGTTGGCGTAATCGCGGACGTACGTCCGGTTCGTCGTGCCCACCTCGACGAGCTTCGCGCCGGATCGCGCGAGCACGTCGGGGATCCGGAAGCCGCCGCCGATCTCGACGAGCTCGCCGCGGGCCACGATGACCTCCCGCCTGGCCGCGAGCGCTGCCAGGGCGAGCAGCACCGCGGCCGCGCCGTTGTTCGCGACGACGGCGTCCTGGGCGCCGGTGACCTCCGCGAGGAGCCGCGCGGCGTGGCCGTGGCGTTCGCCGCGCGCGCCGCGCTCGAGGTCGTACTCGACGCTCACGGTGCCGCTTGCGTCGCGAATGGCCGCGAGCGCGGCCTCCGAGAGCGGCGCGCGCCCGAGGTTCGTGTGCAGCACGACGCCAGTGGCGTTGATCACCGGACGCAGGGTCGGCGCGTCGCGCTTGGCGACGCGCTCGCGCGCGAGCTTGGCGTACGCGGCCGGGTCGAGGATGTCCCTCCCGGCCGAGCGCGCGTCGGCGAGGACCTCGCGGACCGCGGGCACCAGCCGGCGCCGCTCCAGCGCGTCGGCCGGCGTCGCGCGCAGGACCGCGTCGACCGAGGGCACCCGCCGCCGGGCGTCGCTCATGCGGCCAGCACCGCGAGCGCGCCGGGGCGGATCCTGATGGCGACCTCGCTCGCGTAGATCACCTCGCCGTCGATCTCCACGGCGACGCGGCGATCGAGCGCGATATCGACGTTGCGCGCGCGGATCGCCTGGATCGTGGTCCCGTTGTGATGCGTGCCGCGGTACAGGCGCGCGAGCGCACCGAGCGTCGCGAGCTTTCCCAGCTCGGTGGCCACGGTGAGATCGAGCCAGCCGTCGTCGAGCGCGGACTTCGGCGCGGGCTGCATGCCGCCGCCGAAGTAACGGCCGTTCGAGGCGACGACGATGAGGTGGCGCCCGTCGCGCGACTCCCCGTCGATCGTGATGCGCATCGGCATCGCGCGGTACAGCGCGATCGCGCCGAGCGCGCCGGCGAAGTAGCCGAGTGTCGACCCGACGTACCGGGAGCTGCCCTTCACCCCCTCGGCGACCACCCCGTCGATCCCGACCCCGGCCGCGTTCACGAAGACGCGGCCGTTCAGCTCACCGACGTCGATGACCCGGCGCCGGGCCTTGGCGAGGAATCCGGGCACGTCACGCAGTCGCTTCGGGTATCCGAGGCTGTGCGCGAGATCGTTCCCCGTGCCGAGGGGATACAGCCCGAGCGCCGTCGTGGTGCCGACCAGCCCATTCGCGATCTCGTTCGCGGTGCCATCGCCGCCCGCCGCGATCACCGTCGCGTAGCCGTCGTCGGCAGCCTCGGCAGCGAGCCGCGCGGCCTCCGCCGGCGCCGGCGTGACGAGCACTTCGATCCGCAT
>CAZMLV010000245.1:0-2723 GCA_964567235.1 uncultured Chloroflexota bacterium | reverse complement strand
AGCTGGTCGACGGCGGCCTTCGCCGCGCAGTACGCGCTCCACCCGGCGCTCGCGCGGTCCGCGGCGCCGCTCGAGATGTTGACGATGCGCCCGTAGTCGCGGTCGAGCATCCCCGGCAGGACCGCGCGGGTCACGAGGTACGTGCCGCCCACGTTGATCGCGATGTTGCGCAGCCAGGACGAGCCGTTCGTCTCGGCCAGCGGCCCGATCGGATCGAGGACCCCCGCGTTGTTCACGAGGATCGAGGGCGGCCCGACCCAGCGCTCGGCCGCGAGCACGAGCTCCTGGACCTGGCGCTCGTCAGCGACGTCCGCGGTCTGCGCGAGCGCCTTGCCACCCTGCTTCTTGATCGCCATCGCGACCTCGTCGAGCTCGGGTGCGTTCCGGGACGCGATCACGACGTTCGCGCCGAGGCTCGCGAGGGTCTCGGCGATGGCCCGCCCGAACCCGCGCCCGCCACCGGTGACGATCGCCACCTGCTTGGCGAGCAGCGGCGTCGTCACGCCCTGACCGCCAGCTGCTTCGACAGCACGCCGGCCAACCGGTCGATGTCCGCGTCGCGATGCAGCGCCCAGAACGAGATCCGGATCGCATCCATCGACTGGTCGCCGACGTGCTTGATCACGACGCGGTCCTCATCCCAGGCCCGCTGGACGATGTCGGCCGCGCCGCCGGCCCGCGGCTGCACCACGACGATGCCAGTAGGATCGTCGGCCCGGCCAAGGAGATCGAGCGGCAGGTCACCCACCGCCCGAAGGACCCGCGCGCGCAGCTCCCGCACGCGATCGCGGACGCGGGTGCCGAGCGCGCGATGCACCGCGAGCGTCTGGCGGATGCCGACGAACGCGGCGACGTCCACCGTGCCGATCTCGAAGCGCGTCGCATCGTCGTTCAGCTTCATGTGGCCCTCGAGGTCGTGGTCGGCGCGCGACCGCCAGCCGACGCGGCTCGGCGTCCACCGGCCCGGATCCGCGACCCAGAAGGTACCCGTCGCAAGCGGGCCGTGCAGCCACTTGTGCCCGAGGAACACGGTCGCGTCCGCGCCGAGTGCCTGCACGTCCACCGGGATCTGGCCGAGCGCCTGCGCGCAATCGATGACGCTGATCGCGCCCGCGTCGCGCGCGAGCCGGCACACGGCCTCGACCGGCAGCCGCCGGCCCGTCCGGCACGAGACCAGCGACAGCACGATGGCCTGCGCGCCGTCGCGGAATCCCCGAGCCACGTCCTCGAGGAACCGCTCGTCGTCGTGCAGGGCGACGACCCGCACCCGATCCCCGCGATCCTGGCGCCGGTACACCGGCAGCAGCGCCGCGGGATGCTCCTCGGCCGTGGTGACGATGAGCGCGCCAGGCTCGAGCGGCAGCGACGCGATGAGCGTGTTCAGCCCATCGGTGGCGGACTGGGTGAGGGCGATCCGCGACGCGCCTCCCGGATCGCCGATGAACGCAGCGAGCGCCTCTCTCGTCGCGCTGAGCTCGGCGTTGTACGAGTCGTACCCGACGTGCGAGAACATCCCGACCCCGTTCATCCACATGCGGTACGCCTCCGCGGCGCGCTGCGCGACCGGGAAGGTCGGGCCGGAGCCCGCGACGTTGAAATACAGGAAGTCATCGTTGAGCGCCTGGAGCGCGGCGACCGACGTGTCGGGCCGCTCGTCGATGACGGTCATGCGGTCGTGATCCCGCGGATCGCGAGCCCGGCCGCGAAGAGGGCCATCAGGCCGAAGGTCAGCGAGGCCGTGCGGCCCTCGCGCCGGCGCACCATGGTCGCGGCGAGCGGGATGGCGAGGGCCAGCGCGAAGCCATACAGGATGTGCAGCGACTGCGACGGCCCTCGCGAAAGGAAAAGCAGCGCGATCCCCAGCAGCCCCTGCGCGACGGCCGCGACCTCGAAGATCACGAGCGCGCCGATGAAGCTCGGCGTGGGCCCTGACCCGCGAAGGCCGAGCCACAATCCCCAGAGGCCCACGACCGAGAGGTACAACACGATCGCGGTCGCGACGCGGCCGTGCAGCGAGAGCACGACATCCACGAGTTGCAGGCTAACCCATATCCTCGGTCTCACCAGATGATCGAGGTCCGCGATGTCACCCGCCGGTTCGGATCCTTCACCGCGCTCTCACACGCGTCATTCGTGGTGCGGAGCGGAGAGATCGTCGCGCTCCTCGGCCCGAACGGTGCCGGGAAGACGACGGCGAGCCGGATCATCGGCGGCATCCTGGCACCCACGGAGGGCGAGGCGATCGTGGACGGCCTCTCGGTCCGCGAGCACCCGAACGCCGTGCGGGCGCGCTGCGGGCTCGTCACCGATTCCCCATCGCTGTACGAACGCATGACCCTCCGGCAGTACCTCACCTACTTCGCGCGGCTGTACGACGTGTCGGCTCCCGGTCCGCGGATCGCCGAGCTGGTCGAGCTCATGGCCCTGACGGCGATGCTCGACACGAAGCTCGCGGCCTTCTCGCGCGGGATGAAGCAGAAGGCCGCGATCGCGCGCGCGCTGGTGCACGAGCCACCGGTGCTGCTGCTGGACGAGCCGGCCACCGCGCTCGACCCGGAGATGACCCAGACCCTTCGCGAGCTCATCGTGTCGCTCCGCGCGCAGCACCGCGCGATCCTGCTCTGCACGCACGATCTGGATGAGGCCCAGCGGATCTCCGACCGCGTCGTGATCGTCGACCGCGGCCGGATCGTCCGCGAGGGCGCGACCGAGGAGCTGCGCTC
>CAZMLV010000244.1:0-2741 GCA_964567235.1 uncultured Chloroflexota bacterium | reverse complement strand
CAATGGTGTCAACTTAAGCGTGTCAAGAGACGAAATCGAATAAATAGTGACCTTTACCGAGATTACGTTTAAGGTTCTTTCCTTTTAAGGAAATAACCTGTGTTATTACATGGAAATGATTTTCTAGGCCAAGCAAAAAATAAAATTCATTCAAAAGTATTTCAATATGATCACCGTATTGGTAAAAATAGCTTTACTCGCGAACGAAAGCTAACATTTCCAACGGTATTCTCAATGATCTTAAAATGTGTTACAAAAAGTCTCAGTATTGAATGTGAATGGTTAGAGCCAGATCCCTCTCGTATTGCACCTTCAAAGCAAGCCTTTTCAAAAGCAAGATATAAAATTGCTCACACAGGGTTCCAAGAATTATTAGATTTAAGTATTGAAACTCTCTATAAAAATCCTTCGATAGGAACATGGCGGGACTATAGAGTCATAGCGGCTGATGGTTCTTCATTGAGATTACCCGATTCAATGGAAATAGAGCGTAAATATGGCCGTTTTAAATGTAATGCCACAGAAGGTAAAAGACCCATTCTTGGTCGAGTTTCTTTATTTGTAGATTTATGCACCTCTATGATTCTAAGTGCTCGCTTGGCTAGTTGGGGTGTTGGAGAACAAACACTTGCAGAAGCTCAACTACCCGAAGTAGTCAATAAAATGAGATCACTAGGCCAGCAAAAATTTTTATTTGTATATGATAGAGGTTATCCTTCTTATAAATTCATTGAGCAACATAATAAATTGAAAGTTGATTATATTTTTCGCTTGCAAAGAGGAACATATAAAAAACTATGGGAAAAAGTAGACTCAGGAGAAACTGATTTTATTTTTGCGTTAGATAATGTGACACAAAAAGTCCGTGTAGTAACGGTTCCCTTACCTAGCGGTGAATTAGAAGTTCTCCTCACATCCTTATTAGATCAAGAAAAATTTCCGTTAATAGATATCAGTAAAATATATTTTTTAAGATGGCATATCGAGGAATGTTACAAGCGCCTCAAAATCAGCACAGAATTAGAAAATTTTTCTGGCGTACACCTTGAGGCTGTATTACAGGAATTTTGGGCACACTTAGTCATGTGCAATACATTATCTCTTTATATGGGTGATAACCAAAAATTTTGGGACCCCGACAACATTCCTGAGTTTCGATTAAATTTTTCAGTATTATTTGGTAGCATGAGAGAGTTACTTCAAAAGGTGATCGTTGGAAAATCTTCCTCTAAAAAATTTCAAAAGCTTTTTAATCGTGTGGCATCTCGTGCAAAAGTAAAAATAAGACCGGGGCGACTTTATAGTCGCCACATGGTTAATCAGCCCATACGTTATCATGTGTTCAAAAGAAATGGTTGACACGCTTAAATTGACACCATTGCCAGTTCAGATGGCTATATGCCTGATCCTAATCCAAGGTCAATTGCAGGATTTAAGCAAGCAAATCTAGTTGAAATGGCTGCGCAAAAGATAAAAGCTCCTGCCCTTGATAAAGCTTCATATGATAAATTTGTAGATGAGATGGTAGCAGAATTCAAAGACTTAGAGGTCAGTGAAGCTACTGTCCATTATATGAGTGATTATTCAAGTTCTTGTGGTTGGTTATTAAAAGATTATTTGACTAGAGAGTGGGATTGGATGGTGCAACGGGATCCAAGCAATCAAGTGTCAAATTTGATGACTACAATAGAACAGTCTCTGCAACAGGAGAAAATGCAGGATTATAAAAAACAATTGGGTGATATTAAAACTTTATTAACAAACAATGCTAAAGAATTTGAAGATGCTGATCGTTTGAGCTTTCAGAATCGATTGATGGTATTGAGCAAGCAATATCAAATTTTTATGGAAGCTGAACTGCGATCAGTGCAAGAGTGATTGAGGGACTCTCAAGATATTTTAATCGCTCCTAAAAAAGAACCGGCCCAAGCGACTTTCTTTACCCCAACAAAAACAAACGCTCCTAATCCTGCTCTCGCTGTCAATACAGCGGCTCCAGTGGATGATCGTGGTTATGATTCTTCTAGTCCATACTGGTCACCCGGACCAAGCTTCAGCGGTTACTTCTCCGACTAATTTTTGACTAGAAAAAAAGTAGGAATATCTATTAGGAGTGAGTTTTTAACTACTCCTAATTTAAGCTTGATGAGTGTCTATAATAGATCATAATCGCAAAATTTATGTAAGTCAGCGAGTTAATCGGCATAGATACATCAATAAAAAAAATCTAATAGAATTAATTTCAGTAACAAGTCAACATATTAAGTTAAATGATGCTGTAATTGAAAAAGATTATTATGTTACGCAAGTCATTCATGCTATTTTTGATGTGGAAAATGAATATTTCCGATTAGTTTTTAGCGGCGGAACCTGTCTAGCAAAAGCATATAGAATCGTTAACCGTATGTCTGAGGATGTCGACTTTAAAATTCAAGTGAAAAAAACAGATGTGACTTTCAGCAAAACACGACTTATGAAAGAGCTAAAAAAATTTAGATTGCAAATTAAGTCAAAACTAATACTTCCTGGTTTAATTATTAGTGAGTCAATCGTTCGAAATCAAGGTCAATATTCGCGAATTGAAATCAATTATCCTACTGCTTTTTCTGCCAGTACAGGACTAAGGCCGCATATTTTATTAGAATTTATATTATCAGATATTCGTCTTGCAATAGAAAAAATATCAGTTAAAACGTTAATTGAGGAAAATATCGAAAACACAAATTTATTTGCACCTTCAT
>CAZMLV010000243.1:0-2744 GCA_964567235.1 uncultured Chloroflexota bacterium | reverse complement strand
ACGCGCAGCTTGCTGTCGCCGAAGATGACCAGGTCGAGCTTGCCGTCGTCGACGACGGCTCCCGGCGCGACCTCGAATCCCCACCCGTAGAAGGGTCCGTTGCTCACGACCGCCTGCAGGACGTGATGCGTCCGCGCCCGTCCGTCGACCTCGATCCGGACGCGCGCGCTCCGTCGGCGCACGAGCGCGCCCAGGGCGGCCAGCGCCATGCCGTGTTGGCCGCG
The DNA here is from genome assembly GCA_964567235.1 of uncultured Chloroflexota bacterium. Taxonomy (GTDB): domain Bacteria; phylum Chloroflexota; class Limnocylindria; order P2-11E; family P2-11E; genus UBA4735. The sequence goes on along the minus strand of CAZMLV010000243.1, from coordinate 2,520 downwards.
CTGCACCGCCCGCGTCGCGTTGAACGCGTCCGCGTCGAGGCCGATGCCGGCGGCCTCGAAGAACACCTGCCCGCCGACCTCGCCCACGTCGATCCGACGCATCGCCGCGCTCGCGATGAGCTCGGCCGCGGCGCGGGCATCGTCGCGCGGGATCTCGAGCGCGCGCGCGATGTTCATGAACGTGCCGAACGGCAGGATGCCGAGGGTCACCTCCGTGCCGACCAACGCCCGGGCGACCGCAGCGACGGTGCCGTCACCGCCCGCGGCGATCGCGACGTCGTACCGTTCCGCGACCGCGCGCTCGCCCAGCTCGGTCGCCGTCGGGTGATCGAGCCCGGTCTCGGCGACATCGATGGTCCCGAAGCGCTCGCGAAGCAGCGAGAGGACGGCCTCAACGTCGGCGCGCGCGGTGCCGCCTCCGGCGGCGGGATTCACGATGGCGAGCGCGCGCGTCATGCGCGGGTCAGTGTGCGGCTAGCAGGTGACGAGGGGGATGCAGAGCTGAAGGGAGCTCGGGCTCGCCGAGGGCGTCGGGCTCGGCGCGTCGGTCGCGGTCGGCGCCGGACTCGGGGTGGGTGTCTCGGACGGCGTGGGCGTCGGGCTCGCCGTTGGCGCGGTCGTCGGGATGGGGCTCGGCGTCGCGAGGTTGAGGATGGGCTCGACCGTCTTGGGCACCGGGGCGAGTGTCGGTGTCGGAATCGGCGCCGGTGCGCCGGCCGGTGTGGGGCTCGGCGTGGGCGTCGGCGTCGGCGTCGGCGCGGGTGTAGGCGTCGCGGTGAAGAGGATCGGCGCGAGCGTCTTCAACACCGGCGTCAGGATCGGGGTCGAGGTCGGGGTCGGGACGGGGGTCGCGAACACCGGACTCGGCAGCGCGGTCGCCGTCGCCACACCGGCGTTCACCGTGGTCGATGCCGTGCCGCCATCGTGGAACGGCACGAACGCGGCGTTCGTCACGTCGATGGCGGCGGCCGGATCGATCGCGACCGCCGGACCGCCCGCCGGGGCCGGCACGCTCGGGACCACCGGCATCGGCACGGTCAGGAACGGGACGAGGCTCGACGGCGCGACGGGCCGCAGTCCGATGTGCGGTGCGGGCGCGTTCCGGGCATCGCCGTTCGCGACCACGACGATGCCGGTCGGGGTCAGGATGACCGCGCCCTTGGCCGTTCCGCCCTCGACCGGTCGCGACACGAGACTGTTCGCGATGATCGCCGCTCCGTTGGCGATGACCTGCGTCTGCACGGTGACGCTTCCCGGCAACACCCCGCCGAGCGGTGGCCGGTCGGGTCGGATGAACGTGCTGAGGACGCCGCGCGAGGCGTTCGGGATCGTGATCACGAGCCGTCCGTCGACGACCGCCACCGTCGAACCGGGGATGTACCGGATGGGCACTCCGTTCTGCACCCCGACGGCCCGGCCGTCCGCGTCGGTCACGATCGCGTTCTGGGTGAGATCCACCGTGACCTTCACCGTGGTGGCGGGCTCGGGTACCGCCTGCGGCGGTCGCGGCGCCGAGCCCGGGCTCACCGAGCTCGTCTGACCGGCGCGAACATGGACGTCCGCCCCGTGGGGGGACGTCGAGACATCGCCCTCGGTCGTCTCGGTGCTCGTCGTGCCATCGGCCGCGACGGCGACCTCGAACGCGGTTCCGCGCACGATCGCGGTCGCAGTCGGGGTCTTGATCTCGTAGTGCGAGTTCCCGCTCACCAGATGTGTGACGACATGCCACGTCCGTCCGACGACCTGGCTGATCGCGACGAGCTTGTCGCCCGACGCGCTCGCCCGCAGGTCATCGATCGTGATCTCGGTCTCCGGCTCCAGTTCCACGGTGGTCCCATCGAAGAAGGTCAGGACACCGTGGCTGTCGGCGCCGGTGCGGACCGTATCACCGCCGGCGACGACGTCACCGTCGGTGATCGGAGTGAACGGGCCACCCGCGTGCCTGACCTGCACCGAGCCGTCGAGCACCGTGACGGTGCTCGAGTGGGCCTCGACCGGCGCCGCGAAAAAGACCGCGATGAGGCCGGTCGTCACAAGGACGAACGCGATCGTCGTCGCGAGGAGTGCCGGACGCGATCGCAGCCACGTCATCCGGACACCCGCCCCCGGGCGCCGACACGTGACGACAGAAGTGGAGGCACGCGCACGACGGTATCGCTGGTACATCGCCGCTGAGCATCCCCCGAGGGTCACATCCGGCGTCAAAAAACCGATACGCCCCCCGTTCGGGGGAGCGGGCGCCGCGGACCGGCGGCTACGCCCCGAGGTAGGCGCGCGCCACCCGCGCATCGCGTATCAGCGCCGCCCCCGTCCCGCTGAGATCGATCCGGCCGAGCTCGAGCACGTAGGCGCGGTCGGCGAGGCGCAGTGCCCGGAGGGCGTTCTGCTCGACGAGGAGCATCGTTGTGCCGGCCGCCTTGAGCTCGGCGAGCACGCCGAACACTGTCGCGACCATCTTGGGCGCGAGGCCGAGCGATGGCTCGTCGAGGAGCAGGACCCGCGGCCTGGCGAGGAGGGCCC
>CAZMLV010000242.1:0-2773 GCA_964567235.1 uncultured Chloroflexota bacterium | reverse complement strand
TCGAGCGGGTGCATCTCGAGGGCCGCGTAGCGCACGAACATCCGCGGACCGGCGAAGGCCTTCTTGTTCTCCTCGTGGTCTCGGATGACGTGGCAGGTGTTCTGGCAGAGGAAGCACTCGATGCACTTGTGGAATTCCTGGACCCGGTCCACGTCCTCCTGGTACATCCGCCGCGTGCCGTCGGCCTCCTTCGGCTTCGGCTTGAACGCCGGGACCTCCTTCGCCTTCTCGAAGTTGAAGGAGACGTCGGTGACGAGGTCCTTGATGATCGGGAACGTCTTCATCGGCGAGACCGTGATCTCCTCGCCCGGCGCGAAGGTGTTCATCCGGGTCATGCACATGAGCCGCGGGTGGCCGTTGATCTCGGCGCTGCACGACCCGCACTTGCCGGCCTTGCAGTTCCAGCGCACCGCCAGATCCGGCGCGCGGAGTGCCTGGATCTTGTGGATGACATCGAGCACGACCATGCCTTCGTCCGACGGGACCGTGTAGGCCTCGAAGCGGCCGCCGCCCTTCGACCCGCGCCACACCCGGAGCGTGACGTCGCCTTCGGACTTGGCCGTCGCGAGCAGGTCCTGCTTCATGCGGGGGCCCCCTGCTTCTCTTCGCTCATCACGAGCTGGCGCAGCTCCTCGGGCATCTGGGGCAGTGGCTCGGTCTCAAGCTCGAGCTTGCCGCCGCGCGCGCGGGTCACCACGTTCTTCTTCCCCCACTCCGCGTCGGTCTTCGGGAAGTCGTCGCGGGTGTGGCCGCCGCGGCTCTCCTGCCGCATGAGGGCGGAGCGCGTGACGGCTTTCGAGATCTGAACCAGCGAGCGCAGGTCGAGCGCGAGGTGCCAGCCCGGGTTGAACTGCCGGTTGCCCTCGACGCTGACCCGGGCGGCTCGCTCGGAGAGCTCGTCGAGCTTCACGATCGCGTCCTTCAGCTCGGCTTCGGTGCGGATGATCCCGACCAGGCTCTGCATCGTGTCCTGGAGGTCGGCGTGGATCGAGTACGGGTTCTCGCCGCCCTCGGCCTCGAACGGCGCGAGCATCGCGCGCGCGGCCGCCTCGACCTGCGCCTGGTCCACGCTGCGCGCGTTCGTCCGGCTCGCGTACGCGGCGGCGCCCGCTCCCGCGCGGCGCCCGAACACCAGCAGGTCCGAGAGCGAGTTGCCACCCAGCCGGTTGGCGCCATGCATCCCCGCGGCGACCTCGCCGGCTGCGAAGAGGCCGGGCACGGTCGCGGCCGCGGTCTCCGGGTCGACCCGCACGCCGCCCATGATGTAGTGGCAGGTCGGGCCGATCTCCATCGCCGTGGCTGTGATGTCGACGTCCGCAAGCTCCCTGAACTGGTGGTACATCGACGGCAGCCGCTTCTTGATGAACTCCGGCGAGCGGCGCGACGCGATGTCGAGGTACACGCCGCCGTGCGGCGTGCCGCGCCCGGCCTTCACCTCGGTGTTGATGGCGCGCGCGACCTCGTCGCGCGGCAGCAGGTCCGGCGTGCGGCGGTTGTTCTTCTTGTCCTCGTACCAGGCGTCCGCCTCGCGCTCGTTGTCCGCCGTGTCGGCGCGGAAGAACTCGGGGATGTAATCGAACATGAAGCGCTTGCCGTCCTTGTTCTTCAACGTGCCGCCGTCTCCGCGCACGCCCTCGGTGACGAGCAGGCCGCGCACGCTCGGGGGCCACACCATGCCCGTGGGGTGGAACTGCACCATCTCCATGTCGATGAGGTCGGCGCCCGCCTCGAGGGCCATGGCCATCCCGTCGCCGGTGTACTCCCACGAGTTCGAGGTGATCTTCCAGGCCTTGCCGACGCCGCCGGTCGCCAGCACGACCGCGCGGGCGCCGAAGAGCACGAACTTGCCGCTCTCGCGCCAGTAGCCGAGCGCGCCGGCGATCCGGCCGCCATCGGTGAGGAGGCGCTGCAGCGTGCACTCCATGTACACGTCGATGCCCTTGTGCACCGCGTTCTGCTGGAGGATGCGGATCATCTCGAGGCCGGTGCGGTCACCGACATGCGCGAGTCGTGCGTAGCGGTGGCCGCCGAAGTCGCGCTGCAGGATGAGCCCGTCCTTCGTCCGGTCGAACAGCGCGCCCCACTCCTCGAGCTCGAGGACGCGATCCGGCGCCTCCTGCGCGTGGAGCTGGGCCATCCGCCAGTTGTTGAGCAGCTTGCCGCCGCGCATGGTGTCGCGGAAGTGCACGCGCCAGTTGTCCTCCGGCCAGACGTTGCCGAGGGCCGCGGCGATGCCGCCCTCGGCCATGACGGTGTGGGCCTTGCCGAGCAGCGACTTGCAGATGAGCGCGGTGCGCGCGCCCGCGGCCGACGCCTCGATCGCCGCACGCAGCCCGGCACCGCCGGCGCCGACGACCACCACGTCGTAGTCGTGGCGCTCGATTCCCTCGGCGCTCATGAGATTCGGCCAATCTCCGGCTGCGCCGGAGACCGCCCCGGCGGGCGGATTCGCTCCTCGCGGCAAAGCCGCTCGTCGCTCATGAGATCCATCTCGGGTCGACGATGACGCCCGCGGCGACGAGCCGGATGTAGAGGTCGGTCAGACCGACGACGACCAGGCTCGCCCAGGCCCACCGGTTGTGGCGCACGTTGAGCCGGTTGGACCAGGACCAGAGTCGGAAGCGAAGCGAGGCGCGATGGAACGAATCGAGGTAGCCGCCGACGAGGTACCGCGCCGAGTGGCAGCTGAGCGTGTACCCGGTGAGCAGGAGGACGTTCAGGACCATGATCACGGTGCCGAGGCCGATGCCGAAGTGCCCACCGAAATTGAATG
>CAZMLV010000241.1:0-2809 GCA_964567235.1 uncultured Chloroflexota bacterium | reverse complement strand
GATCGCCATCGCGCGGCGCGGGAGCTCGAATGCGTCCGCCATCAGACCTCCACCGGCTGCATGAGATCCGCGTACAGCGCGGCGATCTCCTCGCCGACGCGTCGCCATGAATATGCCTTGGCCCGCTCGCGCGCGCCGGCGGCCAGTCGCACCCGCAGAGCGTGGTCGAGGAGCAGGCGCGCGATCCCCTCGGCGAGCGCCGCGGCATCGCCCGCGGGCACGAGCAGGCCGGAGACGTCGTTCTCGATGACCGTCTGGAGGCCGCCGACGCGCGTGCCGACGACCGGCGTGGCGCAGGCCATCGACTCGAGCGCGACGAGGCCGAACGACTCGGTGAGCGACGGCACGGCGCAGAGATCGGCGGCGTTGTAGAAGAGCGCGAGCCGCGGCTGGTCCTGCGACCCGACGAAGTCGACGGTGTCCTCCAGCCGGTGTTCGTGGACGAGCCGCCGCAGCTCGACGATCTTGTCCGTCTCGGCCTCGGCGTCCTCCGCGTCGAGCGCGCCGCCGACGACAAGCAGGCAGAGCTCGCCGCGCATCTCCGGGTACGTGCGGAACAGGATGCCGATCGCCTTGAGGAGCACGTCGATCCCCTTGATCTGCTCGATACGACCGACGAACAGGACGAGCCGCTCACATTCGTCGCGGCCGAGGGCGCGGCGCGCATCGGCCTGGCGGATCGGGTGGAAGACATCGGGATCCACGCCGCATGGGATGATCCGGAGCTTCGCCGCCGGCGCGGCGTAGAGCTCCTCGAGCTCGGCGGCCTCGATCTCGCTCGCCGCGACGATCGCGGCGGACTCCTGGACCGCGCGACGCTCGATCGCGATCCGCACGTCGCTCTCCGCGTCGACATCCTCGTCCATCACCTCACGCTTCACGAGCCCGAGCGTGTGGAACATCTGGATGCGCGGCACGCCCCACTTCGGGCCGAGGACCCGCGCGACCTCGGCGGATAGCCAGTAGTGAGCGTGGATGACGTCGTATCGGAGGTCGTGCTTCGCGACGTACGCCTCGACCCCCGCGGTGAATTCGGTGAGCCGGTCGTATACCTCCATCTTCGGGAGGTAGCTCACCGGCCCGGACTCGATGTGGATGACCCGCGCGCCCGGCGCGATCTCCTGGATCTCCGGATGATCGTGCTCGCGCTGGCGCGTGTAAACGTCCACTTCGATCCCGCGGCTCGCCAGATCTCGTGCGAGCTCCCGGATGTACACGTTCATCCCACCGGAGTCACGCCCGCCGAGCTTCGCCATCGGGCAAGCGTGGACCGACAGCATCGCGACGCGCATCAGCGCCGCTCCGCATCGAGGCGCGCGAGCCAGCGATCGCGCGCTCCGAGGTCGTACTTGTAGGGCTCGTCGCCGCGCAGCAGGTCGTAGGTCGTGTAGCCACGGGCGATCGCCTCACGGATCGCCCAGGCGTGGCTGATGATGCCGACCGAGAGCGACGCGAGCCCCGGGTCGTACGCGGCGTTGTAGAGCGCGATGACCTTGCCGATCGCGAAGCCGAACAGCACGGCCACGTCGGCGCCGTCGAACGTCAGCACGCCGAGGCGCAGCCGATCGAGCGGCGCGAGCGCGTCCGCGACGTCGCGGAAGAAGCGCTCAACGTCGGCGGTCATGAAGCCAGCTTTCTCCCCGCGGCTCAGGCGATGCAGGGCGAAGAAGCGGTCGAGCACGGTGGCGCGCTCGGCATCAGCGGCGAAGCGGAACGTCGCAGCGCCGGCGTTCTCGAGCCGGCGGACCTTGCGGCGCAGCTCGTGTCGCTCCTTCTTGCCGAGCGACTGCACGTACGTCTCGTATGACCCGGTGAGATCGAGCACCGGCGAGACCGTCTGCCGCGCTCGCGTGACCAGAAAGCCGGCCTCGGTCAGCACCGCGTCGAACGCGTCGAGGGTTGGCCGTTCTTCCGGGACGTACTCGAGACGAACGCGCGGCGGCTGCTGCTCGGCGATCCAGCGCGCGACCGACGTAGCGACCATCGCCTCGTGCCCGGGACTCGCGACAACGTCTTGCTCGTCGGTCAGCTGACCGCCGGCGAACGTGAGGGTCCCGTCGGCTTCTCGCGCCAGCGCTGCGACGCCGTGTTCGCCGGCGGCGAGGGTGATCGGCTGGGTCGATTCGTGGGCGCGCGCGACGGCGATCCATTCCGGGGTCAGGAACACGCTCGGCGGCTGGGGGGCTGCGGCGAGCGCGGACCAGGCCGGGCCGAGCTCGGCCGGTCCGCGCTGAATACAGGCGGCGTCGCTTTTGGGGGAGACCAGGGTCACAAGTCGAGTCTATTTCGGTTCGCGGTCACGCTGCGTCAACCCATTTACGCTCGCGGGCATTCCGTACCGGGTCGTCATCGCGCCGCAATCCTTCAAAGGGAGCGCCGATGCGGTCGCTGTCGCGGCCGCGATCGCGCGCGGCTTTCGACGCGTGCTGCCCGACGCGCAGCTCGACGAGCTGCCGCTGGCGGACGGCGGCGAAGGCACGGTCCACGCGCTCGTTCGTGCGACCGCGGGGCAGCGCCGGACGGCACGGGTGCACGATCCATTGCTCCGCGAGATCGACGCGGAGTGGGGGATCCTCGGTGGCGCCAAGACCGCCGTGGTCGAGATGGCCGCTGCGAGCGGCCTGCCGCTGCTGCGCGACAGCGAGCGTGACCCGCGGATCACGTCGACGCGCGGCACCGGCGAGCTCATCCTGACCGCGGCCGCGAGCGGTGCGGATCGGATCGTCATCGGCATCGGTGGCAGCGCGACGAACGATGGCGGCGCCGGCATGGCGCGCGCGCTCGGTTATCGGTTCCTCGATCGCGACGG
>CAZMLV010000240.1:0-2809 GCA_964567235.1 uncultured Chloroflexota bacterium | reverse complement strand
CGCTCCGCTCGGTGGCGCCGTGATGAAGGCCGCGCTCGGCAAATAGGGAACCGGCGAGCGACCAGGGCAGTACTGATTGAACCGTCCGGCCCGTTGAGACGTTCTATAGGCGAGCTGAGCTAGGCGAGCTGAGCTCGCCGGATAACCCTCTCGCGGCTGGCGCTACGCGCTCAGGGGCCCCTGCCCCTGCTCGGAGGGCCCGACGGACTCGGCTCGTACCATCTAATTCGGGAAACGGGGTTTCAGGGGGAAATTCGTTTGGACAGCACTGCGCTCTCCCGGCAGGTCGCCGGTGTCGTCGAGAACGTCGAGCGGGTCATCTTCGGGAAGCACCACGAGGTCGAGCTGGCCTTCGTCGCGCTCCTGTGCCGTGGGCACATTCTGATCGAGGACGTTCCCGGGACCGGCAAGACCGTCCTCGCCAAGGCCTTCAGCCGGTCGCTGGGCTGCAGCTTCCGGCGCATCCAGTTCACCCCTGACCTCCTGCCCTCGGACGTGACCGGCGTCTCGATCTTCAACCAGCAGCGCAACACGTTCGAGTTCCGCGCCGGTCCGGTCATGAGCCAGATCGTCCTCGCCGATGAGATCAACCGCGCGACGCCCAAGACCCAGTCGGCGCTCCTCGAAGCCATGGAGGAGCGGCAGGTCACCGTCGACGGGGTCACATACCAGTTGCCCGACCCATTCCTGGTCATGGCCACGCAGAACCCGATCGAATACGAAGGTACGTTCCCGCTGCCCGAGGCCCAGCTCGACCGGTTCTTCATTCGCCTGCAGCTCGGCTACCCGAAGCCGAAGGAGGAGGTGGACATCCTCGATGCCCAGCGTGTGCATCACCCCCTCGACAGCCTCGGACAGGTCATGACCGCCGACGAGCTCCTCGCTGCCCAGGCCGGCGTCCGCGACGTCCATCTCGCCGAGGCCGTGAAGCAGTACGTCGTCGCGGTCGTTGGCGCGACGCGCTCGCACCCGGACGTGTATCTCGGCGCTTCGCCTCGCGGCTCGCTCGCGCTCGCGCGCGCGGCGCAGGCGTACGCGGCGGTCCGCGGCCGCGACTACGTCGTGCCGGACGACGTGAAGGCCCTCGCCGCCCCGACGCTCGCGCACCGCTTGATCCTCCAGCCTCAGGCGCGGTTGAAGGACCTCGCGCAGACCACGGTGATCGCCGAGGTCCTCGCGAGCGTGCCGGTGGAGGTCGGGTCGCCGGCCGCGCTGCGGGCATAGGTCCATGCGGCCCTGGCACTTCGCGGTCCTGTGGGTCGGGCTCTTCATCGCCGCGATCTCAAGCGGCGTCGAGCTCCTCAGCTACCTCGCGTACCTCCTGCTGTTCGTCGGCGCGGCGATGTGGATCACCGCGCGGCTGACGCTCGAGGGCCTGTCGGTGAAACGGACGGTTGGCCAGGCCTACGCCCACCTCGGGGACAAGATCGATCTGAACTACGAGCTGCGGAACGACCACCGGCTCGCGAAGCTCTGGGTCGAGGTGAGCGAGACCTCGAACTGGCCCGAGCCGCTCACTGGGCGGGTGCTGTCGATCGCCGGCCGGGGCTCGGTGCGGCGCTGGAAGGTCAGCGTGCCGGCGCTGCGGCGCGGCCGCTTCCACCTCGGTCCGATCGTGCTGCGCTCCGGTGACCCGTTCGGATTCTTCTCGACGGTCGCGCGGATCCCGCTGGATGCACTCGTCCTCGTGTATCCCAAGGTGCTGCCCCTCCCGTTCTGGCAGCTTCCCGGATCGTTCCTCGAGGGCAATGTCCTCACCGGGCAGCGCTCCCTGCAGTCGACCTCGATGGTCATGGGTATCCGTGACTACCGCGCCGGCGACGCGATGAATCGCATCCACTGGCCGTCGTCGGTGCGGCACCGCGGGCTCTATGTGAAGGAATTCGAGCTCGACAAGACCGCGGACCTCTGGGTCTACCTGGATCTCGAGCGCCACTGGCATCGCGGCGAAGGCGCGACCTCGACGGAGGAGCGCGCCGTCACGGTCGCCGCGTCGGTCGTCTCGAAGGCGATCCGCGAGCACCGGAACGTCGGTCTGGTGACGACCGGCGTGCGCGCCGAGATCCTGCACCCCGATCGCGGGTCGAAACAGTTCGGCAAGCTCATGCAGTACCTCGCGGAGGTGCAGGTCGGTGGATCCCGCACGATCGCCGAGGTCATGGTCGAGACCCTGCCCCGGATCCGCCGCGGCGCATCGGTCCTCCTGATCACGCCGTCGCTCGACCGGGCGTGGGTGCGGCCCGCGAGCACGTTCCGCGAATCGTCGATCTCGACGCAGGCGGTGCTCGTCGGATCCGAGGACACCGATGAGCGGGATCGCGCCCGGCGCCACGCGCTCCTCGGCGAGCTCGCGGTCGCCGGCGTCAAGACCGCGCACCTCCAGCCGGACATGAACATCGAGGATCTATTCCACGAGGCGATGAATGCGATCGCCTGAGCTCTTCCTCGGCTCCGTCCGACGGTCGCTATTCCCGCCGATCGACCTGCGCAAGCTTCACTTCCGCGGCGGGTGGGCGGGGCTGCCGATCTACCTGGTCATGATCCTCATCTACCCGGCCTCGCTCGCCCAGGCTGGGTGGGTCGACCTCAACGCGCAGTTCACGTACATCGCGCTGGCCGGCGCGCTGCTCGGCACGGTCGTCGGGAACGGGCGGATGCGGGCCAGGCGCTCGACCGTGCTCGGTACCTTCGCCGGCGCGCTCACCGTCGTGATCTTCACCATCGTCGCGACCAGCGGGACATCGCTGCACGCGAAGACGGTCGACCTCGCGGTCCACGTGAACAACTGGGTGACCCAGATCATCGCCGG
>CAZMLV010000239.1:0-2810 GCA_964567235.1 uncultured Chloroflexota bacterium | reverse complement strand
CGGCCGTCGGCCTTCACCACGACGGGCCCGTCGACCAGGCCGTCGCGTGCCGCCTTCGCGTCGGGAAAGATGCGGAACGACGCGGTCGGCACGCCGGCCTCGCGCAGCGCGCCCTTCGCGAAGGACTTGCTCCACTCGAGCTGCGCGGCCTCGCGCGACGGGCACACGACCGTGACGCCGGTGCGACGGAGGACATTGCCGATGCCCGACGCGACGAGGTCGTCGGGCCCGACGATCACGAGATCGATGGACGACGCGGCGATGTGCTGCTCGAGCCGGCCGCTCCCGTCGATCGGGATGTCGAGCGTCCTGGTGAACAGCCCCAGCGCGGCGTTGCCGGGGATCGCGTCGATCGAGTCCACGCTCTCGCAGCGCGCGAGGCGCCACGCGATCGCGTACTCGCGGCCGCCGCCGCCGAGGACGAGGGCGTTGATCCCGGTGCCGCTGCCGGCCCGACCGGGGCTCCGGTTCGCGCGCTGCGCGGCGATGGTCCGCCGCATCTTCTCGGCGTCATTGAACCAATGCACTAGCCCACTACTCCCACTCGATCGTCGCCGGCGGCTTCGACGAGATGTCGTATACGACGCGGTTCACGGCGCTCACTTCGTTCACGATGCGCGCCGAGACGCGGGCGAGCACGTCGTATGGGATGCGGGCCCAGTCCGCGGTCATGAAGTCCTCGGTCGTCACCGCGCGGAGCGCGACGAGGAAGCCGTACGTGCGGTAGTCGCCCATCACGCCGACGCTCTGCACCGGGGTGAGCACGGCGAACGCCTGCGCGATGGTCCGGTAGAGATCGGCGGCCCGCAGCTCCTCGAGGAAGATCGCGTCGGCGCGGCGAAGGATATCCAGGCGCTCCTTGGTGAGCTCGCCGATCACCCGGACCGCGAGGCCGGGACCTGGGAAGGGGTGACGCCAGAGGATGTCCTCGGGGATCCCGAGCTCCGCGCCGACCCGACGGACCTCGTCCTTGAACAGCCGGCGGAGCGGCTCGACGACCTCGAGCGACATGATGTCCGGCAGCCCGCCGACGTTGTGGTGGGTCTTGATGCGCGCGCTCGTCTTGCTGTCCTTGGCCCGTGACTCGATGACGTCCGGGTAGATCGTTCCCTGCACGAGCACGTCGACGTGACCGATCCGCGCGGCCTCCTCTTCGAAGCAGCGGATGAACTCCTCGCCGATGATCGCGCGCTTGCGCTCCGGATCGGTCACGCCCGCGAGCTTCGAGAGGAACCGCTGCTCCGCATCGACCGGGACGAGCCGGAGCCTCGCACCGAACGTCGCCACGACCTGCTCGGCCTCGCGCTCGCGCAGCATCCCGGTGTCGATGAACACGCACGTGAGCCGATCACCGATCGCGCGCGCGACGAGCGCGGCCGCGACCGCCGAGTCCACGCCGCCCGACAGCGCCAGCAGCGCATGACGGTCGCCGATGACCCGGCGCAGCTCGGCGACGGACTCCTCGACGAACGCCGCCGGCGTCCAGTCGCCCTTCGCGCCGGCGACGTGGAGCACGAAGTTGCGCAGGATGTCCGCGCCGTGCGGGGTGTGCGCGACCTCCGGATGGAACTGGACGCCGAACCGCCGCGCGCCGTCGCTCATCGCCGCGGCGGCCAGGCGATCCGTGCTCGCGGCCGCGTGGAACCCGGCGGGTAGCGTCTTCACCGAGTCGCCGTGGCTCATCCACGCGCGCTCGGCATCGGCGAGCCCGTCGAAGATGCCGGAGCGATCCTGCACCGCGAGGGTGGCAGGCCCGAACTCGCGCTTTCCCTCGGCGATGACCTCGCCGCCCGGCAGCAGGTGGGCCATGAGGTGCATCCCGTAGCAGATGCCGAGGACCGGGAACCGTCCGTCCAGGATGGCCGGATCGACCAGCGGCGCGCCGGGCTCGTACACGCTCGCCGGACCGCCCGAGAGGATCACGCCGATGACGCCGCGCATCGCGAGCTCGTCCGCGGTCACATCGTGCGGGAAGATCTCGCAGTACACCCGCGACTCGCGCACGCGGCGCGCGATGAGCTGCACGTACTGGCCGCCGTAGTCCAGGACCGCGATCGTCTCGCGGGCCACCGCGGTCGTCGATCCGTGATCGGACATCGCGCCGACGTCCGTCCCCATCAGTACTGCGTCGCTCCGGTGAACGTGAACGCCGCGAGCCGCAGCGCCGGCACGCGGTACGAGCTCACCTGCAGGCCGAACTGCTCGCCGGGCACGAGGAGGGCGAGATCGGACCCGATGCCCAGGGTGCCGCCGAGCGCGTCGTGATACGACTGGGTGAACCGGAAGTTCTTCACCGGGTAGGCGATCTGCCCGTCCTCGATCGCGAACGTTCCGTCGCGGGTCATGCCGGTCACGATCGTGCGCAGCTGATGCACCCAGCGCGTGTACCAGAACCGAGTCACGAGGACGGCCCTCTTACTACTCCTGATCAGGTCGTCGCGCGTCTGATCGCCGGGCTCGAGACGCAGGTGCATCGGTGCGGATGGCTGGAACGGGTTCGGCGGGAGCGCGTGACCGGTGTTCTTCTGACCGGTGCGATGCGCGGTCTGTGAGTCGTACACGACAGCCTTCGCGACGCCTCGATCGATCAGGGTGAGCCGCTCGGAGGGCTGACCCTCGAGGTCGAACGCCCGCGGCAGCCCGTTCGGGTCGAACGGGTCGTCGACCAGGGTCACGTCGCCGGTGACCTTCTGTCCGAGCTTGCCGATGACGAACGAGCGCCCTTCCTCGACCGCGAGGCCGGTGAGCTGCGAGCCGAGGAACGAGACCATGTCGCGTACGGCGTACGGCTCGAGGATCACCTCGTGCGT
>CAZMLV010000238.1:0-2824 GCA_964567235.1 uncultured Chloroflexota bacterium | reverse complement strand
GGCGGAGCTCGAAGATGAAGCCGCGCAGCTCCTGCAGGGTCTTGTTCACCATCTGGCGGAGTGCCGCGAGCTCCTTGCGCGAGCGATCCGGATCGACGCTGTAGAGACGCTCGCTGATCTCCGACTGCAGGACCACGTTCGCCATCGCCTGAGCGGGACCGTCGTGGACCTGGCGCGCGATGCGCCGGCGCTCCTCTTCCTGGGTATCGACGACCGCCTGCAGCAGCTTGTTCTCGTCGAGGACCGGCGCCATGTTGGCCGGCATCGGTGGAGCGCTGAACTGGGCGAGCTGGTCGCGCGCGCCGGCGACGAGCGTCTGCACCCGATCGAGGAGCTTGCGCTTCGCCTGGAGCGAGCCCATCTGACCTTCCATCGTGAGCCGCCGTCCCTGGGCGGAGGCGAACTCGTCGCCGGCCGCGACGGCCTCCGGGTTCGATTGGTGCGCGCGGACGCCGTCGAGCTTGGTCCGGGCACTGTCCTCGCGTTGCTTGAGGCGGTTGACCTCGGTCTGGGTGGACTCGATGAGAAGGTCGAGCTCCCGCATCTCGGCGGTGATCTTCGCCTGCTCGGCGGTGAAGCTGGCGACGATGCTGCTCGGCGCCTTTTGCGCCACTAGCTCAATCTCCGGCTGCGCCGGAGACACGCCCCGGCGGGCGGAACTCGCTCGCCTCGGCAAAGCCTCGGCTCGCTCGTGCCATCGATCAGTTGCTCATCTCCGGCCCCTTGATCCAGCCCTGACGCATCGCGTAGACGACGGCCTGCGTTCGGTCGTTGACCGAGAGCTTGCGCAGGATGCTCGACATGTGGTTCTTCACCGTCTGCTCGGAGATCGCGAGCGTATACGCGACCTCCTTGTTCGTCATGCCCTGCGCGATGTTGTCGAGGATCTGGACCTCGCGCGGTGACAGCGGCGCGAATACGTGCGAGCTACCGGGGCCGTACACGGAGAGCTCGCGGAACTCGGCGAGCACCTTCGTGGCGACCGCCGGCTTCGCGAAGATCTTCTCGTTGATGATGAATTGGCCGTTGCGCACCTTGCGGATGGAATCAACGAGCTCTTTCGGCTCGCAGTCCTTGTGCAGGTAGGCGGCTGCGCCGGCGCGGATCGCGTCGAAGAGGGTCTGCTCCTCCTCGAGCGCCGTGAGGATCACGACCGCCACGTGCGGAAGCTCGCGGCGCACCTTCTGCGTCGCCTTGATGCCCGAGAGCTGCGGCAGGTCGACCTCGATGATGAGGACGTCGGGCTCGAGCTCGATCGTCTTCGCCACGGCCTCCTCTCCGTCGGTGACGACGGCGAGGATCTCCATGTCGGCTTCCTTCTCGAGGACCTGCGTGATGCCGAGCGTCGTCAAGCGACTCGCGTCGGCGAGCACGATGCGGATGGCCTTCTCCGGCTTATCGGCCAAGCGTGTCCCCTTCCTTGCTCGTTGGAAGCAGCAGTGTAACGGCGGTGCCCTGTCCCGGCGTCGACTGGACCTGCAGCCGCGCGCCGATGAGCTCCGCTCGCTCGCGCATCGCGAGCAATCCGACCGATCGCTGACGGCGCGCGACCTTCACGATGTCGAAGCCGACACCGTCGTCGGTGCAGTGCATGAGCCACTGATCCTTCGACTTCTGCCACACGATCCCGACCGCCGACGCCTGCGCGTGCTTGTGCACGTTCTGCAGGGCCTCCTGCATGACACGGTAGATCGCGAGCTCCTGGGCAGGCTCGAGGCCGGTGTCTCCCGCGTCGAGGTGGCAATCGACGCGCAGCCCGTACCGGGCCTGGTACTCGGTCGCGTAGTTGCGGATCGCGCCGGCGAGCCCGAGCTCCGAGAGGATCGGCGGGCGAAGGTCGTAGATCATGCCGCGTACCGCGTCGAGCGAGGCGCGGAACTGGGACTTCAGATTCGCGAGCTCCGCCTTCAGCGCGGTGCGGGCCTCGCCGGTCGCGCGATCCGCGATGCGCTCGAGGTATTCGACCTCGAACATCGCGTTCGCGAGGACCTGGGCCGGACCGTCGTGCACGTCGCGATAGAGTCGCTCGCGCTCGGCCTCGAGGCTTTCGAGGACGCGCTGGGCGACGGTGACGATCTGCTCCTGCTCGTCATTCGGCGCGAGCTCGATGCCGGTGCCGCCGAGATAGGCCGCGCTCGATTCGATGTGACTGATCGCGAGCTGCAGCTGCTTCAGCCGGCGGAACGCGCGCTGCGAGGCCTCGTCCGGCACGCCCGACGCGCGCGACTGGCCCTCGGCGCGCTTCGTGTAGGCCTTCTGGAATCGCTCGACCTGCTGCCGCAGCCGGCGCACGTCGCGCCGCAGCTGATCGACGATGAGGTCGAACAGACCGTCAAGGTCGTCCTCGCGCGGAAGCTTCGCGGGGGTGCGTTCGTTCGTCTAGGCATCCTAGGGCCGGGCGGTCCGCGCCTAGGGCACGTCGATCAGGACGAAGGTGTCAGATGAGGCGCGGATGGGCCAGCCGAGGTCCCGGGCGCGCACGGCCACCGGATCGCTCGGCCGCACGAGGATCTGCCGGATGCCGCGCCGCGCGATGACATCGCGCCAGCCCGGGTGCACGCCGAGGACGGTGGTGTAGTCGTCGAGCACGCCGTTCAGGTACGGGATGAGCCGGCCGTCGACGAACACCGGCGTCGCCGGCGCCGCCCAGATGAGGTAGCCGCCCCAGTCGTACTGATTGAGGAGGCCCGGTCCCGGCCGGAGCGAGGGGAGCGCCGCGGTCGGGAAGCCCGCGAGGTCCGGCGCGTAGGTGCCGGTCGAAGCGGCCACCGTCAGCCCGGCCACACCGATGCACAGCTCGACGCCAACGAAGATCCGGGGCGGC
>CAZMLV010000237.1:1194-2839 GCA_964567235.1 uncultured Chloroflexota bacterium | reverse complement strand
CGGTCGCGATCGGCTGCGGCGCGAACAGGAACACCGGCACGACGAGCTGCGCGAAATGGTTCCCGAGCACCTCGACGCGATGGAGCGCGCGCGGGAGATGGTGGAAGTACCAGCTGAGCGGGTTCGGCATCGGCTGGGTCTCGTGGTGGTAGTAGAGGCAGGTCAGATCGCGCCAGCAGGGATCGCCGCGCATCTTGATAAGTCCCGCTCCGAACTCGAGGCGGAACACGAGCCAGCGGACGAGATACACGAGCGGCAACGGCGTGAACGTCCACGCCGGCCCAAGGAAGATCGCGAGGAAGCCGGCCTCGAGGAGCAGCGTCTCCCACCCGAAGCTGTAGAAGGTCTGCCCGACGTTCACGATCGAGAGGTAGAGCGCCCACAGCACGATCCACACGAGCATCTCGAACCCGAGCGGCCAGCCCTCGGGCAGACCCGTCACGACCAGCGCAGCGAGCACGATCCCGGTCCAGGCGACGACCAGCAGGAGCCGGTCCGAGTAGCGCCAGTGGAACAGGCTCGGTGACGAACGGAACGGCACGTAGGCCACGAAGCTCGGCACCGGCAGCAGCCCGCGCTCGCCGAGGAGCGGCCGGAATTGATTCAGGGCGACGAGGAACGCGACGAGGTAGATCGCCCCGATGCCGCGCTCGAGCACCAGCCGCGCCAGCCAGTACTCCGGCGCCTCGAGAGCGGTCATCGGTCCGCGACACTAGCCGCTGGTGGTACACCGGACGTCACGCCGTGGCCGGGCGCGCTAAAGAAAGTCAGGGCCCGCCGGCTCGTTGAAGGGAAGACGTGAGCGCGGACGCCGCCTGGGAGGATCTCTACGAACAGGAATACCCCCGGCTGCTGCGCGCGCTCACCGCGATCGCCGGCGACGAAGGTGCCGCCGAGGACGCGGTCCAGGAGGCGTTCGTGCGCGCATTCAAGCAGGGTCTCGCGTCACTCGATCGTCCGGGGGCATGGCTGCTGGTCGTCGCGACACGCCTGCTGTTCCGTGACCGGCGCCGCCGGGTGACGGATATCGCCGTGGAGACGCTCCCGATCGCGCGCGACGACATCGACTTCGCGATCGAGCGCGCCGACCTGCTCGTCGCGCTCCGGCAGCTTCCGGAACGCCAGCGTGCCGTCGTCGTGGCCCGCTACTACTACGACCTCTCGTACGAGGAGATCGCCAAAGCGTTCGCCATCCGCACCGGCACCGTCGGCGCGACGCTGTCGCAGGCCCTCGCCAGGCTCCGGGCAGCCCATGGCGCGCGGCAGCTCGTGCGCGGGGCGCTGCGGCCGTGAACGAGCGCGATCAGGACGGTCTCGGCCGGGCGCTCGCGCGCGCGATAGACACCCAGCGCGTGCGCGAGACGCCGTTCGCGTCATCCCGTCTCGCCGCGCGATCGAAGCCGGAGGCGAAGCGGAGCTTGACGTTCCAGCTCGCGCTGGCGGTCGCGCTCATCACGCTCGGGGCCGCCGGCGCTCTGCTCGGCCAGACCGATCTGACCAAGGATCTCGGCGTCGCGAGCGGCCCGCGCCTCGTGCCGGTGACGCGCGCGGCCCCGGGTGCTCCGGTCGTCGTCGGGCACATCGAGGATGCGATCAACCCGATCACCGCGCGGTACGTCGAGCGCGTCATCGCGGACGCGCAGTC
>CAZMLV010000237.1:0-1184 GCA_964567235.1 uncultured Chloroflexota bacterium | reverse complement strand
GTGGTCTTCGTCATCAACACGCCCGGCGGGCTGATCGACTCGACCTACCAGATCACGACCGATTTCCTGAACGCGCCGCTGCCGGTGGTGACGTACGTCGCGCCCTCCGGCGCGCGGGCCGCCTCGGCCGGGACATTCATCACGATGGCAGGCGCGATCGCGGCGATGGCCCCGGCGACGAACATCGGCGCCGCGCACCCGGTGGACAGCTCGGGCGCCGATATCCAGGGTGACCTCCGGCTGAAGGCGGAGAACGACGCCGTCGCGCAGATCACGAAGATCGCCAAGGCCCGTGGCCGCAACGAGCAGTGGGCCGAGGACGCCGTCAGGAACAGCGTGAGCATCCGCGACGACCAGGCGCTCCAGCTCAAGGTCGTCGATCTGGTCGCGACCGATCTTGTGGCGCTCCTGGCCCAGATCGACGGAAAGACCGTGCAGGTGAACGGTCAGCCGGTCACGCTCGCGACGAAGGCGGCAGCGATCGACGACGACGGGATGAGCCCGTTCGAGACGTTCCTCCACTTCGTCGTCGACCCGCAGATCGCGCTGCTCCTCTTCACCATCGGGACGTACGGACTGATCTTCGAGCTCTCGAACCCGGGGCTCATCTTCCCCGGGATCATCGGGGTGATCGCGATCGTCATCGCGCTCTTCTCGTTCGGGACGCTCGATGCGAACGCCGCGGGTATCGCGCTCATGATCTTCGCCCTCGTCCTCTTCATCGCCGAGGTGAAGGTCGTGAGCCATGGGCTCCTGCTCGCCGGCGGCATCGCGTCGCTGCTCCTCGGGGCGATCATCGTGTTCCCGCCGGGGCGGCCCACGTTCCCGGGCCTGCGAAATACAGCCGACCCGGTCACGCTGCTCCTGATCGTCGGCACCGCCGCGCTGTTCTTCGTGATCGTCGTCCGATTGGCCGTCGGCTTCCAGCGGCTCCCGGTGGCCAGCGGCGCCGCGCTCCTCGTCGGATCTCTCGGAGTGGCGAAGACCGAGCTCGCCCCGACCGGCATCGTCCGCGCCGGAAGCGATGAGTGGAGCGCGGTGAGCGAAGGCGGTCCGATCCCACAGGGTGCCGCGGTCCGCGTGCGACGCGTCGATGGCTTGCGACTTATCGTCGGCCCGGAGGCCTCGTCCTCCGGAAGAAGGGAAAGCTGATGTCAACCGAGCTCGTGATCCTCGCGTTCCTG
>CAZMLV010000236.1:0-2843 GCA_964567235.1 uncultured Chloroflexota bacterium | reverse complement strand
TCATGAGCTGGGTGAGGCTCTGCTGGAGCGTCTGGGCGATGTTGTCGATGTCGTTGGTGACCCGGCTGAGGATGTCGCCGCGCGACTGACCGTCGAAGTACGACAGCGGCAGGCGGCCGAGCTTTTCGTCGGCGTCCTGGCGCAGCCGGTACACCGTGCGCTGCGTGACGCCGGCCATGAGGTACGACTGCGCCCAGGCGAACAGCGCGCTGAGCAGGTAGAACCCCGTCAGCAACATGACCGCCGCGCCGAGCGCGTTGAAGTCGACGCCCTGGCCGGGCACGACGTTCGTGCTCGCGAGCATGTCGGCGACCTGATCCTGCCCGCGCGCGCGCAGCCCCGCGACGGCCTGCTCTTTCGTGACGCCGGCCGGGATCTGTTTTCCGAGGACGCCGTCGAACAGGATGTTCGTCGCGTTGCCGAGCAGCTTCGGGCCGATGACGGCGAACACGACGCTCACCACACCGAGGGCGAGCACCAGGGCGATGAGCCGGCGCTCGGGGCGGAGCGTGCGAAGGAGCCGCGCGAGCGACGCCCTGAAGTTCTTGGGCTTCGTCGGGGCATTCATCGCGAAGCCCATCATCATCCCGGGCCCGCCGCCGGGACGTCGCGGACCGCCCGGCCCGCCGGGCCTCATGCCGCCACCTCGCTACCGGTGAGCTGGGATTCGACGATCTCGCGGTACGTCGCGCACGTGACCATGAGCTCGGCGTGCGTGCCGCTGCCGACGATCCGTCCGGCATCGAGCACGATGATCCGGTCGGCCTGCATGATCGTCGCGACCCGCTGAGCCACGACGAGCACCGTGGCGTTCGCGACCTCGCGCCGGAGCGCGGCCCGCAGCTTCGCGTCGGTCTTCACGTCGAGCGCGGAGAAGCTGTCGTCGAAGACGTACACGTCGGGTTGCTTGGTGAGCGCGCGCGCGATCGCGAGCCGCTGGCGCTGCCCGCCGGAGACGTTGGTGCCACCCTGGCTGATCTCCGCCTCGAGGCCGCCCGGCATGTCGCGGACGAAATCCGCCTGCGCGATCCCGAGGGCGCGCCAGAGCTCCTCGTCCGACGCGCTCTCGCGGCCGAACCGCAGGTTGCTCGCGACGCTGCCGGTGAACAGCAGGGCGCGTTGCGCGACCACGCCGATGCGCGACCAGAGATCGTCCCGGCGGAGCTGCCGCACGTCCACGCCGTCGATCAGCACCGCGCCGCCGGTCACGTCGTAGAACCGCGTGAGCAGATTGACGAGGGTGGACTTGCCACTGCCGGTGCTGCCGACGATCGCGGTGGTCTCGCCCGGCCGCGCGCTGAATGAGATACCGCGCAGCACGGGCTCCTCCGCGCCGGGGTAGCGGAACTCCACTTCGCGGAACTCGATGACGCCCTGCCCGCGCGGTGGCGCAAGTGGGACCTCGGGATCGCGGACCGATGGCTCGGCCTGGAGGACCTCTTGGACTCGTCCGGCAGAGACCGCGGCTCGCGGGACCATGACGAACATGACCGTACCCATCATCACGCCGAACAGGATCTGGATGATGTACTGCAGGAACGCGGTGAAGTTGCCGATCGGCATCGCGCCGCTGTCGACGCGGATCGCGCCGAACCACAGCGCGGCCACCGTCGAGAGGTTCATGATCACGGTGAGCGCCGGCATCATCAGCGAGAACAGCCGGTTCACCCGGAGCGCGGTCGCGGTGAGGTCCCGGTTGGCCTCGTCGAACCGGCGCTCCTCCTGCCGGGTGCGCACGAACGCGCGCACCACCCGCACGCCGGACAGCGCCTCGCGGACCACGAGATTGATGCGGTCGATCTTGAGCTGCATGGCCTGGAACTGCGGGATGGCCCGCGTGAGGATGAGGCCGATCACCAGGCCCATGAGCGGGATGATCACCAGCAGCATGCCGCTCAGCGGCACGTCCTGGCGGAGGGCCATGATCGTGCCGCCGATCGCGAGGATCGGCGCCGAGATCATCATCGCGAGGGCCATGACGATGAATTGCTGGACCTGCTGCACGTCGTTCGTGTTCCGGGTGATCAGCGATGGGGTGCCGAAGTGGTTGACCTCGACCTGCGAGAAGGTCTGCACCTTCCGGAACACCGCGCTGCGAAGGTCGCGGCCAAAGCCCATGGCGACCCGCGCGCCCCAGTACGCGCCCACGATCGACGCGCCGGCGAAGACGACCGTCACGAGGATCATGACGGCGCCCGCTCGCCAGATGTAATCGAGGTCGCCGCGCACGACGCCGTTGTTGATGATGTTGGCGTTCAGCTCGGGCAGGTAGAGGTTGGCGATCGACTGAACGAACAGCAGGCCGATGACGAGCCCGAGCTCACGTCGGAACGGGGCCAGGTACCGCCTGAGCAGGTCGACCATCACATATCAGGTTGCCGAATATTCGGAACCCTGTCAATATGTCGTCCATGTCGTTCTTAAAGCGCCCGGCCGGCTCGGCGGTCTACGGCCTGCGCATCCTCAATCACTACTTCAGCCAGCGCTTCGCCGGCGCGCTCGAGGAGCACGAGCTCACGCTGCCCAGATGGGGATCATGTTCGACGTGGCGCGCATCCGCGGCGTCTCGAGCGCGGGGCTCGCGCGCGCGCGACGCATGACCCCGCAGACGATGAGCGAGATCATCACCGGCCTCGAAAAGGATGGCCTGCTCGAGCGGCGGCCACGGCACGGCCGAACCCTCGGCCTCTACCTCACGCCGGCGGGCACGGCGCGGTTCACGAAGGCCGGGTTGGCGGCGGTCGCGATCGAGCGCGAGATGCTCGCCGCGCTTTCGCCGCGGGGGCAGGACCGCTTTCGCGAGCTCATCTTCAAGTGCGTCACCCAGCTCACCGCCGGCGAGG
>CAZMLV010000235.1:0-2843 GCA_964567235.1 uncultured Chloroflexota bacterium | reverse complement strand
GGTAGCAGCCGCACCGCGCGCGTCGGCTTGGTGGAGACGAGCTCGTCGAGATCTTTCGCGAGCACGAACGAGCGTTCCCCGCCGACCTCGACCTCCGCGAGCTGCGGCCGGACATCGTCGAACCACCGCCGCAGCTGCTGTTTGCTGGTGCGCCCGCGCGAGAGCCAGTTCGCGAAGCCGTGGACCGTCGCCGGACCGTGGGAGCGCAGGTACGCGGCGATCGCGATCGGCGCCGCGTCGTCCGGCTCGGGCACGCCTCCCCAGCGCGAGCTCGCGTCCTGCGGACGCATGAACGTCACGCGGTTCCCCTGGCTCGGGCCGAAGCAGAGGTCGCCCTGCCAGGCCAGCGGCTTCAGGAGGCTGCCCCAGCCGGAGCGCAGCGCGTCGCCGACGTGAGCGAAGCCGCGCCGGGCCGTCACCGCCGAGACCAGCTCTTCTCGCGTGAGGACCTCGCCCTCGAGCGCGTCACGGACGACCGTCCGAAGGGCCTCGAGCTGCTTCGGCGTGATGCCGAAATACTTCTGCCAGCTCGGCCGGTCCCAGCTGCGGCCCGCGGCGATGAGCGAGAGGAACGCGCCGCCCTCCTCGGGCGTGAGCAGATGGAGCGTGCCGCGCATCGCCCACGTCTTGATGAGCCGGCCCCCGCTCAGCGCGCGTGCGACGTCGCCGGGCTTCGATGTCGAGCGCCGCACGCGCACGGCGAGCTCGGCGGTCGATGCGACCTGCGCCTGCACGCCGCAGAGCCGGCGGACCACATCCGGGGCGGTCCCCGTACCCACCGGATCGATGAGCTGCCGGCGCATCCGCCAGGCCAGCGCCTGTTCCCAGCTCACGCGCGCGACCATTGGCCTCACCTAGTGCTCCGCGGCAAGGAGCTTGAGATCTCCGGCGAGCGCGTCCGCGGCGATGTCCGAGTGGGTGAGCACGCGGGCCTGGCCCTTCTTGTCGAGGAGGTAGATCGCGTCGCTATGCCCGACCGCGGGTGTGCTCGGGTCGGTCTCGATGCGGACCCCGTACGCGGACCAGACGGCCTGCAGCTGCGCGGCGCCCCCGACGAGGAAGACGAAGTTCTTGGTGAGGCCGTGATCGCGGGCGAACGCCTGCACCGCCTCCGGCGTGTCCTGCTGCGGGTCCACCGACACCGCGACGAACACGGTGCCGTCGCGCTCGCTCGGGCTGAGCTTCTGCTGGGCGATCCGGAACTCTTCGGCCGTGAGCGGGCAGACGTCGGGGCAGTGGGTGTACAGGAACGACAACACGACGACGCTGCCGCGCTGTGCCGAGAGCGTGACCGGCTTTCCGCTGATGCCATCGGTCAGAGTGAAGTCGGGCGCCGCGGTCGGCGTGATCTGCGTCCCCACGAGCGTCGGTGCCGCGCAGCCGGCGAGCAGCACCGCCACAAGCGTGAGCGCGAAGACCCGCACAGACCGACAATACCGGCGTGAGCCGTCGCGTCGCCGCGGCGTACGTCCTGATGGTCCTGCTCTGGGGATCGACCTGGGCGGCGATCAAGATCGGCGTCGCCGAGGTGCCGCCCTACCTCTTCGCGTTCGAGCGCGCGATCGCCGTGGCGACGATCCTCACCATCACGGTCATCGTGCTCCGGCAATCGTTCCCGCGAACGCGAACGGCGTTCCTCGCGTCGGCGATCTCCGGCTTGTTCAACATCGGGACATCCTGGGCGCTCATCTTCTGGGCGGAGCAGTTCGTGCCCTCGGGCCTGGTCGCCGTGTTCGGCGCGATGGCGCCCGTATGGACGGCGATCCTCGCGCACTTCTTCGTGCAGGGCGACCGCCTCTCGCGCCTCAAGATCGCCGCGCTGGTCCTCGGACTGGTCGGGACGGCGCTCTTGGTCGGCGCGCCG
This sequence comes from uncultured Chloroflexota bacterium, assembly GCA_964567235.1. Classification (GTDB taxonomy): domain Bacteria; phylum Chloroflexota; class Limnocylindria; order P2-11E; family P2-11E; genus UBA4735. The sequence continues at coordinate 979 of CAZMLV010000235.1, read as the reverse complement.
GCGCCGAGCGAAGGGCCGAACGCGCTGCTGGCGACGATCCTGCTCGCGATCATGCCGATCAGCTGGGCGGTCGCGGCGATCCTCATCGCGAAGTTCCTGTCGCGCGAGTCGCCCATCGCCGTCGTCGGGATCGGCACCTGGATGGGCGCGCTGTTCCTGCTGCCGTTCGCGCTCACGCAGGTGACCGAGCCGCAGCACTGGAACGCGAGCTCGATCCTCGCGTTCGCGTACCTCGTCCTCGGCGGCTCGTGCGTCGGCCTCGTGCTGAACGCGTGGCTCTACCGGAAGCTGCGCCCGACCACGGTCACGCTCTCGCAGGTCCTGATCCCCACGCAGGCGCTGCTCATCGGCGCGTTCGCGCTGAGTGAGGCGTTCACCCTGCGGATGCTCGCCGGCGCGGCCCTGGTGGTGACCGCGGTGGCGGTCAACGCCCGCGCCGGCTCGAGCGCACCGGCCGGCCTGGCCGAGCCCGTGGCGACCGCGGCCGAGTGACTGTTACTACAGCGAGGTAGTATTCACCCGGGGTAGCACGCGTGATCGATGGGGACCTCAACCTCTTCCACAGCGACCCGACGCTGCTCGAGCGCTCGGACGACGACGCGTATGAACGCGCGACGCGCCTGGCGCGCATCCTCGCCGAGCCCGCTCGGCTGAAGCTCCTCCACGCGCTCTCGGTCGGCGAGGACACCGCTCAGCGCGCCGCGCTCTGGTCCGGCGTCGACCAGCCCTACGCCGAGCGGGAGCTCGCGGCCATGGCCCTGGCCGGTCTGGTGGAGCGACGAGACGTGCCGGGCGGTCCGCTCTACGCGCCACGCGATGGCCACCTCGTCGTCGCGCTCCACGTCGCGCTGGCGCACGGCCGGGAGCCGCTGGGGGAACGCCATCCGCAGCTCCTCAAACGGCGTCGCGATCAGCAGCGAAAGGTGGGATGATCGCGACCGTGACCGATGACGTCCGCCGTCTGAAGCGCGCCCGGCGC
>CAZMLV010000234.1:0-2888 GCA_964567235.1 uncultured Chloroflexota bacterium | reverse complement strand
CGCTCTCGGTGCTGCTCTTCCTCACGCGGTACGTCGGGGTCGTGTACCTGTTCGCCGCGCTGATCCTCGGGCTGGTGTTCGTCGCCTACGCGGTGCGCCTGCTGCGGGCGGCCGCGGCGAAGCAGCGCAGCGTCGCGCGCTCGGTCTACCTGTACTCACTGCTGTATCTCGCGCTGCTGTTCGTCGCGATCATGGTGGACACGACCGTACGCCTGTAGTCCTGGTCGTCCTCTGCGTCCTCGCGGCCGTCGTCTACCTGCGCGGGGCGCGCGCGCGCTCACATTGGCCCGCGTGGCGGGCCGCGCTCTTCCTGCTCGGCCTCGCCTCGATCCTCGCGGCGCTCGCCTCGCCCATCGACGCGATCGCGCTGCAGCTGTTCAGCGTCCACATGGTCCAGCACATGCTGCTGCTCGTCGTCGCCCCACCGCTGCTCCTCGCGGGCGCGCCGGTCCGGCCGCTCGTTCGCGGACTGCCGCTCGGCGTCCGGCGCACCGTGGTCCGGGCGCTCGCGCGCAACACCGCGTTCCGCGACCTCGTCCACCTGCTCCGCCGGCCGCTCGTCGCGGCGGCCCTCTACGTCGTCGGCCTGTACGCGTGGCATGTGCCGGCGCTCTACGACGCGGCGGTCCTCGACCCGACGATCCACGTGATCGAGCACACCTGGTTCCTCGTGACGGCGCTGCTCTTCTGGAGCGTGGTGATCGATCCGGTGCCGTTCCGCGCCACCCTGCCGTATGCCGCGCGGATCCCGTACCTGCTCCTCGTCGGCGCGGCGCAGAACACGATCCTCGGCGGCCTGCTCGCGTTCTCGGACCGGGCGTTCTACACGCCGTACCTCGCGACGACCGCCGCGTACGGCCTCGAGCCGGCGAGCGACCAGCGCCTCGGCGGGGCGATCATGTGGGTCCCCGGCGACCTCATCTTCCTCGCGGCCGCGAGCTTCGCATTCTTTCTGTGGCTACAGTCGGAGGAGCAGGCCCAGCGCCTGCGCGAGTCTGGTCAGAGGTGAAATGCTCGGTGCACCGCCTATTCGCGATCGTCGCCGTGCTCGCGGTCCTTGCGTCGTCGGCGTGTGCGGCCGCGGGTCCAGCGGACACCGGCGAGGTGCCCTCGATCTACGTCGACATCAGCGATTACAAGATCGTGACCGACCACCCGACCATAGCGGGCGGCCACGTCGTGGTCGGTATCCGCAATCACGCCGCCATGGCCCACGAGCTGAAGGTCATCAAGACCGATCTCGCTCCCGATCAGCTGCCCGTGGACGCGGCGACCGCGAAGGCGAAGGAGGACGGCAAGGTCGGGGAGCTGCTGAACATCGCGGCGGGCGCGTCGCGCAAGCTCGTGCTCGAGCTCACACCCGGGAAGTACGTGCTGATCTGCAACATCGCGGGGCACTACCAGCTGGGGATGCGGGTCGGTCTCGAGGTGCAGTGACCTCTGACGCTATTTGAGCGTCAGGAGGAACTGGACGATCGAGTTGATCGTCGCGTCGTCGAGCGGGCCACCGGCCTTGTTGCTGAACACCGGCATGACGACGCCGGGCTTGAGGCTCGGCGCGTTGCTGATCCACTTGATGAGATTCGCCTCATTCACGTCCAGCCCGGCGATGCCGGCGATCGGCGTCTTCTGCGATGCGATGTGCGTGAGGTCGGGACCGATCTTGCCGCCGGTGAGGCCCTGGATGGTGTGGCAGCCCGCGCAGGCGAGCGTCGTGAAGAACTCCTTGCCCTTCGCGACCGCCGGGTCACTGAATCGGTTCGCATCCTTCAGTGCGCTGGCCAGCCAGGCGTCGTAGTCGGCGGGGTTCTGGGCGACGACGGTGATGAGCATGTCGGCGTGGCCGGTACCGCAGAACTCGATGCACTGGCCGGCGTACGTCCCGGGCCGGTCGGCCTGGATCCACATCTCGGTGGCCCGTCCGGGGACGGCGTCCTTCTGCCCGCCGAGCTTCGGCACATAGAAGGAGTGGATGACGTCCTTCGAGCTGAGCTCGATCTTGATCTTCTGTCCGGCCGGGATGTGCAGCTCGGCCTGCCCCGACAGATAGGTCTTCCCATCGCTCAGGGCGTACTTGCTCTCCGAGGGGTATTGGAAATTCCAGACCCACTGCTGCCCGATGGCCTGGATCGTCATGGCCGCGCCGCTGTCGACGTCGTTCACGAGGGTGAGGCGCTGGAACGAGAGGACGCTGAACGAGATGACCATGAGCGTCGGCACGACGGTCCAGATGAGCTCGAGGAGGTTGTTGCCGTGGTACTGCCGGGCCTGGTGCCCGGGCCGCTCGCGGAACCGGATGCCCGCCACGACGAGCGCCCCGACGACGATCGCGAGCACGACGATCGCCGCGCCGAACATCAGCCAATACAGGTCGGCGATCGAACGGGCCAGGGGGCCCTGCGGATCAACTGGCCACGGCATGCCCGGCAACACTAGGGCAGCATTTCGACGTTCGCCAATCCATGACCTAGAGTTTCGACCGATGTCCGGGCACGATCAGCCGATCCACATGCCGCCCCCGAGCCTTTCGCCGGTGACCATCGCGGTCGGCGTCACGTTCATCTCGTTCGGCATCCTGTGGAGCGTCATCCTCATCGGGATCGGGGTCGTGCTCCTGCTCGTCGGCCTCGCGACGTGGCTCATCGACGATGCGCGCGCCTACACGCAGGCGAGCGACGAGGGCCACGGCGGCGCGCACCACTGATGGCTGACCGCACGATCGTCCGCGGCCGCCGCGGCACGCCCACCGTCGAGCGCCTCGCGCCGAATGACTCGGGCTACGACGTGCAGCCAACGCGGTTCAACAGCGGGATGTGGGCGATCATCATGTTCGTCGGCAGCGAGCTCATGTTCTTCGCCGCGCTCTTCACGACCTACTTCTTCCTGCG
>CAZMLV010000233.1:0-2908 GCA_964567235.1 uncultured Chloroflexota bacterium | reverse complement strand
TGATCGCATTTTATTAATGTATTGAACAAATGCCTTGATATTATTTATTGTTGGTCTTTTTGGTTCCAGTTTTAACATTTTCCAAGATAAAAACTCTCCATCGATTTCCTCTGGTTTTTCAAGGCCAACAATAATATCTATTAATTTTTTCTGTTCATCTGACAATAAATTAAATATTTTCCCGTAATGATCGTTGTTTGACACGGTTCTGGCGGCTCTTGCAAGTCTCACTAATTTTTGAAAGGCAGGTAATTCAAATCGTGATTTGATAAGTTCATCAATAACAAAATTTATAATATCGGCTAAATTTTCTCTTGTTTTCGCAGCTTCTAATGCGGCTGCTTTCATGATCCTACGACGCTCCTTTTTATCAGGATTTATCTGCAAATATTCTCGAATTATTTTTATATGACGGTGACGAGTTAATTTGCTGTAGTTATTGAGGTCTATTTCTTGCGTAACACCTATTTTTTCTGCGATATATTTTTTTATTGATACATTTATCTTTTGTACTTTGATTGGGCGACCTAAATATTGATAACATTTTAGTACTACCATGAATCCTAATCGAGAAATGGGTAGTGACTTTTTTGTTTTTGAATCAAGCAGCAGTAATTCTTCGGTAGTTGGCGTAAAAATTTCTTTTTGTTCTTTGTGACTTAGGTTGGGTTTTATCCGTGGATAGGCTGTTTCATGGATTGCTGCCATTTTTATTCTCTTTTAAATACCGATAAAGCGTTGGTTTTGTTATGTTAAACAGCTTACAAATTTCATTAATTGCTAAATCACCTTTTTTGTAATGCGCAGTCATTTTTTTTATTTGATATTTGTTCAGTAAGGCTGGTCTGCCACCTAATCGACCGCGCACACGAGCTGCTTTCAAACCAGCTTGTGTTCTTTCTTTTATTAACTCTCTTTCAAATTGAGCTAATGCACCAAAAATATGAAAAATTAATTGTCCGCCACTGGTTGTGGTATCAATGCTCTCTTGCAAGCACTTAAACCCGATTCCTTTCTCACTTAATTCCTTGACGGTTTGTATGAGATGCGTCAATGATCGGCCAAGTCGATCCAATTTCCACACAACCAATGTGTCGCCTTTCCGTAAACACGCTAATGCTGAATGCAATCCTGGACGGGCAGTTTTAACACCACTGGCAACGTCTGAATAAATCTCTTCACAACCGGCACTTTTTAAAGCGTCCTCTTGCATGTACAGATGTTGATCTTCCGTTGAAACACGAGCATATCCGATTAACATTTTCAGATTCCTTTTGATAAAATTGGCAGAAATGGTAATATAACTCGTCACAAATGAGCAAGATGTTTAACTATGAAACTTTAACCACTTTCGTACCGATTTATTGAAACAATAGAGGGGTTATTGGTGTCAGTCGCTCAGGTAACAAAAACCTCCGGGCCTGTTGAAAAACCCTCTTTCTCATATCGCATAACCCCGTTTAGTATTGCTCATATAAAATAATTTTCGAATTTGTGCATATATAAATAACAAAATAAAAAAGGCCACTAGCCTTTTCATATTTAAGACACTACCAACCATATAAGCTTGAATTTGTGTTTTCATTAACCCTCTGTATTTTGCTCTTGATAAGCAATGCCTTTGCTTAGCTTCGCTAATAATACCTTCCATTTTCCACATGCGTTCAACTAGGTTTTCCTGAAATGATTCTTTTTTCATTGACTGTTTTACATGGTCAAATAGTTCTTTATGAACATGTCGTGTAATCATACGTATTTTTTTAAAACGTTTTGGTTTTGCTTTGCATGTTGTTTTTAATTGGCACGATGCACAATCATTCGACTTTGAATGATAGGTAATAGTGTTATTATTTATTGTAGGACAAGCATTAAGATAATGACCTGCTGGACATTCATAACAATTATTTTCTTTGTCGTAGATGAATCCTTCAGGTTCTTTATTAGTACCACTTCTACCGCTAAATAATGGGATATTTGGCTCAATTTGCTTATCTATAAGAGATTGAATAATATCTCCCGACCCATATGCTCTATCGGCAATAGCCATATTTACATTTAATTTTAAATCTTTTTCAATCGTTTCTATTTGTTGTAAATACACTTGAGATTCATGTGTCGCTCCTGTCGTAATTTTTGTATCTAATACAACTCGACTGTCAGCATCTATTGTCATGTGTGCTTTATATTTTAAGGTTCTTGGTGTGCCATTTTTAAAAGCAAGCGACGCATCTGGATCGGTTTTACTGACATGCGTTTTATTGCTGATTTTTCTTGATGATGGTGCTTCTAATCCTCGTCTTGTGATTTCTTTATTTTCTTTTTTTATTTCATCTTTATGATTAGGTATTAATGAATCTAATGATGCATTCGCTTGAAAAAGCGTCCCGTCTGTCATGATGCGCTCACCTTTTACCAATCCCAGTTCTTGGCACTGTTCAACAATTTTAATAAAAAATTTATTGAAGGTATCAAGACCAAATCTATCGCGAATTCTCGTTAGAGAGGAGTGATCGATTACTTTATCTTCTAGACGTAATTTACAAAACCATCTGTATGCTAAATTATATTGAATTTCATCACAAAGTTGGCGGTCAGAATCAATTCCATATAAATATCCAATCAATATTATTCTAAAAAATATTTCAGGATCTACAGAAGGTCTACCGTTATTTTGGCAATAAAATGATTCAGTAAGTTCTCTTACAAAACTTAAATCAACATTACTGTTTATTTTTCGTAGCAAATGATTTTGTGGAATTAACGATTCGATATCAAAATAGTGAAATAATTGATGCTGATATTGCTGTTGTCCTTGCATAATTTACTCTTAAAAATAGCGTTATTCTTAAAGTTAAGCTATTATAACCGAATGTTAAAATTTGTATAATAAATACCGGGTTTTTCAACA
>CAZMLV010000232.1:0-2931 GCA_964567235.1 uncultured Chloroflexota bacterium | reverse complement strand
GCTGCCGAGGACCAGCGAGATCTCCCCGCTGTGGAACGCGTCGTGGGTGATCATCCGGATGAGGACCGACTGGCGCGTGTGGAGTTGAACGACGGATCCGCGTGTCCGACGCGCTTCCTGGTCCATGGTCTCCGGAGTCCACGTCGCGAGACAACGCTCCACGAGCCTCCACGACGATGTCAGAGCGTTGACGAGCTCGTCGGCGGATCGCGGATGCGTGAGATCGTCTTCCCAGCCGAGCCCCGTTGGGTCCGTGAACGGCGTGGTCTCCGCGCCAGGCTCTTTGAATACGTGGCAGAGCCAGTACACCCGCGTCCCGGCGAGATGCGACGCGCTCGCCCAGATCGGCCAGGTGGGCGAGCCCACAGGCAGCGCGAGCTGTTCGGCCGAGAGCGGAGCGAGCGCCGCGATGAGGCTCTCGTTCACGAGGTGCCACCCTTCGAAGAACGGAGCGACCGACGAGGTCTGCATCGGCGAAAGGCTAGCGGTTGCGGTTCCGGTAGCCCGTACCGGATTCGAACCGGTGGTCTCTGCCTTGAGAGGGCAGTGTCCTGGGCCGCTAGACGAACGGGCCGGAGTCCCACCATTCTATGAGCGTGACGTCCGACCAGCACGTCGCGCCGGGCGTCCGGCGCATCATGCTTCCCCTTCCACTGGCCCTGCGGAATGTGAACGTGTACCTCATCGAGGGCGACCGCGGATGGTCGATCGTCGACAGCGGCATGCACACGCCGGAGGCGGAGGCCGAGCTCCGTGCGGGACTGCGCGACGCAGGCATCGCGCTCGCCGACATCCGCACCGCGTTCATCACCCACCTCCATCCCGACCACCTCGGGATGGCCGGCACGCTGCGCGACGCGGGCGCCGAGCTGCTCATGCACGGCCCCGAGATCGACCGCGCGCACGAGGTCTGGGCCGCGGACCACGCGCTGATCGACCGGACGTACGAGCTGTTCGAGCGGCACGGAATGCCGCGCGACGTTGACGAGGGGATGCGCGCTGCGTGGGTGGCGATGAACGATCGGGTCGATCCGTTCGATCCGATCCATCCCGTCGCCGACGGCGAGGTGCTCGACCTTGGCGCGCGTGCGTTCACGGTGGTGTGGACGCCGGGCCACACCGATCATCACGCCGTCCTCTTCGAGGAGTCGGCCGGCACGCTGCTCGCGGGCGATCACGTGCTGCCGCGGATCACCTCGAACGTCGGCGTCTATCCCTATGGGCGGCCCGATCCGCTCGGCGACTTCCTGAGCGCGCTCGAGAAGATGAAGACCCTCGGAGTGAAGCGAGTGCTGCCCGCGCACGGCGATCCGTTCGACGACTGCGCCGCACGGGTCGACGAGATCCTCGCGCACCACGCGCAGCGGCTCGACGCGACGCTTGAGGCTGCGAGCGGCACGCCGCGCAGCGCGTACGCGATCTGCCGGACGTTGTTCCCGGTGCTGCGCTCGCCGCACGAGGAACGATTCGCGCTCGCGGAGACACTCGCGCACCTGCGTTATCTGGAGCTGCGTGGACGAGTGAAGGAGGTCGAGGGTCGGCCGATCACATGGCGGGCCGCGTAGCCCGGGTCCTATTGACACGACTCGAACGCTTGTTCATCTTCGCGGAGTGCCTGATAGGCCCAGCCAGCGTCCCTACAACGTGAGCTACTACCGGCGAAATCGCGAGCGCGAAATCGATCGGGTGATGACGCGGCAGCGCGCGACGCTCGAGTTTCTGCGCGAGCTTCGGAAGGTGCCGTGCAAGGACTGCGGTGGCATGTACTTGCCACACCAGATGGACTTCGATCACCGCGACCCGGCGGCGAAGTCGTTCGGGTTGACCTGGCCGCGTGCGCTCCTCGCATCTCGCGAACGCTTGGCCGAGGAGATCGCCAAGTGCGACGTCGTCTGCGCGAACTGTCATGCGGTCCGGACCTACGTCCAGCAGGCTGAACGATGGGCTCGCCGTCGCGCCGACGGTGAGTTGGCTGCCTCTCCACGTGCGCTTTCAAGACGGAGGCGCGCGCTGCCCCGACGAGATTTCATCCTGCTGCTCCGGACTCGTCCGTGCTACGACTGCGCTGGCATCTTCCCTCCCTACATCATGCAATTCGACCATCGGGATCCTGCGCAGAAGAGTTTCAATGTGGCGAGCTCATGGTGTCGATCGCAAGCGGCGATCCTGGAAGAGGCGAACAAGTGCGATATCGTTTGTCCCAACTGTCATCGCCAACGGTCGTTTCAGCGACGAGACGCGAACGCGGGAGTAGCTCAGTTGGCTAGAGCGGCTGCCTTCCAAGCAGCAGGTCGCGGGTTCGAGCCCCGTCTCCCGCTCCGAATCAGGCGATCCGACGATGTCCGACGACAGCGGCTCGTACGCCGCCTAGTGCCTCCGACCTCGCATGGCTGACCTCTCTCCCCGCGATCGGAAGGCGGTCCTTCGGCTCCTGCAGGCCGCGCAGGTCGCGTACGCACTGAGCCGCTTCCCGAAGAAGCAAGTGCTCGACGGAGCCGATGACCAGAAACGGCTACGCGACAGCATCGCCGCGACGCGCACGGCATCAGCCGATCTCAGCGCGGCGCTGCGCGATCGCACGTCGATCAACTGGAAGGACCTCGTCGGCGATACCGAGGACGACGAAGCGGCGTGGCGCATTGCCAAACGTGTCGTTCCCGCGCTGTTCGCCGAGCTCCGCCCGCTGCTCGGCGACGATCCAGACGCCGCATTCCTGCCGCAGCCACCGGCGCCGAAGCCGCGAAAGGTCACTCGCGCTTAGCGGCTACCGCTTCTTGGCCGTCTTCTTCTTCGTGGTCTTCTTTCGCGCCGTCGTCTTCTTCCGAGCGGTCTTCTTCTTCCCGCCAGGTGCGGGATGCAATCGCTCAGGGAGCTCCTTCTTCCCCGTCGAGCGATTCCACTCTTCGTACTGCTCGTCGGTGATCTTGCCGT
>CAZMLV010000231.1:0-2956 GCA_964567235.1 uncultured Chloroflexota bacterium | reverse complement strand
ACCTCGACGGTCTTCCCGCTCATGCTCGTGAAGACGTCGCCGGGCTTCGTCGCGCCGCCGCCTGGCAGGTTCTCGGTGCAGGGCGCGATCGCGATGACGTTCACCTTCGGCTTGAGCGCGCCGATGGCGCCCATCGCCGCGATGACCGACGCAGCGCCGGTCATGTCGGCCTTCATGTGGTGCATGCCGTCGGCGGGCTTGATCGAGATCCCGCCGGAGTCGAAGGTGATGCCCTTGCCGACCATCCCGAGGTCGTAGCCCTTCCCGCCCCGGCCGCGGTAGCGCAGCACGATGAACTGCGGCGGCTGGTGGCTGCCCTGAGCGACCGACAGGTAGCTCCACATCCCGAGGGTCTCGCACTTCTTGCGGTCGAGCACCTCGATGTCGACGCCGGCGTCCTTCGCGACCGCTCGGGCCTCCTGCGCGACGATCGACGGGGTCATCTTGTTCGCGGGCTCGTTCGCGAGCCGCCGCGCGAGATTGACCGCCTGTCCGACGGCGTCACCGCGCCGGAGCGCGTCCTTCACGTTCCCGTCCACGGCGATCGTGACCGTCGCCAGCGGAGGCAGCCGGCGGTCCTCCGGCTTGCTGCGGTGCGCCTCGGGCCGCCACATCGCGAAGTGCGCGCCCTCGACGGCGGCCTGGGTCGCCCGCTGCTCGCCGATGGCCGTCGGATCCGCGTAGATGGTGGCGGCCTTCGCGTCGGTCCGCCAGAGCGACTTGATGCCGGCACTGGCGATGTTCCGTGCGCGCTCGGCGTCGTACTCCGAGCGTTTGCCCGCACCGACCACGACGACGCGGCCGTCCTTGTCGCCGCCGACGTGCGTGAACACGTTGTAGAGCGTGGTGGCGCCGCGCTCTCCGCCGAGCCGTTCGACGATGGCGCGCTTCGCGCGGGGCAGCGACTTCGGGGTCTGCTTGTCGTCGAACAGCGGGACGATCGTGACCTCGGCCCCGGATGCGTCAGCGGGACGAACGGCGCGGAACTTCATGCCCTACTCCCCTTTGCGCGCGGGTACGCGATTGATCGCACGGCGGAGCTGCTCCCGGCTGGTGGCCGGATCGTTGATGAGGACACGATCGTCGCCCACGCGCCGCGTGAGGCCGTGGTCGTCGAGGAATTGTAGCAACGGAAGGACGTGCTTCCGGCTCGAACCCGTGAGGTCGCGGGCCTTCGCGACAGTGATCGGACCGGCCGCGAGCGAGTCGATGATCGCGTCACCGAATCGGAGCACCGCGTCGGGCAGGAACACGCTATCGCTGCCGACACGGATGACGTCGCCGCGCTCGGCCAGCGCGACGAGAAGCTCGAGATCGATCCCGAGCTCGCGTTCCAGCGTCGCGGCGCTCGGCGGCTGGAGCGGCTCGCGCGCGAGGGCCGCTCGCGCCTCCGCCCATCGCTGCTCCTGTGCCGACGTGAGCGTCGGCCGGTGTGCGGGCAGCGCGAGCGCGCTGCCCCGCTCGGCGATGCGACCGTCGGCGACGAGACGCGCGACGAGCGCGGCGTAGCGCTTCGGCGCGAGGTCGAGCGCGCTGCGCACCTCCTCGCGCGACGCGCCGGCCCGCAGCGGCGCTCGGCGGTGGGTCATCGCGAGGGTCCGCTCGACACGGGTGGCGAGGGACTCGAAGACCTCGCGCGACACGGCGGCATCCGCGAGCGCGACGGCCTGACCGCTCTCGACGAGTGTCGCGTAGGCGAGCGCCCGCGCGGCCGCGTCGAGACCGCTCCGCTCGCCGGCCTCAGCCAGGGTGCGTGGCACGTCGAACGACGCGAGCAGCCTGTCCGCAGCCGAGGGTGCGCTCCGACGTTCGAGCGCTGCGACCGCCTCCGCGCGCGTCCGCGAGCGCTCGCCACTCGTGTCGGCCACCGAGCCCCCGCCGAGCGTCTCCGAGGGCGACGGCCGCCGGACCACGAGCCGGTCACCGATCGTCACGGCGATCGGTGTCGCGAGCCGGAGCTGCACCCAGCCGCTGCTGCCGGGCGCGATCGATCCGGCCTCGAGCACCGCCGCGCGCGCAATGGCCTCGGCCGTCCCGGCGTGGACGCGAACAGCGTCGTCATGCTCGAGCGGCCCGCTCGCGTCGGCCAGCACCGCGAGCCGCGTTCCGATCGCGCTCGTCGGGGCGAGCGTCCCCGGACGCGCGAGCACCATGCCGCGATCGATCGCCTCCTTCTCGATGCCGGTGAGATTCGCGGCGACGCGCGAGCCCGGCTGGGCGATCTCGATCGGGCGGCGGTGGGTCTGGAGGCCTCTGATCCGGCCACGCAGGCCGCCCGGAACGAGCTCGACCTCGTCGCCGACGCGGAGTGCGCCGTCGACCAGCGTGCCCGTGACCACCGTGCCGAACCCGGTCATCGTGAACGCGCGATCGATGGGCAGGCGTGGCCGTCCGAGGTCGCGACGCGGTGGCGCCGCGCCGAGGACCGTCTCGAGTGCCGCGAGGAGCTCGGCGAGACCACTCCGCGCCGCCGCCGACACCTCGATGATCGGCGCGTCCGCAAGTGGCGTGCGCGCGAGAGCGGCGCGCACCTCGGCGCGGACGAGGGCGCCCCACTCGTCATCCACGAGATCGCGCTTGGTGAGCGCGACGACGCCGCGGTCGATGCCGAGCAGCTCGAGGATCGACAGGTGTTCACGCGTCTGGGGCATGACACCTTCGTCCGCGGCGACGACGAGCATCACGGCGTCGATGCCGCCGACGCCGGCGAGCATGTTCCGAATGAAGTCCTGGTGGCCGGGCACGTCGACGATGCCGACGTCGGCGCCGCCGGGCAGGGTCAGCCAGGCGAAGCCGAGGTCGATGGTCATGCCGCGCTCGCGCTCCTCGCGCAGCCGGTCGGGATCGATCCCGGTCAAGGCGCGAATGAGGGTCGACTTGCCATGATCGACATGGCCCGCGGTGCCGACGACGCGGATCGGCGCGTCGCCGCTCATTGGATGCCGGGGTTCGGTCC
>CAZMLV010000230.1:0-2968 GCA_964567235.1 uncultured Chloroflexota bacterium | reverse complement strand
TGGCGGAAGACGGGACGATCTGGATCGCGACGGGCGACCGGCAGCTCGCAGCGGTGCCGTTCGATGCCGTCGCCCTGCGGACGCTTCAATGGCCAACTGCCTGGAGCGGGACCGTGCTCCCGGATGGCGTCGCCGTGGCGAACGGTGCCGATAGCGTCGTGTTCGCCCAGACCGACACCGACGGCTCGTGGCTCAGGGTGCTCGCGAGCAATGTCATCGCGCCTCGGATGTCCCTCCGCCTCGCCGGCCGGACCGACGGCGCGCCGCAGTTCGGCGTCGTCGCCCTCGCGCCGTTCGCGTACTTCGCGACGGGCGGCGACGTGCGCCATGTGGAGCTGTCGACCGGGATGCTCGAGACGATGACGACGGTGGGCCAGGGCGCGACGGTGGTCGCGGTGGTGGACCGCTAGCGCATCGCGTCGAGGAGCGAGCTCACGTCGCGATGGAACGTATCGATGTCCACGAGCGGCTTCTCCGCGAGCGCCGGGATCCGCGCGTTCACGCCGTCCTCGTACGTCGGCAGCTCGGCCTGGTAGTAGATGCCGATCGGGATCGGCTCCGTCTCGTAGCTCTTCGCCACGGCCGCGGCCTTCTTCTTGATGATGTCGGCGGTATCGGTGACGTCGGTGACCTTGCCGTCGAAGCCCTGCTCCTCGAGCTTGTAGAGCCGTGACTTCTTCTCCGGCAGATCCGCGCCCTCGTACCACTCCTTCGTGTAGAGGTCGTTGTACGTCGGGCAGGTCTGGAGCACATCGACGAGCGCCGAGCCCTTGTGCTGGATCGCCTTCGCGATGATCCCGGCGAGGTACTTCGGCTCGAGCGCGTACGCGCGGGCGATGAACGTGTAGCCCGCGGCGACCGCCATGGCGATCGGGTTGATCCCGTCCTGGATCGCCGACTCGGGCATCGATTTCGTCTTCTTGCCGCGCGAGAGCGTCGGCGAGGCCTGGCCCTTGGTGAGTCCGTACACGTTGTTGTTGTGGACGATGTAGGTGAAGTTCAGATTGCGCCGGCCGGAGTTCACGAAGTACCCGGCGCCGATGCCGTAGCCGTCGCCGTCGCCGCCCATCGCGAGCACCGTGACCGCGCTGTTCACGAGCCGTCCGCCGGTCGCGACCGGGAGCACTCGGCCGTGCAGCGTGTGGAACCCGTAGGCCTTCACGTAGTGCGGCGTCTTGCCGGAGCAGCCGATGCCCGAGAAGCACGCGACCTTGTCCGGGTCGAGGTTCAGCTGCGCGAGGGCCATCTGCACGCCGGTGAGGATCCCGAAATCACCGCAGTTGTGGAGCGTCGCACCGACGGTGAGGTACGAGTTCGATTCTGCGACCTCGAGGTTGTGGACCCCCGCGTCGTATCGGATCTCCTCGTTGGACACGATCGTCCGGAACGCGTATTCGGCCGACGAGCCCACGCGGCCCGCGGGGACCAACGCAGGTCGCGGATACGCCACGTAGTCGCCGACCGCGACCTCGCCCGCCGGGATCCATTCCGCGCGCTCCGCGGAATTGAGCTCGAGGGCAGCTGACCGGCGGACGATGAACATCGGATGATCGCGAGTGATGGTCAACTCGCCGTGGCCACTGATCGTGATGCGACGCATCGTGTCGGTATGCCGGTGCGAGGTCGCTGCGAGCACTACGTGCGACTCACCATCGTGGCCGAGCACGCGATCGCCGGCGATGACATCGGCGATCCGACGGCTTGAGCCGTCGGCCATGACGATGCGGCTGTCGGGCGCGATACAGCCCGGACACCAGTCGTTGTGCAGGTCGGACTTGTAGTCCTTGATCGTGAGCTTCACCGGAGCGGCCGGCTTCGCCTCAACGGACATGCGTCACCACCGGCTCGGCGGTCCCGCCCGCGAGCACGTTCGAGAGCTCGCGAACGAGCTCGTCCTCGCTGAACGGCCGACCGTCGAACTTCAAGATGCGCTGCTCGATCTTCACGCCCGTCTGCTCGCGAATGAGCGAGCCGAGCTGGCCGGAGTAGTTCTCCTCGACGAGCACGAGCTTCTTGGCCTTGGTCACGACGGCGGTCACATCGTCGACCGGGAACGGCTTCATAAGCCGCACCTGGAGGTAGTTCACCTTCTTGCCCTGCTCGGCGAGCACGGCCATCGCGTCCTGGATCGTGCCCTTCGTCGAGCCCCAGCCGACGACCGTGAGGTCCGCGTCCGCGGGGCCCCACAGCGTGCAGCGCTGCTCGGCGGGGATCGCCTTCAACAGCAGGGCGAGCTTGCCCATGCGCTTCTCCATCATCGCCATGCGCATCTCGACGCCTTCGGTGATGTGACCGTCCGGGTCGTGCTCGTCGGTCGTCGACCAGAACCGGCCGCCCGCCACCCCAGGGCGCGAGCGCGGCGAGATGCCGTCTTCGGCGAGCGCGTAGCGGAGGTACTCCTTCACGTCGCCGTGACCGTTGCCATTCCCGTCGTGGCCGTTCGCGTGGATCCGCACGAGGCCCTCGCCGTTCGTCGCGACCGGCGTCCACTCGCTGCCCGTGAACCGCTTCCCGCGGTCGATCTCCGGGTACTTCAGCTCGAGCTCATCGAGCGTGACGTATGCGGCGGCGAGCTTCTTGTCGGACAGCACGATGACCGGCATCTGGTAGCGCTCCGCCCAGTTGAACGCGGAGAAGGTGTCCTGGTACGCGTCGTTCAGGTCGCCGGGCGCGATGACGACGTGAGGGAAGTCGCCTTGCGCGGGATGCAGCACGAACTGCAGGTCGCCCTGCTCCTGGCGCGTCGGCAGGCCGGTCGAGGGACCGCCGCGCTGGTACATGATCAGGACCGGGCCGGGGGCCTCGGTGATGGCGGCGAACCCGATGCCCTCGACCATGAGCGCGAAGCCGGGGCCCGAGGTCGCGGTCGCGCTGCGCACGCCCATGTGCGCCGCGCCCACGGCCATGTTGATCGAGCTGATCTCGTCCTCGCACTGCACGACGAGAAGGTTGAACTCGCGCTGGTTCT
>CAZMLV010000229.1:0-2977 GCA_964567235.1 uncultured Chloroflexota bacterium | reverse complement strand
CCGGGACGAGCTCGATCGCGGACAGCTTCTCACGGAACTCGATCATCAGCGCACGCGCCAGATCGGTCGCGGCATCCTCGTACCCGCACTCGGCGCAGTACGTGATGCGGATACGCACCGCGGTCACGCCGCGGCCGGCGACCGTTCCACGATCTCACGCAGGGCGCGGACCACCTCGCGGTTGGCCCACGCGACGTCCTCCTCGCGACGCTTCGTGATCTCGGCGGTCAGCCGCGCCCGGACGTCCTCGGCGAGATCATCGGGCGGTCCGCCATACGGGCCGAACTCCGGATGCGCCGCATGGATCTGCTTGCGCTGCTCGACCCGACGCTCGGTCACGCTGGCCGGTCGCTCGATGAACACGCCGAGCTCGTTGAACTGATCGTCGAAGAATGCGAACACCGGGATCGACTCGAACTTCCCTTGATTGAGATATCGCTGCATGAGGTCCTTGTTCTGGTCACGCAGGAAGATCCGCAGGTCGAGCGTGCCCGCCTCGCGCGCGAGCACCCCCAGCACCGGAAGGTTCGCGATGACGTCACCGCACCAGTCCTCGACGAGGGCCAGCACGTGGATCGGCCCGCTCAGCGAGCGGAACGCCGCGAGGTCCTCGGGGTCGATCTTGACCCGAGCCTCGTTGGCTTCGACGCGGTCGAGGTTCCTGGTCATCTGGGCCTTGAATCCGTCGTACGTCAACCCGATCGCGAAGCGCGCGGCGTCGATCGCGTTCATCTCGCCCTCCTGTCGTCCTCGCATTGAACACGGATGGCACGACCGTTGCTTCCCGGCAGGTCATGGCCAGCTCGCGAGCCCACCCGGCCCAGGTCGCCCGCAGCGCCGGGCTCCGGTACGCCGACACGAGCCGGCCGGGCATCACCCGTCGCCGGTCCGGCAAGGGATTCAGCTACCGGACGACCGATGGGTCGGCCGTCACCGACCCGGGCGAGCTCCGCCGGATCCGCCACCTCGCGATCCCGCCGGCCTGGACCGATGTCTGGATCTCGCCGTCGGCGACGGACCATCTCCAGGCGACCGGCCGAGACGCCCGCGGCCGGAAGCAGTACCGCTACCACGAACGCTGGCAGCAGGAGCGGGACGCGACGAAGTACGCCCGGATGATCGACTTCGGCGCGGCGCTGCCCAGGATCCGCGCGCGGACCGACGCGGACCTCCGGAGCACTGGGCTGAGCCGCGAGCGGGTCCTCGCCACGATCGTGCGGCTGCTCGAGTCGACGCACATCCGCATCGGCAACGACGAGTACGCGCGGGCGAACCGGTCATTCGGACTCACGACCCTGCGCGACGATCACGTCGCTGTGACCGGGTCGCGCATCAGGTTCCGCTTCCGGGGCAAGAGCGGCGTGGCGCACGAGGTCGACATCTCCGACCGGCGGATCGCGCGCATCGTCGGGCGGCTCGACGAGCTCCCCGGCCAGCATCTTTTCCAATACCTCGACGAGAACGGGGAGCCTCGCGCGATCGCCTCCGACGACGTGAACGACTATCTGCGCGAGGCGGCCGGCGACGATTTCACCGCGAAGGACTTCCGCACCTGGGCCGGGACCGTCCTGGCCGCGCGCGAGCTTGCCGAGCTCGAGCCGCACAGGAGCGAGACGGAGGCCAAGCGCGACCTCGTGGCGGCGATCGACGTCGTGGCCCGGAGGCTTGGGAACACCCGGGCGATCTGCCGGCGGTGCTACGTGCACCCGGCGGTCGTGGCCGCGTTCTTCGACGGCTCGCTCCGGCGCGCGATGCGCCGCCGGGCCGAGCGGCGCGACGGACCGTCCGATCTCGATGCCGATGAGAAGCGCGTGCTCCGCTTGCTGCGGGCGAGCGCGGCGAAGGGAGCGACCGAAGCGGCGTGAGCTCAGCGGCCCTCGATCGCGTCGGGCAGATCCGCGATGTGCGCGATCTCGATCTGGGGCGGCGGGTCGTCCGGGGCGAGGGGCTCGCTCGCGTGACTCCCCTGCGCGACGTGGACCGTGACGGCATCGGGCATCTCGCGCTCGATGTGGCCGAGGATGCGGGCCTTGTCGTCCACGAAGACCGGCCGCGGGCCTTCGAAGCGCGCGGTGATATCTGCCAGCCGATCGTCCTTGTGCGCGTAGATGAGGACGTTGCCGCGGACCGCGGCCGCGAGACCCGCGCGCTCGATCTTCCGCGGCTGGAACACCGGGTCGCCGTCGCTCAGGATGACCGGCGTCCACGCGCGCCACAGGCGTTCGATCATCCGCAGCGCGCCCGGATACACGAAGACGCGATACGGGAGCGCGTCGAGGATCTCGCGGATCCGTGCCGCGGCGGCCGCGTGCTCGAGCCCGAGGCGCTCGATGGTCGCCGGGAAATCGACGTAGTCCTTCGCCTCCCGGACCCGCTCGTAGAGCTCCCAGAATCGGTGCGCGACCTCGGGAGTGACCGCATCCGCGATCCGCGACTCGAGCGCCGTCTTGGCCGCGTCGTTGTCGAGCAGCGTGTTATCGACATCGAGGAATACCGGACGGGCCATCACGCGAGAGTATCGAGCTAGCGCTTCGGCGCGGACTCCGCCTCGCGCAGCACGACGAACCGCTCGAGCCGTTCGCCCCTCCGCACGACGATCACCGGGACCGCGCGGCCGATCCGCTGGTCCGTGAGGACGCCTTGGAGCCGCGAAAGCGTGGGGACGGGCTCGCCGTCAACGGCGACGATGACGTCACCGGCCCTGATGCCACCGAGGTCGGCCGGCGACGCGGAGGTCACCTCCACCACCCGGATCCCCGCGAGCGGCACGCCGAGCGCGCTCGCGAGTCCGCGACCAAGCGGCGTCGCCGCACCGGCGATGCCGAGCATCGCGCGCCGGATGCGGCCGTCGCGGATGAGCGCGCCCGCGACCCGGCGCGCCGTGGCGGACGGGATCGCGAAGCAGATGCCCTGGGCGTTGGGGATGATCGCGGTATTCACGCCGACGACGTGCGCGCGCGTGTCGACCAGCGGGCCG
>CAZMLV010000228.1:879-2986 GCA_964567235.1 uncultured Chloroflexota bacterium | reverse complement strand
GCGACCAAGAAGAAGACCGTGAAGGCAAAGGCCTAACGCAGTACCGGGCACGCGTCGCCTACGACGGGACCGCGTTCGCGGGGTTCCAGATCCAGGACGGCGCGCGGACGGTGCAGGGCGAGCTGGAACGGGCGCTCGCCACGGTCTGCGACGAGCCGGTGCGCATCGCCGGCGCGGGGCGGACCGACACCGGGGTCCACGCGATCGGGCAGGTCATGAGCTTCCGGACGGCGAGCGCGCTGGACGGGCCGAAGCTGGGACGGGGGGTCAACGCCCTCCTTCCCTCGGACATCGCGATCTCGGCGCTCGAGCCGTGCGGGGAGGACTTCCACGCCCGGTTCTCGGCGACGGGACGCACATATGAATATCGGCTCCGGATCGGACCGGACCGCGATCCGCTCGAGCGCTGGGCGTACCACCATCCCGCCGCGCTGCGGCTGGACGCGATGCGCGAGGCGAGCGGCGCATTGATCGGGCGCGCGGATTTCGCCGCCTTCGCCACGGGCGAGGCGGTGAGCGGCACGGTCCGCACGGTGCGGACGGCAGAGTGGGCCCTCGAGGGCGAGCTCCTCCGGTTCGAGATCGAGGCCGACGCGTTCCTTCGAGGGATGGTCCGCGCGATCGTGGGGACCCTGCTCTGGGTGGGACGCGGCAAGATCGGAGTCGAGCGGTTCGGCGAGATCCTCCGATCGAAGGATCGGGCCCAAGCCGGGCCGAGCGCCCCGGCACGAGGGCTCTGTCTGACACGGGTAACGTATGGCGAAGCGGACGAACGGAACGAGAGCGGGAGAGAACCAGAGATCCATGACGAGCATCACGACGAAGACCAAGAGCGCGAAGCTGAGTGAGGTCGAGCGCCACTGGCGCGTCATCGACGCGGACGGTGCGATCCTCGGTCGCCTCGCGACGCAGGCCGCTGCCACGCTGCGCGGCAAGCACAAGCCCTCGTTCACCCCGAGCTTGGACACTGGCGACCCCGTCGTCATCGTGAACGCCGCGAAGATCAAGGTCACCGGCAAGAAGCTCGCGGACAAGATGTACGTCCGCCACTCCGGCTACCCGGGCGGGTTCAAGGCCGAGACGCTCGAGCGGCTCCTCGCGCGCAGGCCGGAAGAAGTGGTGCGCCGCGCGATCCGCGGCATGCTCCCGCAGAACCGACTTGGCGAGAAGATGTCACGCAAGCTCTTCGTGTACGCGGGCCCGGAGCACCCGCACCAGGCGCAACGGCCCGAGACGCTCGCGATGGAGAAGCGCTAGATGAAGACCATGCCGTACTTCCAGGGCACCGGGAGCCGCAAGACGAGCGTCGCCCGGGTGCGGCTCGTTCCAGGCGAGGGGACGGTCGTCGTCAACGGCAAGCCGCTCGAGGAGTACTTCGGGCGTGATGGCTACTCGGAGTCGGCGCTCCAACCGTTCACCGTGACGAACACCGCCCGGCGGTTCAACGCGATGGTCAAGGTCGCCGGTGGTGGCGAATCCGGACAGCTTGGCGCGATCCGTCACGCGATCTCGCGCGCGCTCCTGCAGGTCGACGCCGACCACCGCGCCGTCCTCCGCAAGGCCGGACTGCTCACGCGCGACCCGCGCGCCAAGGAGCGCAAGAAGCCCGGTCTGAAGCGGGCGCGCAAGGCGCCGCAGTTCACGAAGCGCTAGCGAGGGCTCCCCGGCGGCAGGCCGGTGGCGCACACTAGTCGCGGTGGCTGCGGTCCAGGACTTCAACTACAAGATTGCGCTCGCGTCCGGCCTGCGTGAACTGCAGGCCGGACGGCTGCGTCAGGCCGAGCAGCAGTTCGGCTACCTCTGCGCGAAGTTCCCGGCCGCTCCCGGCGGGTACCGCGGCCTGGCGAAAGTGCGCATGGAGCAGGCCGATCGCCCAGGCGCGCTCAGCACCCTTCGTGACGGCGCGGCGAAGCTGGCCAAGGCCGGCGAGCACGGCGGCGTCGTGGCCCTGCTGAACGAGGCGCTCCAGCTCGACCCGCTCGATCTTGGAGCGCATCGCCGGCTCGCGGCCGCGCACGCGCTCGCCCGCGAGCGCCCCGCCGCCGCGGGCGACTAACTGCGGTAAGCGCCGCGACGCCTGTACACGGCCCCCCCCGCCCCCAAACCC
>CAZMLV010000228.1:0-869 GCA_964567235.1 uncultured Chloroflexota bacterium | reverse complement strand
CGGGGGTTCTGTGGCGCCGCCGGGCGGGCGCGCGGGGCGCGCGCCGCTGCCGCGCGAGGCCGACGCCGCCGCGGGCGAGTACCTGCGGTACGCGCGGCTCAGCCTGTACTCGGACCCCGGCGCCGCCAAACGGGAGATCGTCTACGGCCTCGACAGCCTGGGCGCCGTCCCCGAGCTCGTCGCCCTCGCGAACGAAGTCGGGATCGACACGAGCACATTGCGTCCGCCACCTGCGCCGCCGCCGGCGCGGGCCGCTCCCGAGTCGCTGCCCCTGGGTGGCATCCCCGGCGTGCCGCGACGCGCGCGCACGGAGGAGCCTGTCGCCGCCGACCCGCGGCTGGACGTGCTCGAGACCGCAGATTCAGCGCGCGCCGTCGCCGAGCCGATCGAGCCGGCGCCGCCGGAGGCGTGGGCGCCGATACCGTCCGTGCAGCGCGAACGGGTGCCCGAGCCCGCGCTCGATGCGGGCGAGGATCCGCTCGAGGCCGACATGCGCGCGGCCGACTACATCGCGAACGGCGACCCCCGCGCGGCGCAGGCCGCACTCGTCGCGGCACGCCACTTCATCGCGAACGGCCACACGAACGCCGCCTCCGATCTTCTGCTCCAGCTCATCGCCTCGGGGCTCGCGGACCACCAGGCGCAGCGCCTCTTGGTCGACGTCGTGAGCTCGCTCGGGAAGCGCGATGTCGCGCGCGCAAAGTGCGCACTCCTGGCCGAGGCCCTCCGGCTCGACGGGCAGGACGAGCTGGCGGTGGAAGTCGAGCGGCTCGCCGGGGCGGTCTGATGGATCAGTTCCTCACTGCGGTCCGCGCGGTGTTCAGCGGCCAGGCCTTCGGTTGGAACAACGTGCTCGACATCGCGATCGT
>CAZMLV010000227.1:0-3007 GCA_964567235.1 uncultured Chloroflexota bacterium | reverse complement strand
CACCCCGACATCATCGTCACCACCGAGACGAAGAGCGTCCCGCTCGCGTACGAGATCGCCTCGCTCCTGGAGCTGCCGTACGTCGTGCTGCGCAAGAGCTACGTCTCGTACATGGGCGAGGCCCTCGAGACAAAGGTGCAGTCGATCACCCTCGGCCACCCACGCACGATCTACCTCGACGCGCGAGATCAGGGGCTGTGCGGCGGGAAGCGCGTAGCGATCGTCGACGACGTCATCTCGACCGGCAGCACGCTGCACGCGATGCGCGAGCTCATGACCCGCGCGGGCGCCGAGATCGTGGCGGAGGCCGCGGTGTTCACCGAGGGCGACCCGGAGCAGTGGACCGAGGTCATCGCGCTCGGACACCTCCCGCTGATGGAGCAATCTCCGAAGTGAGCGACCTCTCGATCCTCGGCCAGCGCCGGCCGAAGGTGAACTCGTGGGCCCACCTCACCGGCCAGGCGAAGTACGCCGACGACATCGTGCTGCCGCGGATGCTCTACGGCCGGCTGCTGCGGTCGACCCAGGCCCACGCCCGCATCAAGAAGGTCGACGTGTCACGCGCGCTGGCCCATCCGGGCGTCGTGGCGGTGGTCACCGGCGCGGACATGCCCGAGAAGATGGGGATCATGCCCTCGACGCAGGACGAGACGGCGCTCGCGGTCGACAAGGTCCGCTACGTGGGCGAGCCGATCGCGGCCGTCGCGGCGCTCGATGAGGACACCGCGTTCGAAGCGCTCTCGCTCATCCGCGTCGACTACGAGCCGCTCGAGCCGATCCTCAGCATCGAGGAGGCCCTCGGCCGCGAGGACGTGAAGGTCCACGAGGACGCCAAGCGCGGGAACGTGTTCAAGGAGGTCCACCTCAGCTTCGGGGATCTCGAGGCCGGCTTCGCGAAGGCCGATCACACCCGTGACGACTGGTTCTTCTTCGAGGGCAACACCCACGCGCCGATCGAGTCGCACAGCTGCGTCGCGAACGGCGAGGCGAACGGAAGCGTGACCCTCTGGACCTGCACCCAGGTGCCGCATTACCTGCATCGCGAGCTCGAGAAGGTCATCGGCGTCCCGCGCGCGCGGATCCGCGTGATCGCGACGCCGAACGGCGGCGCGTTCGGTGGGAAGAGCGATCCGTTCGCGCACGAGTTCGCGGCGTGCCTGCTTGCGCTGCGCACGAAGCGGCCGGTGAAGTTCACGCTCGACCGCGAGGAGGTGTTCTACGCGCACCGCGGCCGCCACCCGGTGAAGATGCATCTCCGCACAGGCGTCACGAACGACGGCGAGATCACCGCGGTGCACTTCCAGAGCTGGCTGGACGGCGGCGCGTACGCGTCCTATGGGATCGCGACGACCTACTACACCGGCGCGCTCCTGACGGTCACCTACCGTGTGCCGGCGTACAAGTTCGACGGCGTGCGGGTGTACACGAACAAGCCGCCCTGCGGACCGAAGCGCGGGCATGGCACCACGCAGCCGCGCTACGCATTCGAGGCGCAGCTCGACAAGATCGCGTATGACCTCGGTCTCGACCCGCTCGCGTACCGCCAGCGGATCCTGCAGCCCGCGAACTCGCGCACGGTGAACGATCTACGGATCACGACGATGGGCTTGGGCGATTGTCTCGAGCGCGCGGGCCAGCGCACTGACTTCAGCGCGAAGCACGGCAACCTGCCGCCTGGCAAGGGCATCGGCATCGCCGGGAGCGCGTACATCTCCGGCGCGGGCCTGCCGATCTACTGGAACGAGATGCCCCACTCCGGCGCGACCGTGAAGATCGACCGCGGCGGCGGCGTGACGGTGTACTGCGGGACGGCCGAGATCGGCCAGGGCTCGGACAACATGCTCGCGAGCATCACCGCCGAGGCGCTCGGGGTCATGCCCGAGGACGTGCACGTCGTCTCGGGCGACACGTCGCTCGCGCCGGTGGATCTCGGGTCGTACAGCTCGCGCGTGACGTTCATGGCCGGCAACGCCGTGAAGCAGGCTGCGTCGAAGCTGCGCGATCAGCTCGCGGAGATCGCGGCGGAGCAGCTCGGCGTTCCGGTCGAGCAGATCCTCTGCGCGTACCGCCGCTACTACGACCACGAGGACCCGGACAAGTTCATGAGCTTCACCGACGCGGCGGTCGCGGCGGAGGCCCGCTTCGGCACGCTCTCCGCGGCCGGCTGGTACAAGCCGCCCCCGGGCATCGGCGGGACGTTCAAGGGCGCCGGAGTCGGGCCGTCACCGGCCTACTCGTACCAGGCGTGCGTCGCCGAGGTCACGGTGGATCGCGACACCGGCGTGCTCACGGTCGACCGCCTCGTGACGGCGCACGACTGCGGCCGCGCGCTGAATCCCGCGAACGTCGAGGGCCAGATCGAGGGCTCGGCGTACATGGGCTACGGCGAGATCATCGGTGAGGAGCAGGTCTTCCGCGGCGGCCTGCACAAGAAGCCGTCGCTCCTCGACTACAAGATCCCCACCTCGCTCGACACGCCCGCGCTCGAGGCGATCATCGTCGAGACCGTCGACGCCGAGGGGCCGTACGGCGGCAAGGAGGCCGGCGAGGGGCCGCTCAACCCGGTGATCCCGGCGATCGCGAACGCGGTGTTCGACGCGATCGGCGTGCGGTTCGACGAGACGCCGATCACGCCGGAGAAGATCCTCGATGCGCTCGCGAAGAAGAAGGACCGCGTCGGGCCGGATGGCCTGGCGTCAGGACGCGACCCGAAGGCGTCGCTGCGCCGGTTGAACGCCTCGACCGACGCGCGCGAGAAGAAGCGAGATGCTTAGGCTCCCGCGCTTCCAGCTGCACACCCCGGCCACGCTCGAGGACGCGGCGCTCCTCCTGCGCGAGCACCGCGCCGCCGAGCAGGACGCCGCGAAGACCGGCACGCCCGGGATCACCGTGATGCTCGTCGCGGGCGGCACCGATCTCTACCCGAACATGAAGCGCCGCCAGTTCACGCCGAGCACGCTCATCGCGCTCGGCCGGGCGCTCCCCAAGGCCATCCACAACGGCAAGG
>CAZMLV010000226.1:0-3022 GCA_964567235.1 uncultured Chloroflexota bacterium | reverse complement strand
GCACGGTACGTGGCACCGGTGGGGCACGGCGATCCGGCGGGAGTGGAGCGGCGGGCCGAGGGTGTCGTGAAGGGGCATCGCTTAAACGTAGGCGGCCCGGGCCTGCCGGCCCGGGCCTCGCGCGAGGTTCGTTCGCTGGCGCTACTTGATCTTGCCCAGATCCAGGACCCAGCCGCCGAAGCCGTGGGTCGCGGCGTACAGCACGCGGGAGCTCGGTACGATCGTGAGGCCCGCCACTTCTGCCGCCGGCATACCGCCGGTCAGCGTCCACGAGGTGGCAGCGCTCGCCAGCCGGAGGACCCCGAAGTCGGTCCCAACGTAGAGGTCTCCGGTCAGATCGTCACGGACGAGCGCGGTCGCCGGAAGGTCGGCGAGGTCATAGCTCCGATCGGTCCACGTCGCCGTCGACCCGCTGCGAACGACCTCGAAGACGTGTCCGGGCTGGGTCGGGTTGTTGATGTTGTAGCCGTTGTACGAGATCCAGGCCCGGTCGGGGTTGGCTGGATCGACATAGATGCCCGAGATCGCCCGCGTCGGAGAGTTCGCGGCACCGGCGTCGAGCCGGGTCCAATGGACCAGGTTGGCCGATGCGTTCGCGTTGTCGGTCACGAAGACGCGACCGGTCGAGGTGGCAACCCACATCGTGCCGATGTTCTGCGGCGTGCGGGCGATCCACGCGACCGCACCGCCGGTGCGGCTACCCCATGAGGCGGCCGTGAGATCGGTGACCGCGTCACCGATGCGAACGAAGTCGCCGCACCCTGGCTTGTCGGCCGCGGTGGTGAACTCGGGGCAATTGGCCTCCAGCGTGGCTTGGTCACCGCCCCAGTCCTGCGTGCGCCACACCGAGAACGACCCTTGGAAGATCGACCCAGCCGCAGCCGGATTCGGGTCCGCGACGATCGGCGGGTAGAAGAACGCCCCCTCGGGGCTCGAGATGATCGGCGCGGAGATGATGACCCACTTCGTCGGGTCGCCGTTCTGGAAGTTGGCGTCGTTCGCTTGACCGGTGAAGGTGTTGAACCGCAGTGCGTCGTTGGCGGCGTTGAAGCCCGACTGACCGCCGTCGCCGTAGATGATCTGCGGCCAGACCGCGGCGCCGCCGTTGTACTGGAACGTGCCGTTGTCCTGCGTGCCGCCCATGAGCAGGTTCGTCGGGTGTTGCGCGCTCACTGAGAAGCTCTGGAATTGCAGGGTGTCGAGCCCGCTGTTCAGATCGATGAGCTGGTTCGGGACGCGCGACAGGAGTGACTTGCAGAACGTGGTGCCTGCGGTGCTCAGACCGCGGGCGTCGCACTTGGACGACGAGTCCACGAATTGGCCGTCGGAGCGCATGACTCCACCGTCGGAGCCGACGATGAATTGGAACGGCTTGCCGGGCACCGTCACGAGCGCGTGCTGGTCTGGATGCATGCCGGCAGCGTGGCTCGGGCTGCCGTCAAGGGTCATGTCGCTGAAGCTCGTGCCGCCGTCTGTCGAGAGAAGCACGGCCCGGCCGTTCGAAACGCCGTGCTGCTGCCCGTAGCTGTAGGACCCGCCGAGATAGACGACGTCGGGTGACCCCGCGGGCGTCACGACGTAGTTGTCGTACCAGCACTGCGCGGTGCAGTAGCCGATGTTCTGCGTGGTGGTCATGTCCACGAACGACGCCGCGCCCGATGCGTCGTCCGTGACGTAGAACCGAGCTCGATTCGTGCCCGAATCGAACTGGTTCCCGACGCCGACGTACATCCGCGTGTTGCCGTTCGGCAAGGTTGTCAAGTCGAACTCGGCGCGGTCGGTGCTCAGCGTCGCGTTGAGGGGGGTTTTGATCTGAAGCCAGGTCGCGCCGTTGTCGACGGAGCGGTAGATCCCGCGCGAGAACTCATTCACGTAGATGACCCCGGCATGGGTCGGGTCCACCTTCACCGTGGTCGAGCCGCGAGGCACCGTCGAGACGATCGGACGGATCAGCGTGAACGTCGCCCCGGTCTGGCGGTAAAGCCCCCGGGTTGCGAGCGGATGGCCGGTGGCGGCGCTCGATGACGCGCCGGAGGTGACCGAGGAGACCCCCCGGACCCCGCTCGCGATCGGCACGAGGAGGTTCCCTGCGTTGTCGAAAGCCATCGAGCCGATCGACCGCTGGAAGAAGATGCCGCTGCCGGGCACGAGCGACCAGGACAGACCCCCGTCGGAGGACTTGTAGATGCCGACGCCGGCCTCGGAGTCGCCGGATGCGTTCGGTTCGCCGGTGCCGACGTAGAGCGTGTTGCCGCTTGCGTCGCTCGGATCGATGAGGATCGAGCCGACTGCGTTGGATGCGAGCGAGCCGCTCAGGTAGGACCACGTCGCGAAGCTTCCGGAAAGTGCACGGTCGGTGGCCCACACGCCACCGCCCGCCGCGCCGAGGTAGACCCGACAGCGGGCCAGCGTGCAGGACGGCGCGATGGCCAGCGCGGTCACCCGACCGGAGGCGTTGAACGGGGCGCCGTCGAACAGGAACTGATCCAGGACTCCCGGGTATTGCGCTCGGCTCAGTGGGCCGATCGGCGACCACGTGCCAGCCGTTCTGCCGCTCTGCCTGAAGGACTGGAATGTGTTCTGGGAGTTGATCACCGCCTCCGGCGGGACCTCGTCCGCAGGGAAGGCACGCAAGGCCGCCTGCTCCGCCGCGTAGGTGTCTTCGGGACCTTCGTTCGGGACCCCGGCCAGCAACTCCTTCGTCTCATTGCCATGCTTTCCGAAGTCGATGACCGCCTGGTACGCCGGATCGTTCGATCGAGCGACGAATGTTCCGGAGCCGACCGCGCCGATCACGAGGGCGGCGGCGGCCGCGGCGACGGCGAACGAGCGGACGCGTGGCAATGCAAGACGATGCACTGGATCCTCCCGATTCCCCCACTGAAGTGTGGTCTGCGTCTACGCCGAACGATCGAACCTCGTTTGGCGGGACGAACGGCAGCATAGGGACGGGCCCCTCGGGTGCCTACAGCCGGGCAGGCGCGACCGAAGGTGGATGCGCGGACGGGGCCGGTTCGACGGC
>CAZMLV010000225.1:0-3040 GCA_964567235.1 uncultured Chloroflexota bacterium | reverse complement strand
TCGAAGGCGTGTGGGGTTACGACGCCGACGTCGGCGGCGATCTCGTGAAGCTGAATGTGAGCCGGCTGCGCCGCAAGCTCGGCGCGGACGGTCGCACGCGCGACGTCATTCAGACCGTCCCGGGTGTGGGCTACCTCTTCAAGGGCGCCGACGGCGGCGTGCAGCGGGAGGAAGCGAAGGCGCGCTAGCCGGCTTCGGTCAGTCTCCGGCGCGTCGCCTCGAGGTCCACGGAGTTGCTGTACACGGGGTAGACCGCGAAGCCCGACGCCTTCGAGATCGAATCGACCGCGGCGCTGTTCGGCGTCGGAAGTGCGACCGTGAGCACCTGACCGTCGCGGCCGACGACCACGGCGTTCCACTCGGCCGCGAGCGCGGGTGACAGGAGCGCCTGCAGGCTCGGCGTCGCGAGACGCGCGGGCTCGGCGAGGAACGGCGCGGGCGGCGGCGTCCCGCTTCGGGGCCGCAGCGATCCACGCGGGCCCTCGGCGAAGCTGTGCTCCCAGACGCGAACGCCGCCTCCGGCTTCCTTCGCCCGGTACATCGCGATGTCGGAGAACTCGATGAGCGCGGAGTTGTCCCCAGCCGGGCGGGGATACGTCGCGATGCCGATCGAGAGGCCGATCGCGGCGCCCGACGCGGCAAGGTCCGGCGGCAGCGGCTGCTGCGCGGTCTTCTCGAGCACCCGGCGCGCGACCCGCGACGCGACGTCGCTGTCGGCTTCGGGAAGGATGACCGCGAACTCGTCCCCGCCGTACCGGGTCGGGACGTCGTAGAGCCGCACGGCCTGCTTGATGCCGGTCGCCACCGCGCGCAGCACGGCGTCGCCGGTGCGGTGGCCGAAGCGATCGTTGATCGACTTGAAATGGTCGACGTCGATCATCAGGAGTGACAGCAGGCTCTCCGCGCGAAGGGCGCGATTGAGCTCGGCGTCGAGCCGGCGATCGAAGTGGCGGCGGTTGAACAGGAACGTGACCGGATCCGTTTCAGCGAGCTTCTGCATCGCCTCACCGTGCTCGCGCTGGAGCAGCACGGCACCGATATGGCTCGCCAGCAGCTCGAGCGTGAGGAGGTCGTTCTCGCCGAACGAACGCCCGTCCACGGGATCGGCGACGTTCAACACCCCGAGCGATTCGTCGTCGACGAGGATCGGGACCGACATGAAGGTCGTGGTGCGGTAGCGTCCCGGATCGCCGCTCCTCGGCCCGACCGCGTCGTCGGTGCGCACGAGGAGCGACCGCTTGGACATCGCGACCGTGCCGACGACGCCCTCGCCCGCGCGGACGCGGACCTGCTTCTTTACCTCGTCCGCGATCCCGACGGCGTGCGCGATGACGAAATCGGTCGTCGCGTCGTCGCGAAGGAGCAGGGACGCCCGCGACCCGCGGACGAGCTCCGTCGCGACCTTGAAGATCGAATCAAGGAGATCTTGCGCGAGCCCAGCCGGGCCCGCCGCCTCTGTGTCCACCGTTCCCCCATGCCCCGCTGAGGCAGAGTGTCCGTTGACCACCGAAGGGTGGCCATGACCGTTCGGTATCGGTTGACGCCCCCCACGCGCGGGCGGATGCGCGTGTCGCCATTCGCGACGCATGTGCGCCGCGCAGCTGTAGACGGGTCATCCAGCCGGGACGATCGAGCGTATCGCGAGCAGATCAACTTCAGGAGGACGGCATGGCCTCGCGTCGTACTGCATTCGCGCTCACGGCCACGGTCGCGATCGCCGCGGCCTGCAGCTCGCCCGCCGCACCGGCGGCGACATCCGCCCCCGCCGCGGCGGCGCCGGTCAACATCGATGTCCAGGGCTTCAAGTTCCCGCCCAGCATGGACGTTCCCATTGGCACGACGGTCACCTGGACGAACAAGGACAGCGTGGCCCACACCGTGACGAGCGGCGCGCGTCCGACCAAGGACGGTAAATTCGACGGCCAGCTCGCCGCCGGATCCACGTTCAGCTTCACGTTCGCCACCGCGGGCACCTATCAATACTTCTGCACGGTGCACAGCTCGATGAACGGGACGATCACGGTCAAATAGCGTCACTGCCAATCGCGCGACGCGAGCTTCACGAACAACGCGAGCTCGTCGAGGCGGCGCGCCAGCACGGAGACCACTCCGTCGACGTGCTGGAGCGTCCCCTCGACGACGACCGCGCCGCCAAGATCGACGACCGGCTTGTACTTCGCGTACGTCGCCGGACGGATGATGATGTTCACGAGGCCGTACTCGTCCTCGAGCGACAGGAACACGTGCCCTTTCGCGGTCTCCGGATGCTGCTTCACCACCATCGCGCCGGCCACGGTCACGATCGACCCGTGCCGGCCACGCTGCACATCGGCCGACGAGCCGACACCGCGCGCCGCGAGCCGCTCGCGATAGAAGCGCATCACCTGCGGCCCCGTCGGGATCCCGGTGATCCGGTAATCGAGCGCCGCGCGCTCCTGCTCGTTGAGTTCCCGCAGCTCCGGCGCCGCCGTCGTCGGCAACGCGAGGACCGGCCGTGTGAACGCCGGCGAGGAGCGATGCGCGTCGCGCGCGCGCCAGAGCAGCGCCCGCCGCGGCTCCCCGAGCGAGTCGAATGCCCCGACCAACGCGAGGTTCCGGAGCGCCTCCTCCTTCAACCCGACGCGCTTCGCGAGATCGTCGAACGACCGGAACGCCTCTCGCTCGCGCTCCCGAACGATCGCATCCGCCTCCGCCTCACCGAGTCCCTTGACCTCAACGAACCCGAGCCGGACGTCATGCCTCCGGCACGCGCGATGCGCCGCGATGGTGACTGACCGGTCAACGACTTCTGGACGCTCGCCTCCCTCGCGTTCCTCAACGCACACCTTGGCGAGAGATCGATTGACGTCGACCGGCAGCACCGCGATCCCGTGCCGCTTCGCGTCACCCGCAATGACCGCCGGCGAGTAGAAGCCCATGGGCTGGTTGCTCAGCAGCCCGACGTAGAACTCGGCCGGGTAGTAGAGCTTGAGGTGCGCCGTGTGATACGCGGTGAGCGCGAACGCGGCCGCGTGGCTCTTGCAGAACCCGAACTCCGCGA
>CAZMLV010000224.1:0-3040 GCA_964567235.1 uncultured Chloroflexota bacterium | reverse complement strand
CGCCATCCTCGACTCGACCTGCTCGGCGAGCGCCCGCGGGTCCGGCGCGCTCACCAGCGGCCCCCGCCCCCGCCGCCGCCACCGCCACCCGAGAACCCGCCCGAGAAGCCGCTGCCGCCATGGCCCGCGGGAGTGGACACGACGGTCGAGGCGAGCGTGCTTGAGAACGAGCTGAAGCTGTTGGAGAACGCGAGCGCGTTGAACGGGCCCGGGCCGACATAGAAGCTCGAGGTGGCCTTCGCCGTATCGAGGCCGGCGAAGGCGCGCATCCACTTGTCGACGCTCGCGAACATGACGGCGTATGGCAGGTACGCGGTGAACAGCCCTTCCTTCTCGGCGAACGCGGCGCGGTCGGTCTCCGCGGTGTCCATGTACCGCTTGAACCCGAGGGTCTGCGCGAACAGAGCGGCGCCCGCCGCGGTCCGCGCCGGCATGGCGTGATTCATCACGAGGAGGGCGAGGCCGACGGGCACGACGGCCACGCCGACGAGACCCCACCCGAGGAGCTGCCCGAGGAAGAACACGAGCCCGATCCCGATCGCCGCGGTCGCGCAGCCGAGGCCGGCGTACATCGTGCGCACCCGCGACGGATCCGCAACGAACCAGCCCCGGTCGGTGGCGTCCTTGTAGAGCAGGTCCTCCGCCCCCTTGAGCGTGGGCTGGAACGTTCCCTTCAGGGATGACAGCGCCACGCTGTCGCCATCCTTGAACAGCCCTTCGAACAGCCGCTTCTCGTACGGCAGGAGATCGTCCCCGGGTTTCGACTTCTCGAGCGTCCAGTCGGTGTGGCCGAACAGTCCCTGCTTCGCGTGCTCGGTGATCACAAGGTACCCGCGCACCGCGAGGTCGACGATCGTCGCGACGAGGTCGCGCGGATCGGCGGTCTCGTCGACCAGCACGCCGAGCTGCGCAGGGCGCAGCTTCGCGGGTGGCTCGTACTCGGTGACGATCGCCCCGCGCGGTGCGCCCCGGTCACGCCCGCGGGTCCACCAGAGGCGCCACACCGCGAACAAGCCAGCGATGAGGACGACGACCGCGAGCACGAGGCCGAGTGGTGAGGAGAAGTAGTCGACGAAGGTGCGCGGCCGGCCGGTGAGGATCGGGGCCGGGACGGACACGGCGCCGGGCTTCAACGCGGTCACGACGGTGAGCTGCTCGCCCGGCCCAAGGGGCCGGGTGGCCCGGAAGTCCGCGCGGTCCGCGGTGTTCGCCGGCGTGCAGCTCTCGGTCGAGCCCGTCGGGCCCTGGTAGCAGGTCACCTTCTGGATCGCTCCGGTGGGCGCCGTGACCGAAGCGGACGCGACCTTCGTCGGAACCCCCCACTGGTCGCCGTTCACGTTCCAGTAGAGCTCGTCGTGATCCGCGAACGAGTTGAGCGCGCCCGCGACGGTGTAGCGGATCCGGTAGGTCTGCTTGCCGCTCACCGTGCGGCCCGGATCGCCGATCTTGATCTCGGTGACGTCACCGGCGGTGACCTGATAGGTGACCGCGCGGCCTGCGGCGTCGGTGACCGACTGGACCGCGAGGCGGTACAGGCGGTCGCGGGTGTCGTCGTACTGGTAGCGGGTCGGGATGTCGCGGAAGATGCCGTGCTTCTGGAGCCCGCCGAAATCCACGTCGATCGACTCGAGGATCGCGAGCGAGCCGTCCGGCCGGATGGTGATGTCGGAGCGGAACTGGTCGATCGTCCAGCCGCTGTCGGCGGCGCGCGCGGGCGCCGCCATCGCGACGAGCATGGCGATGACCGCGATGAGGCGGAGGAGGCCCTTCATTCGACGCCGATGCTACTGTTGCGACGACGCGCGGATCGCGCGATGACAGATGGAGGTGCGTTCGATGACCGAGCTTGCCGCGACCACCCTGACCCGCACCTCCGGACGCGCCGCCGCCTGACCTTCGTCCTTCGGCGTCGTGACCGGACGGTCCACGACGACTTTGAAGGAGGCGCGATGCATCCCCGTCTTGCCGACCTCGGATGGGATCCCGCGTGGGAAGCCGTCCGCTCGACCTTCGCGCGCGACGACCTCGCACCTGCCCGCGTCGCGACGCAGCACCGCGGCGGCTACCTGCTGTTCACCGACAGCGGCGAGCTGCCGGGGGTCGTGGCCGGCCGCTTCCGCCACGAGACAGGCGCGCCCGCCGACTTCCCCGTGGTCGGGGACTGGGTGCTGCAGCACGACGGCGTGATCCACGCGCTCCTGCCCCGGCGCACCGCGTTCTCGCGCAAGACGAACCTCGGACTGACCCTTGAGCAGGTCGCCGCCGCGAACATCGACGTCGTGTTCGTCGTCGCAGCACTCGACACCGAGCCGAACCTGCGCCGGATCGAGCGCTACGTCACGGTGGCCTACGAGAGCGGCGCCGAGCCGGTGCTCCTCCTGAGCAAGGCCGATCTGTGCGCCGACCTCGACACGACACTCGCGGCGGTCGAGGACGTCGTGCCAGGCACGCCGGTGCACGCCGTGAGCGCCCGGACCGGGATGGGCCTCGAGCTGCTCGACCGGTACTGCCGTCCGGGGCGGACGGCCGTCTTCCTCGGCCCGTCGGGGGTCGGGAAGACGACGCTCCTGAACGCGCTCACCGGCGTCGAGCGCGCGACCGCCGAGGTCCGCGAGGACGGGCGCGGGCGGCACACGACGACCCATCGCGAGCTCGTGATCGTGGCGGGCCGCGGCCTCGTGATCGACACGCCCGGGATGCGCGAGCTCCAGCTCTGGGATGCCGACGCCGGGCTCTCGGCCGTGTTCGCCGACGTCGAGCTCACAGCGCGCGAGTGCCGGTTCGCCGACTGCGCGCACGAGGCCGAGCCCGGCTGCGCGATCCGCGCGGCCCTCGAGGCCGGCCGCCTCGACCGAGACCGCTACGACGGCTACCGCAAGCTCGAGCGCGAGGAAGCGTTCATCTCGAAAAAGCGTGACGCGGTCGCGCGGTCCGAGGACAAGCGGCAACGGAAGATCTTCGCTCGCAGCGTCAGGCGGGCGGGATGGCCGCGGCCGGGCGGAGCCCCCCCCCCCCCCCAACCAAACGGTGCCGCCAACGC
>CAZMLV010000223.1:0-3085 GCA_964567235.1 uncultured Chloroflexota bacterium | reverse complement strand
CGGATGCGCGGCAGGAGGTGCGGCACCGTCGCCTTGAACGACGCGACGACCTGATCGCCGGCCTGCAGCGCCAGATCGCGCGCCGACTGCCGGGTGACGTGGGCGATGAGCGGGAAGCCGCAGTCGAGCACCAGGCGCATCCGGCGGCCGATCGGCTCGATGCGCACGATCCGCGCCGTGAAGCTGTTGCGCGCGCTCGTGGTCGTGACCCCGCGCGCGATGACGACGTCGTCGGGCCGCACACAGAGGAGCGGGAAGTCGTCGCCGGATGGCGGCGGCTCGGTGACCTCGGCGTGTTGAACGGCGATCCGCAGGTACGTGAGCTCCTCGGTCGCGCGCTCGACCCGCGCGGGGAGGACGTTCTCGACACCGACGAACGCGGCGATCTCGGGATCCGATGGCATCCCGAACACCGCTTCGGCCGTGTCGAGCTGGCGCAGCTCGCCGTTCATGACGACGCCGATGCGATCGGCGAGCGAGAGCGCCTCGTCGCGGTCGTGCGTCACCATCACCGTGGTCACGCCGCGCTCGCGGAGGACATGTGCGAGATCGGCGATGAGGGTCTCGCGGGTCGGTGCGTCGAGCGCGCTGAACGGCTCGTCCAGGAACAGGATCTCGGGATCGATCGCGAGCGCGCGGGCGATGCTCACGCGCTGGGCCTCACCGCCGGAGAGCCCGAGCGCCGGCCGGTCCGCGAGCTGCCCGACGCCGAGGCGCGCGAGCTCGTTCTCCGCGCGCGCGTCGCGCGCTCCCTTGGCGACGCCGCGGAGCGCGAGGCCGAGCGCCGCGTTCTCGCGCACCGATCGGTCGAGGAGCAACGGCCGCTGGAACACGACGGCGATGCGCCGGCGGTACGCGTCCGCGTCCCGGACCGGCGCGCCCCGGTAGCGCAGCTCGCCATCGGTCCGCACGAGCGTCGCGAGACCGAGGACGAGCGAGCTCTTTCCCGCGCCGTTCGGCCCGAGCAGGGCAAGGTGCTCGCCCTGGGCCAGGTCGATGCGCGCCGCATGCGCGACCGGCCGGTCACCGCGGTACGCGACGAGATCACGTGCCTCGAGCATGGCGTCCTTGCTGCGCGTAGGTCGTGATCGCGGTGAGCCCGAAGATGATCGCGAGCAGGATGAACGCGAGCGCGAAGGCGCTCCCGAACTCGCCCTTGCTCGTCTCGAGCGTGATCGCGGTGGTGAGGATGCGGGTGTCGCCCTTCACGTTGCAGCCGACCATCTGGGATGCGCCGACCTCACTGATGACCGCACCGAAGCCGGCGATGACCGCTCCGAGCACGAGCAGCCGCGACTCGCGGACCAGGAGCCAGGCCGCCTGCCAGCGCGTCGCGCCGAGCGAGAGAAGCTGCGTTCGCAGCAGCGGATCGACGCTCTGCAGCGCGATGGCGGTGAGCCCGATGACCGCAGGTACCGCGAGCAGGTACTGCGCGATGACCATGCCCTGGCGGGTGCAGTACCAGTCGAGGTCGCCCAGCGCGCCGCTCCGCCACAGGAACACGACGACGAACAGGCCGACGACCACGGGCGGCAGGCCCATCCCGGTATTCACGAGTGAGAGCAGCAGCCGCCGGCCCCGGAAGCGCGTCAGCCCGATCAATGCCCCGAGCGGTACGCCGGTCACGACGGC
Source organism: uncultured Chloroflexota bacterium (assembly GCA_964567235.1). Taxonomy (GTDB): domain Bacteria; phylum Chloroflexota; class Limnocylindria; order P2-11E; family P2-11E; genus UBA4735. The sequence goes on along the minus strand of CAZMLV010000223.1, from coordinate 1,453 downwards.
GATGACCGTGGCCGCGCCGCTCACGACGAGCGAAGCGACCGTGGCGTCGATGACGTCGGGATCGCCCGATGCGATCTTTGCGACCGCGCCCGCGATCCCCTGGAGGATGAGGTCCATTGGTCGCTAGTTGGTCGGGTCGGGCTTGCCGGCGTCCGGGAAGAAGAGCTGCTGGCCGAACTTGTCGAGGCCGAAGGCCGCGATGATCTTCTGCGTATCCGGGTGCACGAGGTAGTCGGCAAACGCGTTCGCGCCGGCGAGGTTCACCTTCGGGAACTTCGTCGGATTCACGGTGATGACGTGGTAGTAGTTGAGGAGGGGCGGGTCGCCGCCGTTGATGATGTCGAGCTGCAGATGCGACTTCTGAGCGAGATACGTCGCGCGGTCGGTGATCGTGTACGCATTCTTCTCCGACGCGATCTGGAGCGTCTGGCCCATCCCGGTCGCGGCCTCGACGTACCACGGCTTCGCCGGGGTGATCCCGGCCTGCTTCCAGAGCGACTTCTCGAGGACATCGGTGCCGGAGTTGTCGCCCCGCGAGATGAACGTCGCCTGCGCCGCGGCGAGCGCCTTCAACGCGTCGAGCACCGGCTTGCCCTTGATCTTCGCGGGATCGGCCGGCGGGCCGACGACGATGAAATCGTTGTGCATGACGAACAACCGCCGGTCGCCGTTGCCCTGCTTCATGAAGTCCGCTTCGAGGGACGGCGCGTGCACGAGCACGACGTCGGCGTCGCCGCGCGCGCCGATCGCAAGCGCCGCCCCCGTGCCCACGGCCGACGTCTTCACCTTGTACCCGGTCTTCTTCTCGAAGTCGGGGATAAGCACGTCGAGCAGGCCGGAGTCCTGGGTGCTCGTCGTCGTCGCCAACAGGAGATCCGGCCGAGCGGGGGAGGGCGACGGCGAGAACGACGCTGACGCCGGCGCTTGCGCGGCGGGTGCGGAACAGGCGGCCAGCAGGAGGGCCGCGAGAATGAGCCGCTTCACGAGGGGACCTCCACGATGACGTTCGTCGCCTTCACGACGCAGATGACCTGGTCGCCCGGTTTGAGCTTGAGCTCGCGCACCGCCTCGGAGGTGAGGAGGCTTAGCAGGCGGTATGGCCCGGCCTGCACTTCGACCGTCGCAGCGACCCGATCGGCCACGACCTTCGTGACGACGCCGGGCAGGCGATTGCGGGCAGACTGGGCGGAGATGGACCGTTCGGGCAGAGCCTTCCGCCGCGCGCCGAGCATCCGGCTCACCTCCGCGGCTGACACGAGCCGCTGGCCACCGTCTGAGCGCTTTGTCTTGAGCGTGCCGTCAGCCGCCCAGCGGCGGATCGTGTCGACGGAGACGCCCAGGATCTCGGCCGCCTGGCCGATGCGGAGCGCCGGTCTTGCATCCCTAGGTTTCTTCGTGGGCATATCTAGGTAGATGATACGGCTGGCATCGGGCTCCCCGCGGCGGCGGGAGC
>CAZMLV010000222.1:0-3085 GCA_964567235.1 uncultured Chloroflexota bacterium | reverse complement strand
CTGCCCGCTGGTCTGCTGAAAGCCGCTGCGGATGGCCTGCAGCAGCTCCGCGCGCGATCGCTTGCGCGCCATGACCGTCTCCCCTTATCTCTCTGTATCGCGTGACGTAGTGCGCATATCTGATTTGTGCAGATACTGACTGAGGCAGCTATCGTACTCTAACGGCTGTACGGAGGATCGCATGAACGACGCACCGCAGAAGAACCCCTGGCTCGTGCTCATGGTCTTCAGCCTCGGACTGTTCATGACCTTGCTCGATCTGACGATCGTGAACATCGCGATCCCGAGCATCGTCGACGACCTGAAGGCCCCGCTCGACGGCATCCTCTGGATGCTCAACGCCTACAGCCTCGTGTACGCGGTGCTCCTCATCACCTCGGCGCGCCTCGGCGACATGTTCGGACCGCGCGCCCTGTTCGTCACGGGTGTGGCCACCTTCACGGTCGCGTCCGGCCTCAGCGGACTCGCCCAGGACCCGACCCAGCTCATCCTGGCCCGAGCCGCGCAGGGTCTCGGCGCCGCGCTCATCGCGCCGCAGGGCCTGCCGATGATCACGAGCCTGTTCGCGCCCGAGAAGCGCTCGGGCGTGTTCGCCGTGTTCGGCATTCTTGCGGGTCTGGCCGTCGTGCTCGGGCCGACCCTCGGCGGACTGATCGTCACGAACCTTGGCTGGCGGTGGATCTTCTACGTGAACATCCCGGTCGGCGTCGCGCTGATCGGGGCCGCGTTCACGCTGGTCCCGGACCTCCGTCTCGGCAAGAGCCACCGGCTCGACCTTCCCGGCGTCGTGCTTGCGAGCGCGGGCCTCCTCCTCGTCGTGTACGGGCTCATCGAGGGACAGCGGTTCGATTGGGGCGTCGTCACGGCGTTCATCACGATCCCGGAGATCATCGCCGCGGGCATCGTGCTGCTCGCCGCGTTCGTGTTCTACGAGCGGGGCGTCCAGGGCCGCGAGCCGCTCCTCCCGTTCGCGGTATTCGAGAACCGCAACTTCACGCTCATGGTGTTGGTCCTGATGGCGATGGGCTTCGCCATCCTCGGAGTGTTCCTTCCGCTCACCATCTACTTCCAGTCGGTGCTCGGCTTCGACGCGTTCACCGCGGGCCTGACGATCGCGCCCATGCCGCTCGCGATGATGATCGGGTCGGGCTTCGTCGCGAGCCAGGTCCAGAAGATCGGCCCGAAGCCGTTCCTCTTCGTCGGGCTGTCGCTCTTCACCATCGCGCTCGGCTATATCGCGTGGACCGTCAGCGCGGACGGCGGTCGCTGGGCGCTGCTTCCCGGATTGATCCTGATGGGGATCGGCCTGTCGGGCGTGTGGACCCCGCTCTACGACCTCGCGACGCGCGACCTCAAGCCGGAGCTCGCAGGCACCGCGTCGGGCGTCCTCAACACCATGCAGGAGCTCGGCACGGTCATCGCGAGCGCGGCCATCGGCGCGGTCCTCCAGAACCAGCTCGCCACGTCGCTCCGCTCGGAGGCCACGACATACGCCACGCAGCTTCCCGCGCCGTTCCAACAGCCGTTCGTGGACGGGTTCTCCAACGCCGCCCGGCAGGGCCTCGAGGTCGGCGCGGGCCAGAATGGCGCAGCGCTCCAGCTCCCGCCCGGGATCCCGCAGCAGGTCGCCGACCAGCTCACGCAGCTCGGGCACGCGGTCTTCACCCACGCGTTCGTCGACGCGATGCGCCCGAGCATGGCGGTCCCGATCGGCATCGTGATCATCGCCGCGTTCCTTTCACTCGCCGCACGCGCGCCGCGCCGAGTCACGTCCGAGCCGCGCCACCAGACCGCGGCGGCCTGACCGATGGCGATCGCGACACGGCCGGCACTCGAGACCGCGGCGGTCACCTCGCGCGATGGCACGACGATCGGCTACCGCCGCCTCGGCGCCGGTCCCGGCCTCGTGGTCCTGCACGGCGCGATGGAGTCATCGCGCAGCCACCTCCAGCTCGCCGAGGCGCTCGCCGATGCGTTCACGGTCTACCTGCCCGACCGGCGCGGCCGCGGCCTGAGCGGCCCGTATCCCGCGGACTACAGCGTGCGGACCGACATCGAGGACATGGCCGCGCTCCTGTCGGAGACCGGCGCGCAGTACGTCTTCGGCGTGAGCTCCGGCGCGATCGTCTGGCTGTTCGCGGCACTCGAGCTGCCGGGCATCCACAAGGCCGCGATCTTCGAGCCGCCGCTGTTGATCGACGAGACCAAGTCGCCGCCGCTCATGCGGCGATTCGACGAGGAGATCGCGCAGGGCAGGGTCGCGGCGGCGCTCATCACGGGGATGAAGGCGGCGCGCCTCGCGCCGCCGGTGTTCGATCGCATCCCGCGCTGGCTGCTCGAGCGCATGACCCAGGCGATGCTCGCGAGCGAGGACAACCGAGCCGCGCCGGACGACGTCACCATGCGGATGCTCGCTCCGACGTTGCACTACGACTTCGCGCTCGTGCTGGGCTCGCAGGGCGCGCTCGACCGCTTCGCCGCGATCACGGCCGACGTGCTCCTGCTCAGCGGGACCGCCAGTCCGGCGTTCTTGCAGGCGTCGGTCGATGCGCTCGAGCGAGTCCTTCCTCGCGCCCAGCGCGTCAGGCTCGCCGGGCTCGGTCATTCCGCCTCGGGCAATGCCGCCGACCCGATGACCGGCAGGGGCGCCGACCCCGTGCGTGTGGCGCTGGAGCTGCGCCGCTTCTTCGTCTGATCGGCGTGGCACGGCTCTCGCTAGAGTGCCGAGCATGGGTTGCTGTCTCGGTGGATGCCTGCGGCTGCTGTTCTTCACCTTCTGGCGGCTCGCCCTCGCGGCGATCACCGCGGTCGTGCTCGCGCGCGTCGACGATTACGTCGAGGGGAGCGAGCATCGTGATGCCGTGACCGGCCGCGCGTGGCGTGCGTACCGCACCCGTGGTGGGAAGAAGGGCGTGAAGCGCGGCACCCCGCCCGACGCGGGCAACGCCATCGACACGCGAGGCGAGCCGAAGCCCTAGACCTAGAGCGTCCGCGCCGGGAACAGGCGCACCGCGATCGCCGAGAGCGCGATCGAGACGACCGCCGCCGCGAGCACCGCGCTGAACACCCCGGTGCTGATCGCGCC
>CAZMLV010000221.1:0-3098 GCA_964567235.1 uncultured Chloroflexota bacterium | reverse complement strand
TCGAACAGTCGGCAGGGCAGGACCAGCAGGTCGTCGAAGTCGCCCGCGTTGTTCTCCTTGAGGAGGGCCTCGTACCGCCGCCAGACCGTGGCGGCAAGCCGCTCGAGCTGCCCGCGCGCTTCGTTCGCGAGGTCGGCCGGCCCGCGGAGCTCGTTCTTCGCGCCAGAGATCACCGCCTCGATCGCTCCCGGCGAGAACAGGCGCTCCGAGACGCCGGTGTCGCCCATGGCCTGGCGGAGGAGGGCTCGTTGGTCGGCGGTGTCGTAGATCGCGAAGCCCCGGTCCAGGCCGACCTCGGGTCCGTCCCGGCGAAGCAGCCGCGCGCAGAAGGCGTGGAAGGTCCCGGCGGTGAGGTCGGCGAGGGCGGCGTCGCCGAGGAGCTTCTGCAGCCGGGCACGCATCTCCTTCGCCGCCTTGTTCGTGAACGTGACCGCGAGGATCTTCCGCGGCGGGACGCCCTCGTCCCGGACGAGGAACGCGATCCGGTGCGTGAGCACGCGGGTCTTGCCCGAACCAGCGCCGGCGAGGATGAGGAGCGGGCCGCCCGGATGCGTCACCGCGGCGCGCTGCTCCGGATTGAGGACGTCAAGGATCGGGTCGAGGCTCATCGTTCGATGGTAGGTATCGCGGCGGCCATGACGGAAATCCACAGTCGCGTGGATGGACCGTGGAAAAGCGCGCGCACCTCGTGGACAACATCGGGTCGGCCCGTCGCGGATTGGTGGATAAAGCCGTTGTTCGCTCGGCGTCTCGGCGGCTATGTTTCACCGCGACCCGAGGGGTCTGCCAAGAGGAACGGATCCGGAGATTCCATCAACGGAACCGAGTCTCAGGAGCGCAACCGGAGATAGCATCAAAGGCGGTCCGAGAGGATATCGAGGATCGGCTCCACGGCCAGGCTGCAGAGCTTCGAAGCTGCGGCAGGGCACGGAGGCAGGTCGCTCGGGTCGTTTCTTTGCCTTTCGCATCCACGGCCGTCCGCCCTGCGTACAGTCGGTGAATGGCTGACCCGCTTCCGGCCGACGACGCCCTGATGTCCGCGCTCGCCGAGCGCGATCTGTCCGCCCTGGCCGCCCTCTACGACCGGTACGGCCGGTTGGCGTACGCCCTCGCCTACCGGATCCTCGGCGAGAGCGAGGCGGCCGAGGACGTCGTCCAGGACGCCTTCATCTCGGCCTGGCGCGGCGCGGGCAGCTACCGGCGCGAGCGGGGCAACCCGCGCGGCTGGCTCCTGTCGATCGTGCACCACCGCGCCGTCGACGTGCTCCGGCGAAAGACCGCTTTCCGTCCGGCGCCGCTCGAGGTCGCCGAGCAGCGAGCCGCCGATGAGGACACGGCGGCCATGGCCGAGCGGAACGTCGAGCAGCAGACGGTAAGGCTCGCGCTCCAGACCCTGCCCGAAGCGCAGCGCCGGACGATCGAGCTCGCCTACTTCGGCGGGTACACCCACGTCGAGCTCGCCGAGCTCATGGGTGTGCCGCTCGGCACCGTGAAGGGCCGGATGCGGATCGGCCTCCAGAAGATGCGTCGCGCGCTCGAAGGCACCCGGGCATGACCGAGCACGTCACGGACGACCTCGAGCTCTACGCCGTCGGCGCGCTCCGGCCGCGCGAGGCCGAGCGCGTCGCCGCGCACCTTACCCAGTGCCCGGTCTGCCGGGAAGAGCTGGCCGGGATCGCCACGGCAGTGAATGCGCTTCCGGACATGGTCCTGCTGCGCGACCCGCCGGCCGGGCTGAAGGAGCGGATTCTGGCTGCAGCGGCCGCTGAGGCCGCGGGACCGACCGCGACGCCGGCGCCGCCGGTCCGCCGCGAGACGTCCTGGACGTTCCGGCCAACGTGGAGCTGGCTCGGCGTCGGCGCCCTCGCCGCGGCGGCCGTCCTCTTCCTCGTCCTCGACCTGAACTCGCTGCGTGACCTGCGCGCGGCCGAGACCGAGCGCGCCGAGTACGCCTCGATCGCCGCGAAGGTGTCGCACGGCGGAACGAACTGGTACATGGTCGGGCTCGACCAGTGGCAGGGGTCCGGCGGCACCTTGTTCTCGCCGGGCAAGCCCGATCTCAGCCCGTTCGTCGTGTTCCACGACCTGCGGCCGCTGACCGGCGGCGCGATGTACACGGTGTGGCTCGTCGACGCGGACGGGCACTGGGTGCGCGGTGCGAACTTCGCGCCGAACGGCGACGCGATCCAGAACGTCGACCTCACGGTCCCCGTCGCGAGCTTCACGCAGTGCGCGGTGACGATCGAGATGTCGGCCGAAGGCAAGCGCGCCGGACCGCTCGTCATGCAGTCCCGCATCGCGCCGCCCGGGCAATAGCGCTGGGGGCGCTCGGCGCTCCGTAGGCTTAGACCACGCGCGTGATCCACTTGATCGGCGGACCTCCGGGGGTCGGCAAGACGTTGCTTGCCGAACGGGTCGCTCGAAAGCTCGGTGCGGGCTGGATCTCGACCGACGTCCTGCGGACGACGATCCAGGTCGGCGTTCCCGATCTGACGCACATCGAATGGGGCGACGTGTCTGGGATCGCCCGACACGCCGAGCAGTTCTTCCCCTATCTCGAACGCTTCACGTGGGGTGTTGCGTCGCTGCGGTCACCCTATGTCATTGAGGGCGTCGACTTCCTACCAGAGCAGGCCGCGGACCTTGCGAAGCGGTACCCGGTCCGCTCGGTGTTCCTCGGGAACAGCACGATGACCGCGACGCTTCTCGGAACGCAGCTCGGACGCCAGCCGTGGCTCGCCGAAACGTCTCCTGAGCAGCTCCGGTCGATGGCCCTCCACGTGGTCGATCACACGAAGCTGATCGAGCGCGAGTGCGCGCGCCTCGGTCTTGTCTTTGTCGATGTGGCCGACGATTTCGATCGGCGGTCACGCGAGGCGGGTGCGGTCCTGGTCGGATAGCCGACAAGAAGAGGCCCCGCCGCCGACGTGGCGACGGGGCCTCCCCGTGATCGCGTGGAACTGGGCTGGACTAGTAGTCCATCCCGCCACCCGGGGGCATGCCCGCCGGGGTCTTGTCCTTCTCAGGAAGGTCGGTGATGAGGGCCTCGGTGGTGAGGATCATCGCCGCGACGGAGGCGCCGTTCTCCAGAGCGGAGC
>CAZMLV010000220.1:0-3102 GCA_964567235.1 uncultured Chloroflexota bacterium | reverse complement strand
TGAGCGCGCGCTGGATGCCGTGGCCGCGATGCGCCGGCAGCACGCTGCCCGACCACAGGCTCGCCGCGCCGGACGACACGATGACGATCCCGCTGCCGGCCGGCTCTCCGTTGCGGATCGCCCGGACCGCAGCCGTCGTGCGCGGGTGGGAGCGCAGCATCGCGATCCGCGTGCGAGTGAAGTAGTCGGCGATCGGCCCGCGGCCGCCGAAGCCCGCCTGCGCGAGCTGCGCGAGCGGTGCGGCATCGCCCGCGGAGACCGCCTCGAGCGTGACCGCCGCTTCGAGCCGCGAGCGCGGAACGACCCGTCCCCGGCGGACGAACACGTGATGCTGCGGTGCCGCCTCGCGCAGTCCGGCCCGGCGCAGCTGGAGTGCGTCCGCCCGCGCCGCAAGCCGGCCGAGCACCGCGATCCGCGGCGCCTGGCGGAGCCCTGCGTAGTACCCGAGCACGGCGTCCAGCGCCGCGCGCGTCGGCCGACAGGCCACGCCGAACCCGATGGCGAGATCACCGAACGGCTCGGGGAACGACGCCGCGCTGAAGCACACGACCCCGCGGCGGACCGCGTTGGCCAGGCCGTACCGCCGCGCGAGGATCGGGTCGGCCTGGGTCCACAGGCGCTGCGCGACGATGAAATTGTCATTCACGGCGCGCGCGATGGCCGTCACGCTGGCCGGATGAACCAGCGCGCGCGATATAGCACGCGGAATCCAAGGTCGCGCAGGTTGTGACCGCTCGGCGAGTCCGGATCGGTCTGTGAGATGAAGATCCGCTTGCCACGCGCCAGCCCTTCGCGGACCCGAGCGGCGATCAGCGCCTTCTGGATGCCGCGTCCGCGGAACGGCTCGGCCACGGTCCCGGAATAGCAGCCCGCCACACGATCGGTGAGCACGAGCTCACCGGTCCCCGCATCCTGACCGCCCACGGATGCGATGAACGCGGCAGCATCCGCGCGCATCTTCTCGAGCCCGGACACCGTCAGGTCAGCGACGAAGTCAGCGACGGGGCCACCGCCAGCGAAACCGAATCCGTCACGGACGAGCTCCGCGAAGCGCCGGAACTCGGCGGGTTCGCAGCGACGCACGCTCGAGTCCGCGATCTCGATTTCGACTGGAGTCTCGGTCTCCAGCACGTGTGATTCGTACCCGTGCCCCGAGTCGCCGAAGCCGGCGGACGCCAGGGATGCGAGCAGAGCCGGAGGGGTGATCGAGTCATACACCTCGATGCAAGCCTGACGTCCATGTGCTTGGTAGTGCCGAACGATCGCGCCAATGCCGTCCGCGTCGAGCCGGCCGAGGACGGCGGCGCCGATGGCGCGATTGAACAGCTGGTAATCCCATGCTGCGCACCGCGAGCAGGCGAGCCCGGCAACATCGTCAACCGCCGTGCCGTATCGCTCGGCCAGCGCGTCGCCCGGCGACAGGAAGGCGCGCGCAACAGCGATCTGGTTCTCCAGCTCGAGCCGCATGAGCTCCGCGTCGCTCGTCATGCGAGCCGGCGGAGCGTCCGCCGGATGAGCTCCCGTGCGAGCGGCACCTTGTAGCCGTTGTCCTTCAACGGCTCGGCATGCTCCATCGCGGCGTCGGCGGCGGCCTGGCACGCCGCGTCGTCCAGCGGGTGCCCCTCAAGAAGCTTCTCGGCGTCACGCGCGCGCCACGGGACCGGTGCCACGCCGCCGAGCACGATGCGCGCGTCGCGGATCGCGCCGCCGATGATCTTGACCGAGACGGCGACCGAGACCTGCGCGAAGCTCCAGGTCTTGCGCTCCATCGCCTTCTCGAACGCGCCGCGCCGGGCCAGCGCGTTCTCGGGCACGCGCACCTCGACGATGAGCTCGTCCGGCGTGATCGCGTGCTCGCGGCGAACCCGGCCGTGCGGCGTCACGAAGAGGTCGTTGAGCGGCATCGTCCGCGAGCCGCGCGAGCCGGTCAGCGACACGCTCGCGTCGTACGCGATGAGCGCCGGCGCCAGATCTGACGGCGCGACGGCGACGCACTCCTCGGCCCCGACGATGGCGTGCAGGCGGTTGTCCCCATCGACGGCGAAGCACCGGACCCCACCCTTGAGCCAGCAGGGATAGGCCTCGTCGCGGAAGTACCAGCACCGGTTCCGCTGCAGGAGATTGCCGCCGAGCGTGCCCATCGTCCGCAGCTGGACCGTGGCGGCAGGGCGAAGCGCCTCGCCGACGATCGGCAGGAGCTTCGCGAGGTCGGCCGACGTCTCGAGCTCGGCAAGAGCCACGAGCGCGCCGATGCGGAGGCCCTTGCCCTTGCTACGGGCCCAGCCGCGCAGCGGCTCGAGGTCGCGGATGTCGACGATCCGCTCTGGCGACAGGATCCCGTCCTTCATCAGGCCGATGAGGTCCGTCCCGCCGGCCATCACGGTCGCGCCGGCGCGCGCGAGCTCGAGCGCTTCGGTCACCGCTTTCGGCCGCGCGTACGCGAACGGCTTCACTGCAGGCTCAACGCGTCGAGCACGCGCTGGCGCGTGATCGGGGCGGTGCGCACGCGGACACCGATCGCGTTCGCGACCGCGTTCGCGATCGCGGCCGGCAGCGGGATGATCGGGGGCTCGCCGAGGCCCTTCGCGCCGATGTTGTTCGCCTTGGTGTCCGGGTCGTCGATGAAGCGCACCGTGATCTTCGGGACATCGCGGATCGTGGGCACCTTGTAGCCCTCGAGGTTCCCGTTGACGACGCGACCGGTCGGCCGGTCGACGATGCGCTCCTCACTGAGCACGAAGCCGAGCCCCTGGATGACGCCGCCCTCGACCTGCGAGGCCGCCGTGAGCGGATTGATGACCCGGCCGATGTCGTGGACCGCGACGACGTGCTCGACGAAGACCTCTCCGGTCCGCGTGTCGACCTCGACCTGCGCGAAGTGCGCGCCGAACGTCTTCAGCGACACGCCCTCGGGATTCGGGAACCGCGAGCCCTTTCCGATCACGGTGAAGTTCTGGATCTGGCCCAGGATCTCGGCGATCGGCGTGCGCTGACCCTTGCTGATCACCACGCCACGCTCGATGCGAAGCTCGCTGGGGCCGACCTCGAGCAACCCGGACGCCGCGGCGAGCAGCTGCATGCGCGCGTCCTTCGCGGCGAGCC
>CAZMLV010000219.1:0-3143 GCA_964567235.1 uncultured Chloroflexota bacterium | reverse complement strand
GCCTCCTGGCTCTTCAGGTAGTCCTCTTTGAAGCGCTTCAGGCCCGCGTCGGTGAGCGGGTGCTTGAACATCGCCTGCAGCACGCCGAACGGCATCGTCCCGATGTCGGCGCCGGCGAGCGCGGCCTGCGACACGTGCAGCGGTCCCCGCAGGCTCGCCGCGAGGACCTTCGTCTTGATGTCCTGCTGGCGGTACGCGGAGACGATGTCGCGGACGATCGTCATGCCGTCCTCGTTGATGTCGTCGACCCGTCCGACGAACGGGCTGATGATGTACGCGCCGATCGCTGCCGCGAGCAGCGCCTGGTTCACGCTGAAGCACAACGTCACGTTGACCCGGGTGCCCTCGGCCGCGAGGATCTTCCCCGCGGCGAGCCCGTCCGGGGTCATCGGTACCTTGACGATGACGTTCTTGTGCCACGACGCGAGGCGCCGGCCCTCCACGAGGATGTCGTCCTTCTTCTCGCTGACGACCTCGGCCGAGACGTTCCCCACGATCCCGCAGATCTTCTTCACCTGGGTCTCGTGGTCCTGCCCGGCCTTCGCGATGAGTGTCGGGTTGGTCGTGACGCCGTCGACGACGCCCCAATCGACGCCCTGCTTGATCTCGTCGAACTCCGCGGTGTCGAGGAACAGCTTCATGCCGGTGTCTCCTGCAGGTGCGGTGCCCGCGCTTCAGCTCGGCCGCTCGCCCGCGCGTATTCGAGCGCAGCCTGGATGAACGAGACGAACAGCGGATGTGGCCGGTTCGGCCGCGAACGGAACTCGGGGTGGTACTGGGTGCCCAGGAAGAACGGATGTCCTTCGAGCTCGCAGATCTCGACGAGCCGGCCGTCGGGCGAGAGGCCGCTGAAGCGCATGCCGTGGTTGCCAAGGAGCTCGCGGTACGCGTTGTTGAACTCCCAGCGGTGGCGGTGCCGCTCGAGCACGATCGGCTGGCGGTACGCGCGCTGGGCGAGCGAGCCCTCTGTCAGGACGCACGGGTACGAGCCAAGGCGCATCGTGCCGCCCTTGTCGTTCACGTCACGCTGCTCCGGCAGCAGGTCGATGACCGGGTGCGGCGTGAAGGCGTCGAACTCCGTGGAGTTCGCGTCGTCCGTCCCGAGCGCGGTTCGGGCGAGCTCGATCACCATGCACTGCATGCCCATGCAGAGGCCGAGCGTCGGGATCTGCTGCTGGCGGCCGAACCGCGCGGCCTGCACCTTCCCCTCGATGCCCCGGTAGCCGAAGCCGCCCGGGATGACGATCCCATCGAGGCCGATCAGCGGCTCGGTGTCCCCGCCGTGCTCGAGCTTCTCGCTGTCGATCCAGCGGATCCGAACGTCACATCCCGCGGCCCAGCTCGCGTGCCGGATCGACTCGGCCACCGAGAGGTAGGCGTCGCGGAGCTCGATGTACTTGCCGACGAGCCCGATCTCGAGCGGGATGCGCGCGGTCTTGATGCTCTCGACCAGCGCCTGCCACTCCCGAAGGTCGGGCTCGGTCGCGCGCTCGGAGAGCCCGAGCTCCTCGACGACGATCTTCCCGACGCCGGATTCCTCGAGCATGAGCGGCACGGCGTAGATCGACCAGGCGTCCGGCTCGGACACCACGTTGTCGATCTTCACGTCGCAGAACAACGCGATCTTCTCGCGCAGCTCGTCGTCGATCGGCACGTCGGCCCGGGCGATGATCACGTCGGGCTGGATGCCGATGGACCGCAGCTCCTTCACCGAGTGCTGCGTCGGCTTGGTCTTCAGCTCGCCGCCGACGACGCGCGGGAGGAGGGTGAGGTGGATGTACATCACGTTCTGGCGCCCGACGTCGTTCCGGAACTGACGGATCGCCTCGAGGTAGGGCAACGATTCGATGTCGCCGACGGTGCCGCCGACCTCGACGACCACGACCTCGGCCTGGGCCTCGCGCGCGACCCGGTGGATCCGCGACTTGATCTCGTTCGTCACGTGCGGGATCACCTGCACGGTCGCGCCGAGGTAGTCGCCGCGGCGCTCCTTCGCGATGACCGCGTTGTAGATCTGGCCGGTCGTGAGGTTGGACGCACGGGTGACGTTGCGGTCGATGAATCGCTCGTAGTGACCGAGGTCGAGGTCGGACTCGGCACCGTCCTCCGTCACGAAGACCTCGCCGTGCTGATAGGGCGACATCGTCCCAGGGTCGACGTTGAGGTAGGGGTCCATCTTCAGTGAGGCGACCGAAAGACCGCGCGCAACGAGGATGCGACCGAGTGACGCGGCGGTGATGCCCTTGCCAAGGGAGGAGGTGACCCCTCCGGTCACGAACACGAACTTCGGCACGGGCGCTGACCTCCGGGGTTTTTCCAATTGTAGCGCGCGGCCGCGCGCCTAATCGAACGTGAACGGAAGCGCGTGAAGGAGGATGAGCCTGGGCCGATCGGGGCCGCCGGTCGGCGGATACTCCGGGACCTCGACCGGCTCCTCGATCCGGCAATCGTCCAGCCGCGCGTCGAAGCGAAGGGCCCGGAATCTCGCGTCGACCAGCACGCCGCGCTCGACGGTCTCGTGGTCGACGATCGCGACGAGCCTCGGCCGCAGCCACACCATCCCCGGGCGCAGCGGGAACGGGCCGAGGAACGGCGAGCCGTGGGTGCGAAAGCTGCGCGTCGCGGCGTCGACCCACTCACCGAGATACGGCGGGACGTAGGCCTCGCCGGCGTAGGTGAGCGCGCCGTTGTCGTTCATCCAGCCACAGAGCAGCGCCCGCGCGCCGCGCCGCTCGTCCAGCACGAGCCCGCCGATGACCACGTCGGCGCGCGGCGAGACCAGGCACTTCAGCCAGTCGGCGCTGCGCGTCCCCGGCACGTACTTGCCGTCGCGGCGCTTCGCCACGACGCCCTCGAGCTCGTATTCGGCTACCACCTCGAGGAATGGCTCGCCGTCGTTCTCGAGGTGCTCGGGCACCACGAGACCCTTCTGGGGCAGCCCGCGCGCGAGAAGCCGCTCGCGGCGCCGCTCGAGCGGGAGCCCGAGGATCGGCTTGCCCTCGTCGTAGAGCAGGTCGAACGCGACGAACAGCGGGCCCTTGCCGCGCTTGCTGGCCTTCGGGCCGAGGCGGCCGACCAGCAGGTCGTAGCTCGGCCGGCCGCGCGAGTCGCACACGATGATCTCGCCGTCCAGCAGCGTGCCC
>CAZMLV010000218.1:0-3167 GCA_964567235.1 uncultured Chloroflexota bacterium | reverse complement strand
CGAGCGCGACGAGCTGCGCCACGACGGCGAAGCTGATCGGCGTGAGCGCCTCCGAGAGCGGAGCGCCCAGCAGCACGGCGTCATCAGCCAGCTCGGCCAGCCCCGCGTCGTTCGTCACCGCGTAGACCGCCGCACCCTTCGCCTGCAGCGTCCGTGACAGGGTCCGTGCCTCGGCCTGCGCCGCACCGCGCGCGCTGAACAGGAGGACCGGGACGCCTGACTCAAGCAGCGCGATCGGGCCATGGGCGAAGTCCGCGCTCGAGTACGGCTCCGCCCAGACCTGCGCGAGCTCTTTGATCTTGAGCGCGGCCTCGAGCGCGGTCGCGTACTCGTAGCCACGTCCGAGGATCACGATCGCCCGGGCCTTCCCGATCCTGCGGGCGATCCGGTCCGCAGCCCGCTCGCTGGCCTCGGCCTCGGTGACGCTGTCGACCAGGCCGGCCAGGGACAGCGCGCTCCGGCCCCTGGACTCGGCGGCGTTCGCGGCAAGAAGGGCGAGCGCCACGCAGGTCGCGGTATAGGTCTTCGTCGCGGCCACCGACCGCTCCGGTCCGCAGCGGAGGAGGAACGTCTCGGCCGCCGTGCGGGCCAGGAGCGACCCGGCCTTGTTGGTGATGGCGACAGTCGGCGCGCGCACCGCCCGGGCCTCGGCCAGGACGGCGGCCACGTCGGGCGCGGCGCCCGATTGCGAGATGCCGATGACCGCCCCCCGAGCGAAGCTCGGCGGCGTGCGGTAGCGGGTGACCAGGGACGGCGCGGCGAGTGCCGTGACGACGCCGGCCAGGCTCTCGAAGAGGTACTTCCCGTAGGTCGCGGCGTTGTCCGACGACCCCCGGGCGGCGATCGTCAGGTGCTCCGCCGCCGCGAGCGGCCGGGCCAGGGTCCGAGCCTCCGGCCAGCCGACCTCGAGCAGTCGGGCGACGACCTTGGGCTGCTCGGCGATCTCCGATCGGAGCGACATGGCTGGAGGCTAACCGCCCTCCGTAGTACCTCTCTCCTACTTGTCGGCTCCCGGCCGACGGACGAGCATCGACGCCTCACCTTTCCAGGCGGGCGGCTTAAAGAAGGAAGGGCAATCCGTGGCGATCCTTGCTTCCAGGACATCACGGCCGGTGCGTTGGCGGCGCAATCTGCGCGCCGCGTGCTTCTGGCTTGCCCTCGCGCTCGGGACGTCGGCCGTCGCGAAGGAGCTCGCTGGCCCGCTGTTCTACCTCCTCGCGATCCCGCCGTTCGCGCTCGCGATCCGCGAGGCCGTCCGCGCGCTCGGCGCGCGCTCCAGCGGCATCGTCGCGGAGCGTGTGACCGACAAGCTCTCTGCCGCGCTCGGTCCCGAGTACGTCGTCCTCACCGAGTACCCGCCGCGCGATGGCGGCGCGGTCGTGCCGATCATCGTCGTGGGTCCCTCCGGGATCTCCGCGATCGAGCCGCTCGGCGAGGACGCGAAGTACGGTTGCTACAACGACGGCTGGCACCGCGTCGATCCGCAGGGCCTCCATCACCTGGCCGATTCCCCGTCACGTCGCGCGCGCGAGGACGCGACTCGCGTCCGCACCGACATCTCGGGCGGCGGTCACATCCGCACGAAGGTCGACGCATACGTGCTCATCGAGCGCGGCATCGGCGACGACTGCGCGAGCTCGACCGTTCCAGTGGTCTGCGGCGTCGAGGCGCTCGCCGACCGACTGCGCTCGCGCGCACCGCGTTCGGAGGCATCGGCGCGTCACGTCCAGGCCGTCGCCGATGCGCTCACGAGGCCGCTGGCGGTCGCGAGCTAGCGACCCTCGCCTCCGCAGCCAAACCCGGACCTAGCATTCGAAGCGTGAGCGGCACCCGCGTCGTGGTCGTCGAAGATGATCCGTCCGTGGCCGAGCTCGTCACGCTCTATCTCAAGAACGCCGGATTCGTCGTGGAGCACTGCGCGACCGCGGCCGATGCGCGCGCCGCGTTCGCGCTCGGCGCGCCGGCGTGTGTCGTGCTGGACCTCGGCCTTCCGGACGCCGACGGGCTCGAGCTCTTCGCCGAGCTCCGGCGGATGCATGACTCCCCGGTCGTCGCGCTCACCGCGCGGGCCGAGGATGTCCAGAAGGTGGCCGGGCTCGACGCGGGGCTCGACGACTACCTCACCAAGCCGTTCAACCCGCGTGAGCTCGTGGCACGCGTGAACGCGGTCATTCGCCGCGCGACCGGGAGCGGCGGGACGCGGCCGCTCGAGATCGGGAACCTGCTGCTCGATCCGGCGAGACACGAGGTGATCGTCGACGGGCAGGCGGTCGCGCTCCGGGCGAAGGAGTTCGAGCTGCTCGAGGCGTTCTGCCGGCAGCCGGGCATCGTGCTCACGCGCGACAAGCTCCTCGAGAACGTCTGGGGCTTCGCGTACCCCGGCGAGACGCGGACGGTCGATGTCCACGTGAAGCAGCTCCGCGACAAGCTCGCCGCAGCGAGCGCGAAGATCGAGACCGTGTGGGGCGTGGGATACAAGCTCGTCCCGCCCGCCTGAGCTGAGCGTGGATCGGTTGCACAGCGTCGCCGGGCGTTTGTTCCTGTCCTATCTCGCCGTCGTCGCGGTCGGTCTGCTCGTGGCCGGGATCGCGATCGGCGGCCTGCTGTTCAGGTACGAGAACGACGTCACGCGGATCCGCCTGCAGGAGCTGGCCGCGCCGTTCCAGACCGCGATCCAGACCGCCATCCGGAACGGGCAGCAGCCGCGGGACGCGATCACGAGTCTCGCCGAGCAGGTGGAGGCCGCGAACGCGCGCCTGCTCATCGTGAGCCCCGGGAACAACCCGACCGCGAACAACGTGCAGCGGCGGGTGCTCATCGACACTGACGGAACGCTCGTCAACACCCGACTGCCGTCGACCGACGCCGCGGGCATCGGCCAGTTCACCGACCCGGACGGGACCGTGTGGATCTTCGTCCAGCAGCAGCTGCGGGTGGCGGCGCTCGGTGCCGGCGGCCAGGGCTTCATCGTCGTCGCGCGGCCGCGCGCGGTCTTCGCCGACGTCGTTCGGGCGCTCCTGCCGTCGCTCGTGATCGCCGGGCTCATCGCCGCGGGCTTCGCGCTCGTCGTGGCCGGACTGCTCGCGCGCACGATCACGTCGCCACTGCGGCGCCTCGTCGGCGGCGTCCGGGCGTTCGGCTCGGATCAGACCGCGCGCGTGCCGGTG
>CAZMLV010000217.1:0-3189 GCA_964567235.1 uncultured Chloroflexota bacterium | reverse complement strand
GCGCTTCGAGCTTCCAGGCCGGCCACCCTGACCGGTGGGACGGGCCGCTCGAGAGATCCTTCAGGTCCCGTAGAGGTCGAGCACCTCGCGACGGAACGTGACCTTGGCCTTCTTCTTCAGGACCTCGAACTCGTCGACGTCCCATGGGCCGACGAAGGTCACCGCGACCCCCGGCTTTCCGACCCGGCCGGTCCGGCCAACGCGGTGGGTGAACGTCTCGGGATCCTCCGGCAGGTCGTAGTTCACGACGTGGCTGATGTCTTCGATGTGCAGACCGCGCGCGGCGACGTTCGTCGCGACGAGCATCGGCAGCGACCCGTCGCGGAACGCATCGAGCGTGCGCTCGCGCTCCCGCTGGCTCAGGTCGCCGTGGAGCGCCTCGACCTTGTGCTTGCGGCGCTGGAGCGACTCGACGAGCTTGTCCACGCCGCGCTTCGTGTGACGGAAGATGAGGACCTGATCGATGTCGTACTTCTTGAGGAGCTCCTCGAGCGCCTTCACCTTGTCCTCGTCGAGCACCTCGATGTAGATCTGCTCGATCGCCGCCAGGTTCACGCGCTCGGGCTCGATCGCGATCTGTGCCGCGTTCTTCGTGAACCGCCGCGCGAGATCCTGGACCTCGCCCTGGAGCGTCGCGCTGAACAGCGCGGTCTGCCGGTTCGTCGGGCATTTGCTGAGAAGGCGCTTCACCTCGGGCGCGAAGCCCATGTCGAGGAGCCGGTCGGCCTCGTCGAGGATCACGACGCGCAGGCCCGAGAGGTCCAGCGTGCCGCGCTCGATGTGGTCGAGGAGCCGGCCTGGCGTGCCGACGACGATCGTCGCGCCGCGCTTCAGCGCGCGCTCCTGCGGGACGTAGGAGACGCCGCCGTAGATCGCGACCTCGCTCGAGTGCATGTACTTGCCGAGCGTGCCGAACTCGCGCGTCACCTGGACGCACAGCTCGCGCGTCGGCACGACGATGAGCGCCTGCGGCTTGCGGAGCGTCGGTTCGATGAGCTGCAGGACCGGGATGGCGAACGCGGCGGTCTTGCCGGTGCCGGTCTGGGCCTGAGCCAGTACGTCGCGGCCCTCGAGCATCAACGGGATGGCCTTGGCCTGGACCGGCGTCGGGGCCATGAAGCCCAGGTCTTCGATCGCTCGCATGACTTTGGGATGGATGGTCAGGTCGCCGAATCGTCCCGCTTCGATCGCGGGGATGGGTTTTTCTGGTGCGAGGGTCAAATCTTCTCCAAACGGGCTATGGCGCAGCCCTCAAGGGGCGAACCGTCACCTTCGGGCTTAAAAAAATAGGGCCAGACCGACTCGGTCCAGCCCCCCACGAGTGCCCGATGTCCGTGTATGTACGACCTGGATTGTATCGGTTCTCGCATCGAAAAGCGACTTTGCATCATGCGACACGATCACAGGGTCGCCGATCGGACCAGCAGAACGTGCCCGCGGCTATCGCGGTCGCGCTGTGGCGGCCGGACACTCGGCAAAGGCTGGCGCGGGGAGACGGGTGAAATGACCTGTTCGGGACCCTCCGCGATGGGTGGGGAATCACTCCTCCCCGCGCCGATGCCGTAGCTCGGCGAGGATCGCGCTGGTCGATGACGTTCCGAGCCGGCTCGCTCCGGCCTCGATCATCGCGAGCGCCTCATCGAGCGTGCGGATCCCGCCGGAGGCCTTGACCCCGAGCTTCTCGCCGACCGTCTGTCGAAGGAGCCGCACGTCCTCGACCGTCGCGCCCTCCGGGCCGAACCCGGTCGATGTCTTCACGAAGTCCGCGCCCGCGGCGGCCGCGATCTGCGCGGCGATCACCTTTTGCGCGTCGTCGAGGTAGCTCGTCTCGAGGATGACCTTCACGAGCGCCTCGTTCGCGTGCGCGAGCCCCACCACTGACGCGACCTCGCGCTCGACGGTCGCGTAATCCTTGTCGATGAGCGCGCCGATGTTGATGACCATGTCGAGCTCGGTCGCGCCTTCGCGCAGGGCGTTCGACGCGGTCGAGACCTTGATCTCCGGGGACTGCCCGCCGTGCGGGAAACCGATGACCGTCGACGTGTCCACGCCGCTGTCCTTCAGCAGTCGCGCGGTGATCGGCACGTAGAAGGGCTTGACGCACACCGATGCGATGTGCTCCTTCCGTGCGATGGCGCAGGCGTCCACGACGTCGCGCTCCGTCTGCGTCGGCTTGAGCACCGCGTGATCGATCATCGCGGCCAGCTCGGGAACGGTCGGCAGGTCCATCGTCATCAGTATCGGACTCTATGCTCAGACCGTGGCCGGCTCGTTCCGCATCGGGCGGATCTTCGGCATCGAGATCAGGCTCCACATCTCGTGGCTGATCATCTTCGCGCTCGTCTTTTTCGGCCTCTGGCAGGGCCAATTCGAAGGGACGGCGTGGTCGCAGGAGAAGCGCCTCCTGATCGCGACCGTGACCGCGCTCCTGTTCTTCTGCTCGATCCTCGCGCACGAGCTGTCGCACTCG
Organism: uncultured Chloroflexota bacterium; assembly: GCA_964567235.1. Taxonomy (GTDB): domain Bacteria; phylum Chloroflexota; class Limnocylindria; order P2-11E; family P2-11E; genus UBA4735. Next base: position 719 of record CAZMLV010000217.1, on the reverse strand, counting down.
CTCGTGGCCCGCAGGTTCAATATGGCCGTCTCGTCGATCACCCTGTTCCTGCTTGGCGGCGTCGCGAACCTCCGGCAGGAGCCACCGAGCGCGAAGGCGGAGTTCTTCATGGCCGCGGCCGGACCCGCGATGAGCGTGGTCATCGGGATCATCGGCCTCACGATCGGCGGCGGGGACATTCCGTTCGTGAATTGGTCGGTGCCCGGCGTGCTCGACATCCGCACGACCCCGTCGCTCGACGGCGTCATCGCGATCGCGAGCTACATCGGGACCATCAACCTGTACCTCGCGGCGTTCAACATGCTCCCCGGCTTCCCGCTGGACGGCGGCCGCGTGCTCCGCTCGATCATCTGGGCCGTTCGGGGCGATCGCGCGAAGGCGACCCCGATCGCCGCGCGCGGCGGCCAGCTCGTCGCCGGCGCGTTCGTGATCTGGGGACTCGTGCAGTTCACCGACGGAGACGCCCTCTGGTTCTGGCCGCTGCTGCTCGCGTACTTCCTCTACAACGCCGCGACCCAATCGATGCGCCAGGAGCAACTCGGCGGGCTCGTCGCCGGCACGCGCGTCGCGCCGCTCATGAACACGACGTTCGCGGCGGCCGATCCGCGCTCCTCGATCGCGACCGTGGTCCGCGATCTCATGCTGCCGCGCAATCTCCGCGCCGTGCCGGTCGTCACGAACCAGAACTTCCTCGGCCTCATGACGACCGAGGACGTGCG
>CAZMLV010000216.1:0-3194 GCA_964567235.1 uncultured Chloroflexota bacterium | reverse complement strand
GGTCGTAGCCGGGGAGGGTGAGGAACTCGATGAACCGATCGGCGAGCGCGACCTCTTCGAAGAGGGCGAGCGCGTCGCCGAAGCGCCGGTCGGGGCCATCGAGGCGCGCGATCTCGTCGCGGCCGATGGCGCGGATGGCGTCCTTGGTGATCGCCGTGCCCTCAACGGTCTTCGCGCCGTGGTGGACCCACTGCCACACCTGCGAGCGCGAGATCTCCGCGGTCGCCGCGTCCTCCATGAGGTTGTAGATCGCGGCCGCGCCGATCCCGCGGAGCCAGGACTCGAGGTACTGGATCCCGACGCTCACGTTGCTCCGCACCCCGGCATCGGTGATCGTGCCGCCGGGCACGCCAACGGCGCGGAGCTGCGCGTCGGTGACCCGCACGTCGTCGCGCGTGCGATCGAGCTGGTTCTGCTTCGCGCCGAGCACGCGATCGAACTCGGCCATCGCGATCGGCACGAGGTCGGGATGTGCGACCCAGGTGCCGTCGAAGCCGTCGGTCGCCTCGCGGACCTTGTCCTCGCGCACCTTCGCGAGCGCGACCTCGTTGACCTGGGGATCCTTGCGCGTCGGGATGAACGCGGCCATCCCTCCGAGCGCGAACGCGCCGCGTGCGTGGCACGTGCGCACGAGGAGCTCGGTGTAGGCGCGCATGAACGGCACGGTCATCGTGACCTGGGCGCGATCCGGGAGCAGGAAGTCGGACCGGTGGTTGAACTTCTTGATCACGCTGAAGATGAAGTCCCACCGGCCGGCGTTCAGCCCACCCGAATGGTCGCGGAGCTCGTATAGGATCTCGTCCATCTCGAACGCCGCGGGGAAAGTCTCGACGAGCACCGTGGCCTTGATCGTGCCCTTCGGGATCCCGAGCTTCTCCTGGGCGCGCACGAAGATGTCGTTCCACAGGCGGGCCTCGCGGTGGCTCTCGAGCTTCGGCAGGTAGAAGTACGGTCCGCTCCCGCGATCGATGAGCTGCTTGGCGTTGTGGAAGAAGTACAGCCCGAAGTCCATGAGCGCACCGGCGATCGGGGAACGATCCACCAACAGGTGCTTCTCGACGAGGTGCCAGCCGCGGGGGCGCACGACCAGGGTCGCGAGCGTTTCGTTGAGCGCATAGCGCTTGCCCTCGGGGCTGGTGAAGTCGATCTTCCGGCGGATCGCGTCCGCGAGGTTGACCTGGCCCGAGACCATGTTCTCCCACGTCGGCGTGTTCGCGTCCTCGAAGTCGGCCATGTACACCGACGCGCCGCAGTTCAGCGCGTTGATCACCATCTTCCGATCGGTGGGCCCGGTGATCTCGACTTTTCGGACCTGGAGATCCCGGGGTGCGGGAGCGACGCGCCACGCGCCGTCACGGACCGAGCGGGTCGCCGCGAGGAAGCCGAGCTCGCCGCCAGCGCTCAGCTCGGCCTGTCTGGACGTGCGCGCAGCGAGCAGCTCGCGCCGGGTCGCCTCGAACGTGCGCGCGAGGTCGGCGACGAAGTCGAGCGCCTCCGCCGTGAGGATCTCGTCCGAGCGCTCGACGCCGGCGCCGCGCACCTCGACGCCCTTCGCGATCGTCGTTGCCACGGCTCCCTCCGTGTTGCACGATGCGGAAGCCACACACCGCGATGCGCGACGCGGGCTCCGACCGCGGGCCATGGTACCCCGCTCCCCTGGCCCCTGACCTTGGTCCTCCCCCGGCGACAAATCCCCCTGGTGGCGTCCCGGGCGGCGCGCCGGACGCCTACAAACAGGCTGTGGAGCCGCTTCAGATCGTGCCCGCCACCCCTCCGGTGGAGGCGACCCTTCGCATCATGCTCAACAGCGTCCCGCACCTGATCGGCTGCGCGGTCGTGCGCCAGCCGGCTGGACCGGACTCGGTTGCGGCGGAGGTCGGCCGGAATCCGTGGTTGTTCGATCGGCGGCTCACGACCCTGCAGCTCCCTGACGACACGTTGCCGGCGAACAGCGCGGTCGCGCTCGACTGGCCGGTGCCGTATCAGGCCGAGTGGGTCGGCGTGCCTCCGCGGCTCCTCATCTCGCGTCTGGCATTCGGCGATCGCACGGTCGGGGTTCTGCTCGGGACGCTGGTCTCGCGCGAGCCGCTGAGCGCTCAGACGCGCGAAGCGATGGATCTCTCGTGCGAGCTCATCGCGTCCGCGATGGCGATGCATGCCGCCGCGACGGTCGCATCTCCGGTGCCGCAAGCACCCGAGGCCGCCGAACCGGCCACGCCGACGTACGTCGCGCCATCGGCCGGCTCGTACTCGTCCACCGCCGCGCCGGTGTCCGCCGAGGCGGCCGCCGGCATCGAGGTCATCGTCGCGCAGATCGCAGCCGCGGTCTCCACAGTCGATGACGCGCGCGCGGCAGGCCGAATCCTCCGCGACGCGATGAACGAGGTGAGCGAAGCGTCGGCCTTCGCCGTTGCGCTGTTCCACGCGGACCGTCCCGAGGTCGCGTATCGCTACAAGGTCGTCGGCGTCGACCCGGCGTCGAGCGATCTCGGCAAACAGCCCGTCGACGATTCGCCGAGCTGCTTCGCGGTCCGCAATGCGGAGCGGTGGCACGCGTTCGACCGCGCGGTGACGATCGGCGGCGAGCGTCGCCGCGTCGGCGTGCTCCAGGTGCCGCTCGCGGCCGGGAACGATTCCATCGGTGTGGTCACCCTGCAGACGTTCCGCGAAGGCGGATTCGCGTCCGGTGAGCTCGAACTCATCGCGGCGATCGTGCAGGCCACGGTGCCGGCCTTCGCGAAGGCCCGTGCGCTCGGGCGATTCCAGCCGCTCGCGGCACCTTCGGCGCCGGCGCAGCCCGCGGCGGCCGCAGCGCCGGCCAGCGGCCCGGTCGCGCCATCGGCCGCGCCGATCGTGGAAACGACCGATGACATCCTGGCCAGCCTGCTGGCACAGCTGTCCGCGGCCGGCTTTCCGACGTCATTCATCGTCGGCCTCGACCCGGAGGCCGGCATCCTTCGCGGCGATCGGGTGAGCGCGTCGGTCGAGGCGAACGGCATCGACCGTCTGCTTGGGATCTCAGACGGACGGTTCCACATCAGTTCCGACGACCGGTACAACGCGATCGCCCGGGCCTGCCGCGAGGCGCGCATCCTCAGCGCGCCGACGGTGCACGAGCTCATTCAGCCGGCGCACGACTGGAACGAGGCCACGCTCATCGAGCGGCTTGCCGGTGGCGGCCGCTCGGCGGTCGC
>CAZMLV010000215.1:0-3199 GCA_964567235.1 uncultured Chloroflexota bacterium | reverse complement strand
CGCGAGCAGATCGAGAAGGCGAACTACGAGTACCACATCCTCGATCAGCCGACGATCGACGACTTCGAGTACGACGCGCTCATGCGCGAGCTGCAGGACCTCGAGGCCAAGCACCCGGAGCTCGTCACGCCGGACTCACCGACCCAGCGCGTCGGCGCGCCGCCGTCCAACCGATTCGCGCCGGTGGAGCACGCGCACCCGATGCTCAGCCTGTCGAACGCCTTCGACGAGGCGGAGGTCCGTACGTTCGACCAGCGCGTCCGCAAGGCGCTCGGCCGCGACGACGTCGGATACGTGTGCGAGCTGAAGATCGACGGCCTCGCGATCAACCTCACGTACGTCGACGGCTCGTTCACCCAGGGCGCCACGCGCGGCGACGGATCGGTCGGCGAGGACGTCACGGCGAACCTGCGGACGATCAAGTCCATCCCGCTCACCCTGCGCGAGAAGGTCCCTGGCCGCCTGGACATCCGCGGGGAGGTCTACCTGCCGACGGCATCGTTCGAGGCGACGAACCGCGAGCGGCTCGAGCGCGAGGAGGCGCCGTTCGCGAATCCGAGGAACGCGGCAGCGGGCGCTGTGCGGCAGCTCGATCCCGCGGCGACGTCCAAGCGCAACCTCGCGATGTGGGTGTACAGCGCGGCCGGGCTCGCGGTGGAGTCGCAGCACGCGCTCCTCGCGCGCCTGCGCGAGCTCGGTCTGCGGACCAACCCGAACGTGCGCGAGGCGAAGGACATCGACGACGTGCTGGCGTTCATCTCCGAGTGGGGGACCAAGCGCCATGAGCTCGACTACGGGACCGACGGGATCGTCGTGAAGGTCGACCGGGTCACGGATCAGGAGACGCTCGGATTCGTGTCGCGCAACCCGCGCTGGGCCGTCGCGTACAAGTTCCCCGCGGAGCAGGCGACGACGACGATCGAGGACATCAAGGTCTACGTCGGACGCACCGGCGTGCTCACGCCGGTGGCGTGGCTCGCGCCGGTGCTCATCGGCGGGACGACCGTGAAGCGCGCGACCCTGCACAACCTCGATGAGGTGAAGCGGCTCGACGTCCGCGTGGGCGACCGCGTGGTGGTCCAGCGGGCCGGCGATGTGATCCCCGAGGTCGTGCGGGTCGAACCCCCGATCGTCGCGAAAGGCACACGCGCGCCGAAGCGCGGCCCGGAGTTCGCGATGCCCGAACGGTGTCCGGTCTGCGAGACCCCGGTCGAGCACCGCGAAGGTGAGGTCGCCTACCGCTGTGCGAATCCGGCCTGCCCGGCGAAGACCGGTCAGCGCATCGGCCACTTCGTGTCGCGCGGGGGGTTCGACATCGAGGGCGTGGGCGGAGCGCTCATCGAGCAGCTGCAGTCGACCGGTCTCGTGGTCGACCCGGCCGACATCTTCTTCCTCACGAAGGCGCAGCTCCTGGACCTCGACCGCTTCGCCGAGAAGAGCGCGACGAACATCTACGACCGGATCCAGAACGCGAAGCAGCGGCCGCTCGCGCGGATCATCAATGCCCTTGGGATCCCGCAGGTCGGCTGGACGACGTCGGAGGACCTCGCGCAGTGGATCGCCGCGAAGGTGCCGGAGCGCGCGACGCTCGCGGCGGCATTCGCCGCGCTCCGCGGCGCGAGCGCCGAGGATCTGCAGGCGATCTCCGGTGTGGGCGCGAAGGTCGCCGATGCCATCCGCGCGTATCTCGGCGACGAGTCCGAGATCGTGTTGATGGACAAGCTCGTGAAAGCCGGCGTGGTACCAGTACTACCGGCCGCGCGCGTCGAGGTCGCAGCGGGACCATTCGCGGGCAAGACCATCGTGTTCACGGGAACGCTCGAGCGTCGCAGTCGTGAAGATGCGGAAGCGCTCGTGCGCGCGCTCGGGGGCAAGCCGAGCAGCTCCGTGAGCGCGAAGACGGATCTGCTCGTCGCGGGTCCGGGTGCCGGGACGAAGCTCGAAAAGGCCAAGCAACTCGGTGTCAAGGTGATGGATGAAGAAGCCTTCGAGGCTATGCTGAACTCAGCGAAACGTTAGTCACCTCGGTGAGGGAAGGGTCGGTCTTGTACCAGCCGCAGACGCGTCCGGCTCCGACGATGCCCCTTGCCGGCACGCCCGGGACGCCCGGCACGCCCGCGACGCCGGAGATCCCGCTCCCGCCCGAGCCGCAGTCCATCGAGCAGACCGGCCTCACGCTCAGCTTCATCGCCGACCTCGCGCTCAAGACGCTGTACCTGCGCGGTCAGATGACGATGGGCGAGCTGTCGACCGCCCTGGGGCTGCCGATCACGAACGTCGTGGACAAGGTCATGGAGTTCATGAAGGGCGAACGCCTCGTCGAGATCCGCGGCGGCACCGGCCTGTCGTCCGCGGGCTACCAGTTCGTCATCGTCGACCGCGGGTCCGAGAAGGCGCAGGAGTCGCTCGCCCGCAGCCAGTACGTCGGCAAGGCGCCCGTGCCCCTCGCGTCGTACCTCGAGGCCGTGAAGCGGCAGAGCATCAGCAACATCTCCGTGTCGCAGGAGGAGCTCGCGCACGCGTTCTCGCACATGGTCATCCCGCGCGAAACGCTCGCGCAGCTCGGCCCCGCGGTGAACTCCGGCAAGTCGATCTTCCTGTTCGGCCCGCCCGGCAACGGCAAGACGACCATCGCGGAAGTGCTGGTATCACTGCTCCGGGGCGAGGTCGTGCTCCCGTACGCGGTCGAGGTCGATCAGCAGATCATCAAGGTCTACGACCAGGTCTATCACCGCGCGGCGCTCGATCCGATCGTCGCCGACCGCCTGCGGTTCGATCACCGCTGGATCATCAGCAAGCGGCCGATCGTGATGACCGGCGGCGAGCTCACCCTCGAGACGCTCGACCTCATCTACGACGACAGCGCGAAGTTCTACGAGGCGCCGTTCCAGATGAAGGCGAACGGTGGCATCTTCATGGTGGACGACTTCGGCCGCCAGCGCGTGTCACCGAAGGACCTCCTGAACCGCTGGATCGTGCCGCTGGAGAAGCGCGTCGACTACCTCACGCTCCACACCGGCAAGAAGCTCGAGATCCCGTTCGACATGCTCATCATCTTCTCGACGAACCTCGATCCGGCGGACCTCGTCGACGAAGCGTTCCTGCGGCGGATCCGCTACAAGATCGGCATCGAGGCCCCGACCGTCGCGCAGTACGAGGAGATCTTCAAGCGCATGTGCGAGCGCAAGCAGATCGAGTA
>CAZMLV010000214.1:1338-3215 GCA_964567235.1 uncultured Chloroflexota bacterium | reverse complement strand
TTCCTGCACGAGAACATCAAGAAGTTCATCGACGGCTTCCAGCACGACGCCCACACGATGGGGATCCTGCTCTCGACGGTCGGCGCGCTGTCGCCGTTCTATCCAGAGGCGAAGAAGATCTTCGACGAGGAGACCCGCAAGAAGCAGATCGTCCGGCTCATCGCGAAGACCCCGACGATCGCGGCCTTCGCGTATCGCCACGCGACCGGGCTGCCCTACGTCTACCCGGACAACGAGCTCGGCTACGCCGCGAACTTCCTGAGCATGCTCTGGAAGACAACGGAGCTGAAGTACCAGCCCGATCCGATCCTCGCGCGAGCGCTTGACGTCCTCTTCGTGCTGCATGCCGATCACGAGCAGAACTGCTCGACGTCGACGATGCGGGTCATCGGGAGCTCGCAACCGGATCCGTACTCGGCCGCCGCCGGTGCGGTGAGCGCGCTCTACGGTCCGCTGCATGGCGGAGCGAACGAGCAGGTCGTGCGCATGCTGGAAGGTATCGGTTCGGTCAGGAACATCCCTGATCACATCAAGCGTGTGAAGGCCGGGGAGCTGCGGCTCATGGGCTTCGGCCACCGGGTCTACAAGAATTACGACCCGCGCGCGCGCATCATCAAGCATGTCGCCGAAGAGGTCTTCAGTGTCACCGGCCGCAACCCGCTCATCGACATCGCGATCGAGCTCGAGAAGATCGCGCTCGAGGACGAGTACTTCATCAGCCGAAAGCTGTACCCGAACGTCGACTTCTACTCCGGGATCATCTATCAGGCCATGCGCTTCCCGGTCGAGATGTTCCCGGTGCTGTTCGCGATCGGCAGGATGCCCGGTTGGCTCGCGCAGTGGCAGGAGGGCATCCTCGATCCCGAGCAGAAGATCGCCCGTCCGCTGCAGATCTACACGGGGACCGCGGAGCGGCACATCGGCTGACCGCAGGCCACTTGGCTAACTAGCGCGCCCAATGGCAACGACGTGCGTGCTGAGGGCCGAGCAGTCCGGGCTTGCTCTCGAAGAGGCGCGCCGCTTGGAGCCTGAGCCTTCAGCGGCCTAGCCGCGATCAGGGCGATAGGGCGCTTTCTGCTCGAGCGCTCCGACATACTGCGGCAGTCGCTTCTGACCTTGCAGCTGGCGGATGGCCATGATCTCGCCGATGTGGAACCAGTAGTGGTACGTCATGCGACGGATCGCGTCGGCCTGCGTCTGCCCGCTGCGCTTCCCCTCCACGAGTGGCAGGTCACGCAGCAGGGCGCGGCCCGTGAGCTTGTCGAGGAATGGATCTGCGGCGCGCGTGATCTGCCGCCACGCCGCGAGGGTGTCCTTCAGCGCCGGCGTGCTCATCGGGCCGCCAGTCGTGAATGCCTGCTGAATATCCTCCCTCAGCATGATTCCCTGCGGACGGAGGAGCAAATAACGCTGCTCCTGCCACGCGAGATGGCCGACGATCCAGCCGATGGAATTCATCTGACCGTGATGAACCGTGGCGTCCGTCGGCTTCACGCCAGCGAGGGCGCGCAACCACTCGCCCCGCGTGAAGCGGAGCTGCTCGACGATCGGATGGGGCCTTCGCGACGGCACGGTTCCCGACATCAGTCTTCGGGCAGAGCGGCAAAGTCCTTCTTCGTTCTCATGTACCAGCCCATTCCGCCGATCGGGTTCTTCCATCGGCCCTTCATCGCCTTCAGGGCCTGGTCGTGGGTCTTGTCGCCCTGAGCGACCGCGTCCTTCAGGTGGCGGTCTTGGGCCTTGATGACCTCATCGGCCGTCTGTCCCCGAAGCGCGAGGTCACAGGGTCCGCCCATCTGCTTGCACGTCATGGTCTTCATCGATCTCAAGATCCTCTCATCAGGTGCGCTCGCGAAGAGCGGCTCCTAGTGTGCAGC
>CAZMLV010000214.1:0-1238 GCA_964567235.1 uncultured Chloroflexota bacterium | reverse complement strand
GGGAGGTTGGTCTTGTGAACATGCGAAGGACGAACTCGCTTGCCGCGGGAGCGTTCTACCTGCTCACCTTCGTATCGATCCCGACCCTCGCGCTGTATGCCCCGGTGCGCGATCCGAGCTTCATCGTCGGCCCGGGCCCGGACGGCGGCATCCTCATCGGCGCGATCCTCGAGATCGTCGTGGCCCTTGCCGGCATCGGCACCGCGGTCGCGCTCTTTCCGGTGGTGAAGAGGCAGCACGAAGGGGTCGCGCTCGGCTTTGTCGGCTCCCGGGTTGTGGAAGGCGGAGCCATCTTCGTGGGCGCCGCGTGCCTCCTGACGCTCGTGACCCTGCGACAGGCCGGAGTCGGATCAGAGGCGTTGGTCATCGGCCGAGCGCTGCTCGGGATGTATGACCGGATGTTCCTGCTCGGACAGAGCTTCATGCCGGCCGTGAACGCCCTGCTCCTTGGCTCGCTGCTGTTCCAGTCGCGCCTGGTGCCGCGAGTCCTTCCCGTGATCGGGCTCATTGGCGTGCCACTGCTCGTCGCGGCCGACATCGCCGTGCTGTTCGGTCTCATCGACAGGAGCTCGACTCCGGCGCTGCTCACCGCGCTCCCGATCGCGCTGTGGGAGGTCTCTCTGGGCGTCTGGCTGGTCGTCAAGGGCTTTCGCCCCGCTCCGATCCTCTTCGATGACGCGCGAGACGTCGGGCCGGCTACGCCTTCGGGACGAATCTGAGGGAGATCGAGTTCACGCAGTGCCGCGTGTTCTTCGGCGTGAACTGCTCGCCGGTGAAGACGTGGCCCAGGTGTGCGCCGCACGCGGCGCACTCGATCTCGACGCGATGGCCGTCGTCATCCGGGACGCGATCGACGGCGCCTTCGATCTCTTGGTCGAACGACGGCCAGCCGCAGCCGGAGTGGAACTTCGCATTTGACACGTACAGCGGGGTCTCGCAGCGGCGGCAGACGTAAGTGCCTTCGGCGAAGAAGTCGTCGTACTCACCGGTGAATGGCCGTTCGGTGCCCTTGTTCACGATCACCCGCGTCTCTTCTGGCGTGAGCTTGTTCAACGCTTTCATTCCGTGCCCTCATGAACCCGATGTCTCGTCGACCATGTTCTCACCAGCCGGTCGGCTCAGCGCTCACGGAAGCTCCACGTCAGGATGACCGCCGGCTGATCGTCTCGGGTCGCTCCGGCGGCCTCGTAGGTCGCCAGCGCTGCCGTGTTCGCGTCATCCGTCGCGACCCACATGCC
>CAZMLV010000213.1:0-3231 GCA_964567235.1 uncultured Chloroflexota bacterium | reverse complement strand
GCATCTGCCACTCGGCGAGGGTCGTCTCGAACGGGATCGAGCCCGAGATCCCGTCCACGGCGACCACCACGGTGTAGCCGTGGACGTTCGCCTCGAAGGCCGTGTAGAGCACCGCGCCGTTCGCCCGCGTGCCCACGAGCAGGAGCGTCGTCACCTTCTTCGCCTTGAAGGTCGCGTCGAAGTCCGGATTGTTGAACTTGTCCGCATTCGTCGGGACGACCGTCACGTCGCCGGCGGCCGGTGCCACCTGCGGCACGATCGCGTTCGTGGCGGCTGTGTTCGTGTACACGACCGGCACGCTCGCATCGCGGGCCTTCTTGATGAGCGCCTGGATCGCCGGGATGCTGTCGTTACACGCGGGCCGCGTGGAGCAGGTGGGGTTGATGATGTCCAGGACGACCAGGGCGGTCGTCTTCGCATCGAGCGCGACCGCGACGGGTGCCGGGAGCGCCGGGGCTTGGTTCGGGTTGGGTGCGGGCGACGCGGATGCGGTCGGTGCCACCGTCGGCGCGGCCGTGGTCGGCGCCGCGGTCGCCTGCAGCGGGGTGGGCGATGGCGCTGCCGCCGGCGAGGTGCAGGCCGACGTGATCGCAAGGAGCGCGAGTCCTACCAGAACGCGGCGCATGTCTCCCCCTTATCTGAAGCGGGTGAGCTCCCGCTTCCGCACGATCGTGTCCAGCAATGCGGGCCGGCCTTCGGTCCGGATCACGTCGATCGCTCGGCGAAGCGCGGGACCGACGGCCTTCGGATCGTCGATCGGGCCCTCGCTGTGCCAGCCGAACGACTTCGCGAGCATGGCGAAATCCGGCGCGGGCTCCGAGAGGTCCATCCCGATGTTCGCCTTGGCTTTGTCGGTGCCGCGCTTGTCGGCCACCCGGAGCTGGTGTTCCCAGTCGTTGTAGTAGGCGCGGTTGTTGTACATGACCAGCAGCATCGGGAGCTTCTGGTTCGCGACCGTCCAGAGCGCCCCCGGATCGAACAGCAGGTCGCCATCGGGCTGGATGTCGACGATGAGCTTGCCGTCGCCGCGATGGGCGAGGGCAACACCGATCGAGATCCCGATCTGCGTCGCGGTGCCCAGGCTGCGGCCCGGCCAGCGGACCGGCGAGTCGATGTCCCAGAGCTTCCACGCCCAGTCCTCGAGGTCCGCGCCCGTGAGGACCCAGTCCTGGTCCTTGATCGCGTTCCAGACCTCCGCGGCGAGGCGAGCCGGCCAGATCGGCGAGTCGTCCCAGTGCTCGCGGCTCGCTTTCTCGACGTCGGCGCGGAGCTTCGCGTTCTCCTGCTCCATCCGCTGGCGCCGGCCCGGCCAGAGCGCGCTCGCGTCGGCGGCCACGAGCTCGCGCAGCGCCGGCAGCGCGATCGCGGTGTCGGCGGTGATCGCAAGATCCACCGGCTGGAACTGGCCGAGATCCTCGGACCACTTGCTCGACCGCAGCTCCATCAGGCCCATGTCGATGATCGTGCATTCCTCCGGGATCCGGCTCTGCTTTTCATGCGTCGATCGGTCGAGGCGGTGAAGCATCCGGTACAGGTCGCCGACGTCGAGGCTGAGGACGAGGTCGGCGTCTCTCAGCACGGCATCGCTGCCGGTGAAGTTGAGCGGGTGGCGCGTGGCCATCGAGAGCCGGCCCTGCCCATCGATGACCGGGGCGCCGAGCAGCTCCGCGAGCCGGCGGAGCTCGGAGAACGCCGTCGGATGCCGGCCGGTGAACTCGGCGAGGATGACCGGCCGCTCGGCGTGCGCGATCAGGTGCGCGGCGTGCTCGAGCGCGTCAGGATCGGCCTGCACCGGCGTCGGCCGCGCCGCTTCGATCTCCGCGGTGACGCTCACCGGCGCGGAGAGCTCGTCCTCCTGCAGCCCCGCGTCGTAGCAGAGGTACACCGGCCCACCGGGCTCGAGCATCGCGATCCGATAGCCACGCGCGAACGACGAGCCGAAGTCGGCGACGCTCGCCGGCTGATCGTCCCACTTGGTGTAGTCGCGGACCGCGTTGCCCTGGACGAGCGCGCTGTGGATCCAGTCGATGTAGGGGCGGCGCCTGCTTCGGTCGAGCGGCCCGGTCGCGCCGAGCACGAGCACCGGAACGCGGTCGATGTGCGCGTAGTAGATCGCCATCGCCGAGTGGAGCAGGCCGACGACGTCGTGGACGATCGCGGCCATCGGCTTGCCGGTCACCTTTGCGTAGCCGTGCGCGATCGCGACGGCGATCTCCTCGTGAGTGCAGGTGATGATCTCCGGGCTGTTGCCGCCGTAGTTGACGATCGAGTCGTGCAGGCCGCGGTAGGTCGCTCCCGGGTTCAGCGCGGCGTACTCGATGCCGAAGCCCTGAAGCAGGTCGACGATCACGTCGGAGCCGTAGCGCGCGGTCACCGGCACCCTCCCGCCTGAATCGTCTGATTGTTATACCTTTCAGCGGACACACGCTTTTCGGAGGTTCGCGGTGGCTGAGGGCGAGGGCCGGGTGTTCCTGCGCGGACTGAGCTCCGAGACCTACGGCCTGGGCGAGTTCCGTCGCCGCCAGCGCGCCGCCGACCGGGTCCGCCGCGCCGGCACCGTCGTCGACGACGCGAGCGTGGCCCATTCCGGCGACTCGGATCAGTCGCGCACCTCCTGGATGCTCGGTCCGGGCGACGATCCGTTCCTCACCCAGACGCTCCAGGTCCACTTCGTCGAGCTGCTACCGGGAGGCGCGAACCACGGTCACGGCCACCAGAACGAAGCGTGCTTCTACATCCTCGAGGGCTCCGGGTACGAGATCCATGACGGCGTGCGCTACGACTGGGAGCAGGACGACTTTGCGATCGTGCACACGGATTGCGTGCACAAGCACTTCAACGCGAACAAGGACGTGCGCGCGCTCGCGCTGGTCATGAAGGCGAAGACGAACTGGATGGCGATGGGCCTCTGGCAGCAGGGACGCAGCGCCCCGTTCGACAAGCAGGGCTACGGCCCGCGCCAGGAGTGGTCGCAGCTCTGGACGCCGGGCGCAGTGCAGAAGCGCAAGGTCGTGAAGAAGTCGGAGACCCGCTGGGAGGACACCCGCGACGGCCGGGTGCGCATCATCTCGTCGCCCGACACCAAGGACGTCCGGACGAACAGCGTCGACGTGTACCAGCAGGAGATCGCCGCCGGCGGGTCGAGCGCGAAGCACTGGCACATGGCCGACGAGGCGGTGTACGTCATGTCCGGCAAGGGCCACAGCCTGCACTGGGACGTCGAGGCCGAGA
>CAZMLV010000212.1:0-3239 GCA_964567235.1 uncultured Chloroflexota bacterium | reverse complement strand
GGTGACGGTGACCGTTGCGCTGCCGTTCGCATTCGCGGCCGGGGTGAAGGTCAGCACACCGGCCGGGCTGAGGGCCGGCTGGGCACTGAACAACGTGGTGTTGTCGTTCGTCGCGGTGAAGGTGAGGGTCTGCGCGCTCTCATCGGCCGGACCGGCGCTGATCGCGGTGGCCGAGGCGGCGCTGTACGCGCCGGAGTCCTCGTTCACCGTGACGTTCGCCCCCTTGGTGAAGCTCGGGGCATCGTTCACCGGAGTGACGGCGATGACGAAGGTCTGCGGCGCGCTCGTGTCGGCCCCGCCGTTGGCGGTCCCGCCGTTGTCGCTCAACGTCAGGGTGATCGTGGCGCTGCCGTTCGCGTTCGCCGCCGGGGTGTACGTGAGCGTGCCGCTCGCGCTGACCGCCGGCTGAGCGCTGAACAGGGCCGGGTTCGTGTTCCCGGTGACGGTGAAGGTCAGGGTCTGACCGCTTTCATCGGCCGGGCCGGCGCTCAGTCCGGTGGCCCACCCGGCCACGGTCTGGGCCCCGGCGTCCTCGAGGACCGTCTGGTCGGCGCCCTTGGTGAAGCTCGGGGCGTCGTTCACCGGCGTCACGGTGATGGACACGGTCGCCGGCGCCGAGGTGAGCGCCGCCGCGCAGCTCGGGCTCGGGGCGCCGCAGCTGTCCGGGTCACCGCGATCGGTGACCGTGAAGGTGAAGCTGTCCGGGCCGTTGTAGTCGGCGGCCGGGGTGTAGGTCAGGGCTGGGGCCGTCCCGCTGAGACTTCCGTGGGCCGGACCGGTCGCCACGGCGAAGCTGAGGTTCGCCGCGGCGGTCTCGGTGTCGCTGCCGGTCAGGGTGATCGACTTGGCGGTGTCCTCGGCCGTGGTGACGCTCTGGGCTGTCGCGCTCGGGGCGTCGTTCACCGGGGTGACGGTGACGTTCACCGTGCCGGTCGCGGTCTTCGGATCGGCGACCCCGTTGGTCGTGCCGTTGTCGGTGACCGTGTAGCTGAAGCTGGCCGGGCCGTTGTAGTTGGCGGCCGGGGTGTACGTGATCGTCCCGGCGGCGAGCGCGACCGTCCCGTGGGTGCTCGCCGTCGCCGTGACCGACGCCACCGTGAGGGTCTGAGCGCTCTCGTTCGCTGGGCCGGCGCTGTCGTTCGTGGTGAGGTCGCTGGCCGGGAAGACCAGGGCGGTGTCCTCGGCGGTGGTCTTCGAGTCGGCGACCGCGCTCGGGGCATCGTTCACTTCGGTCACGGTGATCGAGACCGTGGCCGGGGTCGAGGTGATGGCTGCCGCGCAGCTCGCGCTCGGCGCGCCGCAGTTGTCGGGGTCACCGCGATCGGTGACTGTGAAAGTGAAGCTGTCGGAGCCGTTGTAGTTCGGGTCCGGGGTGTAGATCCCCGCGGCAAACGTGCCGTGGGCGGGTCCGCTCGTCACCGCGACGCTGAGGTTCGCGCCGCTCGTCTCAAGGTCGCTGCCGGTCAGGGTGATCGGCTTCGCGGTGTCCTCGGCCGTGGTGACGTTCTGGGCGTCGGCGATCGGGGCGTCGTTCACCGGCGTCACGGTGATGACGAAGGTCTGCGGCGCGCTCGTGTCGAACCCGCCGTTGGCGGTGCCGCCGTTGTCGCTCAACGTCAGGGTGATCGTGGCGCTGCCGTTCGCGTTCGCCGCCGGGGTGTACGTGAGCGTGCCGCTCGCGCTGACCGCCGGCTGAGCGCTGAACAGGGCCGGGTTCGTGTTCCCGGTGACGGTGAAGGTCAGGGTCTGACCGCTTTCATCGGCCGGGCCGGCGCTCAGTCCGGTGGCCCACCCGGCCACGGTCTGGGCCCCGGCGTCCTCGAGGACCGTCTGGTCGGCGCCCTTGGTGAAGCTCGGGGCGTCGTTCACCGGCGTCACGGTGATTGTGATCGTGGCGGTATTGCTCGTCAGGGTTCCGTCGCTTGCCGTGAACGTGAAGCTGTCGGAGCCGTTGTAGTTGGCTGCGGGGGTGTAAGCGACCGTCGCGGTGCAGCTCGATCCGCTGCCGATGCCGGTGCACGTGGCGGCCGAGACCGAGCCGAGCGTTCCGTGGCTTGCGCTGCCGGCGCTGAAACTCAGGCTGGCCGAGTCGATGTCGCTCGCCGACAGGGTGATCAGCTGCGCAGTGTCCTCGTTCGTCGTCGCGCTCCCGTCGGCCGCGACCGGTGCGTCGTTGATCGGGTTGATCGTCAACGTGACAGTCACGGTGTTGGAGTCCAGCGCACCATCGTTCGCCTTGTAGGTGAAGGTGTCGGTGCCGTTGAAGTTCGCCGCGGGTGCGTAGGTGAACGAGCCGTCCGCGTTGAGCGTCAACGTGCCGTTCGGTGTCGTGGTGACCAGCAGTGCCGTGATCGTGACCGAGTCGATGTCACTGTCGTTGGCCAGCACGCCGGGGGCCGCCACCGCCAGCGTCGTGTCCTCGTCGGTGGTGTATGCATCGGCGACCGCGACTGGCGCGTCGTTCACCGGCGTCACGGTGATCGTGAAGGTCTGCGCAGCGCTCGTGTCCATGCCGCCGTGGGCGGTGCCGCCATCGTCCTTGAGGGTGACGGTGACCGTGGCGCTGCCGTTCGCATTCGCGGCCGGGGTGAAGGTCAGCGTGCCGTTCGAGGCGACGGCCGGCTGGGCGCTGAACAAGGTGGTGTTGTCGTTCGTCGCGGTGAAGCTGAGGGCTTGGCCAGCCTCATCGGCCGGCCCCGCGCTGATCAGGGTCGCCCAGGTCGTCGCGCTGTACGCGCCGGAGTCCTCATTGACCGTGACGTCGGCGCCCTTGGTGAAGCTCGGGGCGTCGTTCACCGGCGTCACGGTGATGACGAAGGTCTGCGGGGCGCTCGTGTCGGATCCGCCGTTGGCGGTGCCGCCACTGTCGGTGAGGGTCGCGGTGACCGTGGCCGAACCGTTCGCGTTGGCCGCCGGGGTGAAGGTCAGCACGCCGGCCGGGCTGAGGGCCGGCTGGGCACTGAACAACGTGGTGTTGTCGTTCGTCGCGGTGAAGGTGAGGGTCTGCGCGCTCTCATCGGCCGGACCGGCGCTGATCGCGGTGGCCGAGGCGGCGCTGTACGCGCCGGAGTCCTCGTTCACCGTGACGTTCGCCCCCTTGGTGAAGCTCGGGGCATCGTTCACCGGAGTGACGGCGATGACGAAGGTCTGCGGCGCGCTCGTGTCGGCCCCGCCGTTGGCGGTCCCGCCGTTGTCGCTCAACGTCAGGGTGATCGTGGCGCTGCCGTTCGCGTTCGCCG
>CAZMLV010000211.1:0-3240 GCA_964567235.1 uncultured Chloroflexota bacterium | reverse complement strand
GAGAGCTCGTGGACCCTCACGGCGACGGGCACCGGCGTTTCGCCGACAAACCTCAGCGGCCCTGGCGCGGCCGGCCACACCGACGTGGTGAGCGGCTCGACGTTCAAGGCCGACACCTACACCCTTGCTGAGACGGGGACCGTCTCGGGCTACACCAACGGCACGACGTACAGCTGCGTGAAGAACGGTGGCGCCCCGGTGGTCAGCAACACGATCACCCTCGCCAACGGCGACAGCGCGATCTGCACGATCACGAACAGCGACACGAAGGCCAGCCCGACCCTCAAGACGGCCCAGGGCTGGGAGCTCTTCGACACCGCGACCTTCACCGGCATCCGTCCCGGTGCTCCCGACGAAGCAACGACGGTGACGTTCAAGCTCTGGAGCACCAACACCTGCGACGACGCTTCCGGCCCGCTCGGCACCCGCGTTGAGACCATCTCGGGCGGCGGCACGGCGACGACGTCCACCGGCATCACAGTCACCCCGACGACGTCTCCCACGACCTACTACTGGACCGCCGACTACGCCGGCGACTCGTTCAACAATCCCGCGCACAGCACCTGCGGCACGGAAACGACAACGATCACGTTCGTCCAGCCAACTCCGTAAGCGTTTCGCACCCTCGACCTGAGGGGTCAGTACCTTCCGAGAGGCCGGCCCGGTGGGCCGGCCTCTTGCTTCCACGACGACCCGCGGTGTGGGTTACCCGCCGGCGGTGAACGAAGTGGAGGCGAGCCAGACGTAAACCTGCTGCTGGCCGACATAATCCCAATAGAAGAGATCGACCGCGCACTCCGCAGTACCGCCGACCTGGAGCCAGACCGAGCTCGCACCACCGAGCAGGAACGCGTGATCGAAGGTGCCGGCCTCTCCGTAGACGAGTGCCGTTCCTTGCGAGCACATGACCGAGACGCGCGGCGCCTTGACCGACGCTGGCGCGGTCACCGTGAAGGTCACGGTCGATCCGAGGTGCGGGTCGCTCTGGTCGAGCGTGACCGACGGTACCGTGGCGGTCCTGGGGTTTCCGCCCTTCGACATGGCGTCGGTGCCACCGTTGCCCTGCGCCATCGCGGCGGCCACGCCGGTGCTCAAGAGCATGGCGGCCGCGATCATGCCGGCGCTGACCACCGATCTCAGTACGTTCATTCGTCCTCCAGACGCAATAGCGCCTGGAAGGGTGAACGCCTGTATCCGGGGTCCGCAGCGTGCCGAGCGAAGCATCTGGTTCTGGGACTTTCGTACTGCCGGCTCGCACAACGCGAGCCGGCCGTGGCGTAACCCAATTCGGTCGATGGTGGGCGCGGCACCCGTCGCTCTGTCGCGCGCTGAGCCAGAGCGGGCTAACGCGTGCTCCAGCTTCCGAGTTAGGGCGTCGACGCTGGCTAATTGAGCTCCCCCGGCCGAGTTACCGCACGGCGGCGACCCTCGGGTCCAATGCGCCTCAAGCGCGCCAGATGGGTCAACAAGTCAGCAACAAACGAAGGAGTCCGTCGATGATCTTCCGCAGAAAAGCCGTCGAGGAACGCGAACTGATCAGCGTCCCGCCTGTCGCGACGGCCGCGCGGGCGGTCCCCGACGATGCCAGCCTTCCGCTCGTCGACGCGGTCGGCGCCGGCTTCGAGATGCTCCGCGAGATGGATCTCGGCCACAACCTCTGGCGCACTTCCGAGGGCGCCGAGCTGGACCAGCTGGCCCAGGGTCAGATCATCGTGTTCGCCGCGTACTCACCCGATGACATCACCCGGGTCCGGACTCTGATGGGTCGGTTCATGACGATCGTCCTCGGGATGGGCCTCGGCCCGCATTACGGCTCGCGGGCACTCCAGCTCGGCGCCGTCAGCTACGTCGACGCGGGCCTCGGCCAGGGCGACATCCGCGGCCTGTTCAGCGATGCCGTCGCCCGGGTCCGCAACCGCCGTCTTCGGGAGTCGTCCGGCACTCGACTCAGCTAGACCCCTTGCGCCCCTGGCGCACAGTTGCCGGTAACGTGCCGCTAGCGGGGGGTCTGGCTCGATGACCGTGAACCTCGGCGTCAACTACCTGGCCGTCATCGTCGCAGCGATCGTGGCGGTGGGCATCGGGATCATCTACTACGGGATCCTCGGCGTCGGGGATCGTCAGAGCCGGATGCTCGGCACCGCCCTGACGCGGCCCGGACCCACGCAGGGGGCGGTCGGCCTCGTCCTCAGTCTGGTCAATGCGTGGGTCATCGCCGTCCTTTCGCGCATGGTCGGCGCCGCGTCCTTCGGCGACGCAGTCGTCCTTGGCGCGTTCGTTTGGCTTGGCTTTGGGGCGACGTTCAAGGCAGCCCAGGTCGCGTTCGAAGGGCGCCCATGGAGCGTTTGGCTCCTGCAGGCCGTTCACGATCTTGTCGTGGAGGTCGTTGTCGCGCTGATCGTGACCCTCTGGCGGTAGCTCTTGTCCGTGGTCCGACGCCGGTCGCCCCGCGATCCGGCGCCGGCCGGGCGTAGTCCAGATTGCGTACTCCATCCGGCTAGGTCACCATGGGCGCTCACCGGTGGACAGAGGCTGCACGCGTTGAATCAGCCGCTTGCGCCGAGGGTGCTTGTCGTCGAAGACGACGACGTGACCCGCCAGGCCCTGGTGCTCGGGCTCGGTGAGGATGCGATCGTCACCGGTGCCGTCGATGTGAATCAAGCCGCGCGCTTCGCCGCGATCCAGCCGCCGGATGTGATCGTGCTCGACCTCGCGCTGGATCCGAACCGACCCGGCGCCGTCAACGGTCCCGAGGTGCTGACGCGGCTTCGGTCGAAGGGCATCCCGGTACCGCCGGTGATCGTGGTCAGTGCGGGGATCGCGGGGCTCGAGACCGCGAAAGCGATCGGCGCGGCGGCCTATTTCCCCAAACCGATCAACCTGGGTGCGGTCGCCGACAAGATCCAGGAGCTGTCGCGATCCGCTGCCCGGGCGTCCGCCGCGAGCGTCCCCGAGGATGGCGCCGCCGCGCCCTAGCCGGGGCTGGAACGAAGTTGGGGGTGTGGACTCCCCCGAACGAGTGATGGAGCCCGGCCCGTCGGCGATTCAATGACGCTGTGAATGCAGTCATCGAGCACCTCTGCGCGAGCCCGGCGCACCAGATCCCCGAAGATGTCGAGAGCCCGGTCGTCATCTACGCGGGACGGTGGGCCTACTGCCCGGCGGGGGCCCCCCCCCGCCCCCACTGGCGGGCCCCCCGCGGCCAAACCCGCGCCGCCCGTGGCGACTGGGATGGGGGGC
>CAZMLV010000210.1:0-3243 GCA_964567235.1 uncultured Chloroflexota bacterium | reverse complement strand
TCGAAGGCGTGTGGGGTTACGACGCCGACGTCGGCGGCGATCTCGTGAAGCTGAACGTGAGCCGGCTGCGCCGGAAGCTCGGAGCGGATGGCCGCACGCGCGACGTCATTCAGACCGTGCCCGGTGTGGGGTATCTCTTCAAAGGCGCCGACGGCGGCGTGCAGCGCGAGGAAGCGAAGGCGCGCTAACCGGCTTCGGTGAGTCTCCGGCGCGTCGCCTCGAGGTCCACGGAGTTGCTGTACACGGGATAGACCGCGAAGCCCGAGGCCTTCGAGATCGAATCGACCGCGGCGCTGTTCGGCGTCGGAAGCGCGACCGTCAGCACCTGGCCATCGCGGCCGACGACCACCGCGTTCCACTCGGCCGCGAGCGAGGGTGACAGGAGCGCCTGCAGGCTCGGCGTCGCGAGGCGCGCGGGCTCGGCAAGGAACGGCGCGGGTGGCGGGGTGCCGCTACGCGGCCGCAGCGATCCGCGCGGGCCTTCCGCGAAGCTGTGCTCCCAGACGCGAACGCCACCGCCGGCTTCCTTCGCTCGGTACATCGCGATATCGGCGAACTCGATGAGCGCGGAGCTGTCGCCCGACGGGCGCGGGTACGTCGCGATGCCGATCGAGAGCCCGATCGCGCTGCCCGACGCGGCGAGCTCCGGCGGCAGCGGCTGCTGCGCGGTCTTCTCGAGCACCCGGCGGGCAACCCGCGACGCGACGTCGCTGTCGGCCTCGGGAAGGATGACCGCGAACTCGTCCCCGCCGTACCGCGTCGGGACGTCGTACAGCCGCACGGCCTGCTTGATCCCAGTCGCGACCGCGCGCAGCACCGCGTCGCCGGTTCGGTGGCCGAATCGGTCGTTGATCGACTTGAAATGGTCGACGTCGATCATCAGCAGCGACAGCAAGCTCTCCGCACGCAGGGCGCGGTTGAGCTCGGCGTCGAGCCGCCGATCGAAGTGACGGCGGTTGAAGAGGAACGTGACCGGATCGGTCTCGGCCAGCTTCTGCATCGCCTCGCCCTGCTCGCGCTGCAGCAGCACGGCACCGATGTGGCTCGCGAGGAGCTCGAGCGTGAGGAGGTCGTTCTCGCCGAACGACCGCCCGTCGACGGGATCGGCGACGTTCAACACGCCGAGCGACACGTCGTCGACCAGGATCGGGACCGACATGAACGTGGTGGTGCGGTAGCGACCTGGATCGTCGCTCCGCGGCCCAACCGCGTCCTCGGCGCGCACGAGGAGCGAGCGCTTGGACATGGCGACCGAGCCGACGACGCCCTCGCCCTGGCGCACGCGGACCTGCTTCCGCACCTCGTCCGCGATGCCGACGGCGTGCGCGATGACGAAATCGGTCGTGCCGTCATCGCGAAGGAGCAGCGACGCCCGCGACCCGCGGACGAGCTCCGTCGCGACCTTGAAGATCGAATCAAGCAGATCCTGCGCGAGCCCAGCCGGGCCCGCGGCCTCTACGTCCACCGTTCCCCCATGCCCCGCTGTGCCAGAGTGTCCGTGGACCACCGGAAGGTGGCCATGACCGTTCGGTATCGGTTCGCCTCCGGGTGGTCAGGCCGCGACGGCGAGGGTCGCACCTGTCTTGGGCCCTGGTCACGATCGACCAGCGTCGCGCCCGAACGTGCCTCGTGTCGACATTCGCGACGCATGTGCGCCGGACAGCTGTCGGCGGGTCATCCAACCGGACTGATCAGGCGTATCGCGAGCAGATCAACTTCAGGAGGACGGCATGGCCTCGCCTCGCACTGCGTTCGCGCTCATCGCCACGGTCGCGATCGCCGCGGCCTGCAGCTCGCCCGCCGCAGCACCGGCAGCGACATCCGCGCCGGCCGCGGCCGCGTCGGTCAACATCGATGTCCAGGGTTTCAAGTTCCCCCCGAACACGGACGTCGCGCCAGGCACCAAGGTCACCTGGACGAATAAGGACAGCGTT
The DNA here is from genome assembly GCA_964567235.1 of uncultured Chloroflexota bacterium. Taxonomy (GTDB): domain Bacteria; phylum Chloroflexota; class Limnocylindria; order P2-11E; family P2-11E; genus UBA4735. The sequence goes on along the minus strand of CAZMLV010000210.1, from coordinate 1,309 downwards.
GGGCACACCGTGACCAGCGGCACCCGTCCGAACAAGGACGGAAAGTTCGACGGAACCCTCGGTGCGAGCGGGACGTTCAGCTTCACGTTCACCACGGCCGGCACGTACCAATACTTCTGCACGGTCCACAGCTCGATGAACGGCACGATCACCGTCAAATAGCGTCACTGCCAATCCCGCGACGCGAGCTTCACGAACAACGCGAGCTCGTCGAGGCGGCGCGCCAGCACGGAGACCACTCCGTCGACGTGCTGGAGCGTCCCCTCGACGACGACCGCGCCGCCAAGATCGACGACCGGCTTGTACTTCGCGTACGTCGCCGGACGGATGATGATGTTCACGAGGCCGTACTCGTCCTCGAGCGACAGGAACACATGCCCTTTCGCGGTCTCCGGATGCTGCTTCACGACCATCGCCCCCGCCACCGTCACGGTCGCTCCGTGCGTGCCACGCTGGACGTCGGCCGATGAGCCGACGCCACGCGCCGCGAGCCGCTCGCGATAGAAGCGCATCACCTGCGGTCCCGTCGGGATCCCGGTGATCCGGTAATCGAGCGCCGCGCGCTCCTGCTCGCTGAGCCCCGGTAGCTCCGGCGCCGCCGTCGTCGGCAACGCGAGCACCGGCCGGGTGAACGCGGGTGACGCGCGATGCGCGTCGCGCGCCCGCCAGAGCAGCGCCCGCCGCGGCTCCCCGAGCGAGTCGAATGCCCCGACGAGCGCGAGGTTGCGCAACGCCTCTTCCTTCAATCCAACGCGCTTCGCGAAATCGTCGAACGACCGGAACGCGCCCCGCTCGCGCTCCCGGACGATCGCATCCGCCTCCGCCTCACCCAGTCCCTTCACCTCGACGAATCCGAGCCGGACGTCATGCGTGCGGCACGCGCGGTGGGCCGCGATGGTGACCGACCGATCGACGACGATCTCTTCCGAGGAGTGAGTGGTGCCAGACGTGCGGTCATGGGGGGCCGGGGTGCTTTCTGAGCGCAGCGTCGGTCCGGAGGCACGCGCCTCGGTCTCGGACGCACGTGACCGACCAAGCGAAGAAGGCACCCCGGCCCCCAACGCACGCGCGCGCTCAGCCTCCTCCACACACACCTTGGCAAGAGATCGATTCACGTCGACCGGCAACACCGCGATCCCGTGGCGCTTCGCGTCGCCCGCAATGACGGCCGGCGAGTAGAAGCCCATGGGCTGGTTGTTCAGCAACCCGACGTAGAACTCGGCCGGGTAGTAGAGCTTGAGGTGGGCCGTGTGGTACGCGGTGAGCGCGAACGCGGCCGCGTGGCTCTTGCAGAACCCGAACTCCGCGA
>CAZMLV010000209.1:0-3280 GCA_964567235.1 uncultured Chloroflexota bacterium | reverse complement strand
CGTCCCAGAGCCGGGACTGCGTCTCCGGGGTGAACTTCAGCCGGGGGTCCTGCTTCCGGTAGACAAGCTCGGTCTGCTCGCCGTACATGGTCTGGAGGTGGACGAGCATGTCCAGGGCTTCCTGCCTGAGCTCGGGGTCCCGCCACTTCAGAACGACCGCGCGCACGCGCTGGGAGCGCTGGTGGAAGCGGTCGACGTGGACCCACTCGTCGCCCTCCGGCCAGCGCTGCTCGTCGAAGCGGATGCCCTGGATGAACACCGTGTCGATGAGGTCGGCCTTCCGGAGATCGTTGCCGGTGAACTCGTTGACCGCCCGGCGGGGGTCGAGGTGCTGCGCCGCGAGGCCCCACGGGCGCCCGTAGAACCGGCACTTCGTGATCTGCCCGGCGAACGTACAGCCGACGAACTCGGCGCAGGTCGCTTGCCACTTCTCGAGGTGCGAGTCGGCGAAGGTGCAGCCCTCGAACCGGGTCTGGCCCGGATCGGCCTTCGAGAGGTCAGCGTCGTCGAATCGGCAGTCCTTGAAGATGCTCTGGATCGGGCTCGAGAAGAGCGGTTGCCACTTGCGGTCGAACACGAGGCCGCGGAAGTCGCAGTTGATGAAGGTGCAGGCGTCCGGCGTGAACCGGGAGAACGCCGACTTGCGGAAATCGACGTCCGCGATCGTCGCGCGCCGGATGTGGACGACGCCGCTCGAGGCGTCGACGTTGAGCGCTACGTCCGTGTCCCTGCCGGCACCGACCGACCCGGCGTGAGCTGGCCCTCGTGCGACAGCTTCGGCGCCTTCTGCGAATACGGCTCCTTGCCGTTCTCCACGAGGATCTTGTCGATCTCCGAGAGGAGCGCGTCCATGAGCTCCGCCTCGGGGTAGACGCCGACGACCTTGCCCTTGCGGAAGATCGCGCCCTTCCCCACGCCACCGGCGATCCCGACGTCGGCGTCCTTCGCCTCGCCCGGCCCATTCACCTCGCACCCCATGACCGCGATCTTCATCGGCACCGGCAGCGCGCGGAGGCGCTCCTCGGCGACCTTCGCGAGCGGGATGAGGTCGATGTCCGCGCGGCCGCACGATGGGCAGGCCACGAGCGTGAGCCCCTGGTCGCGCAGCTCGAGCGACTTCAGCATGTCGAACGCCGCTTTCACCTCCATGACCGGGTCCTCGGAGAGCGACACGCGGATCGTGTCGCCGATGCCCTCGTAGAGGAGCACGCTCATGCCCGCGGTCGACCGGACCGAGCCCGCGAGCAGCGTGCCGGATTCGGTCACGCCGAGGTGGAGCGGGTACGGGATCGCCTTCGCGAGGCGGCGATACGCGGCGATCATCTTCGGGACCTCGAACGCTTTGACGCTCACGATGATGTCGGTGAAATCGAGCTCCTCGAGGATCCGGATCTCAGAGAGCGCGAGATCGACCATCCGCTGGGCGTCGTCACGTAGATCGCCGGGCTCCTTGTCCGGGATCGAGCCGAAGTTCACGCCGATCCGGATGGGCGTGCCCTGCTCCTTCGCGCGCTTGACGACCTCGCGCACGCCGTCCTTGTTGTGGATGTTGCCGGGGTTGAGGCGCAGCTTGTGGACGTGCGCATCGAGGGCCATGAGGGCGAGCTTGTAGTCGAAGTGGATGTCCGCGACGACCGGCAGGATGCTCCGGCGGACGAGCTCCTTGAGCGCTTCCCCGGCCCGGCGGTCGGGCACGGCCACGCGAACGATCTCGCAGCCCGCTTCCTGGAGCCGCTCGATCTGCCGGATGGTGGCCTCGATGTCGTGGGTCAGGGTCGTGCACATCGACTGCACGGCGATCGGCGCGCCGTCGCCGACCGGGACGCCGCCGACCCACACCCGCTTGCTTGCCCGGCGGGCGCGCGGCCCGACGCGATCCTCGGGCAGGTTCAGATCCACGTTCATCGGTGACTGCATTCGTACTAAGCGTAGCCGCCCATCGTTATGGACAACGTGCCAAAGCGCCTTTCTGCAGCGCTCCGCGGCGCTCTCGTGGGCGTGTGCGTGCTCACCCGCCTCGCGTTCGTCGGCACGCCCGCGCAGGCGGCGTACGGCGGGCTCCGGCTCCCCTTCCCACCCGGCCGCGCCTACGTCATCACGCAGGCGCCCGGGGCATACCAGAACTGCGCGGTCACCGGCGGCAGCCACTGCATCGGTAACGACGTCTGGGCGTATGACTTCGGCCTCCACATCGGCGACCAGATCGCCGCGGCGCACTCGGGGACCGTCATCCGCTACGTGGCCGGGTTCGGGATCGGCTCGTGCAACCCGGCGTTCCGGAACGACGCGAACTACATCGTCCTCGACCACGGCGACGGCTACTCGTCCATCTACTGGCACATCAGCTACAACTCGGCGTCGGTCTCGCCGGGCCAGTTCGTCGCCCAGGGCCACCCGATCGCGGACGCCGGCGCCGCCGGCATCGTCTGCGGGAACCCCGGCGACCACCTTCACTTCGCGGTGGAACCGACGCCGCTCGACGGCCAGTCGGCGACGCGATCGGTGCAGATCCGCTTCGACGAGGCCGGCGAGCCCGCGCTCGGCACGGCGCCGGTGTCGGCCAACCGGCCGCGCTACTCGGCGACGTACGTCGGCGGGAGCGAGTGGGTCGTCCTCGGCAACGGCGAGCACCACGCGACGACCGGCCTCTGGCGGAACACCGGCTGGGACTCCTGGTCGCAGTCGAGCTCGCGGCTCGGGACCTTCGGGCCCGAGCCCCCGCAGGATCAGCCAAGCGTGCTGACCGGAACGAACCGCATCGGCCAGAGCCAGACCACCGTCGCGCCCGGTGAGGTCGCGAGCTACCCGTTCGACTTGATCGGCCCACCGACGCCCGGCATCTACCGCGTGTACCTGCGGCCGGTGATCGACGGGATCACCTGGATGGAGGATCAGGGCGTGTTCTGGCTGGTGGACCGGCGATGAGGCGCCTGGGGCCGCTCGCCGCGCTGCTCGCGGGCGTCATCGGGATCGCGGCCCTCGGGGCCACCGCATTCGCGGCGACGCGCGGGCCGGCGGGACCCGTGGCCGCCTACGCGAGCCAGACCCTCGGCTATTCCGTCCAGCTGCCCGGCACGTGGCGCCGCTCCGCGGTGCTGTCGGCGCTCGTGAACAACGGCAACCTGAAGGTCGGGCACGAGGTCTTCACGATCCGGTCGACCGCCGACGAGGCCGGCGTGCTCAACGATCCGGGCCCGGGCGCCGCGTGGTCGTACGTCGCGGTCGTCGAGCAGTGGCGCGATCCGCTCGCGTGGACGCCGATGGCCTGGGCCACCGATCC
>CAZMLV010000208.1:1820-3313 GCA_964567235.1 uncultured Chloroflexota bacterium | reverse complement strand
CTCGGGCTGCTCGTGATCGTGAGCATCTCCGACATCCGTCGCGCCGTCGGCGGGTAACGCTCAACGTCGCCCAGTTGACGCTCGCGCGGCCCGAGGCCTGCGGTACAGTCGCGGCCCGATGAACGACACCGTCGTATCAGTCCGCGGGCTCGAGAAGACGTACAAGGTGCACGAGCGCGAGACCGGCGTCGGCGCGACGGTGCGGTCGTTCTTCAACCGCAAGTTCAAGGACGTGCCGGCGGTCGGCGGCATCGACTTCGCGATCGCGCGGGGCGAGATCGTCGGCTTCCTCGGACCGAACGGAGCCGGGAAGACCACGACACTCAAGATGCTCTCCGGGTTGCTCTACCCGACAGGGGGCGAGGCCCAGGTGCTCGGCTACACGCCATGGACGCGCGACTACGCCTTCCTGCGTCGGATCGCGCTCCTCATGGGCAATCGGACCCAGCTCGTCTGGGACATCCCGGCGGCCGACTCGTTCCTCGTCCTCAAGCAGATCTACGCCATCCCGGACGCGGACTACCGGTCCCGGCTCGACGGGCTCATCGGGCTGCTCGAGCTGCAGTCGCTCATCCACAAGCCCGTGCGGCAGCTCTCGCTGGGCGAGCGGATGAAGGTCGAGTTCGCCGCGGGACTCCTGCACGGACCGGAGGTCGTGTTCCTGGACGAGCCGACGCTCGGCCTCGATGTGTCGATGCAGGCCCGGATCCGGACGTTCGTCTCCGAGCTCAACCGCCGCAGCGGCGCGACGATCCTGCTCACGAGCCACTACATGGACGACATCGTCGCGCTGTGCAAGCGCGTGATCGTCATCCACCACGGCAAGCTCCTGTACGACGGCGCGCTCGCCGATCTCGCCGAGCGGATGGCGCCGTACAAGGTCGTCGGCGCGACGCTCCGCGACGGCGCCGCGCGGGCCGATCTCTCGCGCTACGGCGAGGTCGTGGCCAACGATGGCGCCGGCCGGGTGAAGATCCGGGTGCCCCGCGCGGAGGCGCCGGCCCGCACGGCCCGGCTCGTCGCCGAGCTCGGCGATGCGCTCGCCGATCTCTCGCTCGAGGACCCGCCGATCGAGGACGTCATCGACCGGGTCTTCTCCGGCGAGCACCTCGGCGCGGGCCTCGACCGTGAGGTGATGGCGCGTTGATGCTCGTCTCGACGTATCGGGCGTTGCTCTTGGCGGGCTTCCAGCAAATGGCCCAGTACCGCATCCAGTCGCTGCTCTGGATGCTGTTCGCGATCATCCGGCCGGTCATCTTCCTCGCGGCCTGGGTCGCGATCGCGACCGCGCAGGGCGGCTCGGTGGCCGGCTACACCGTCGGCGACTTCGCCGCCTACTACGTGTGCCTCGCGTGGGTGAGCCAAATGGTGATGGCCTGGAACTCACAGGAGTTCGAGTGGGAGGTGAACCAGGGCCGGCTCTCGGCCAAGCTGCTGCGGCCGCTCCACCCGATCCACTACTCGGTGGTCGACAACATCGTCTACAAGCTGAC
>CAZMLV010000208.1:0-1720 GCA_964567235.1 uncultured Chloroflexota bacterium | reverse complement strand
CAGGCCATGGCCTACGGCCTGCCGTTCTGGTACATGCAGGGCGCGCCGACGGAGATCCTGCAGGGGAGCGCCACGCCCGAGCGCGCGGCGTTCATCCTCGCCGGGCAGACCGTGTGGCTCATCGTTTGCTGCGCCGTGTTCCGGATCGTGTGGCGGCGCGGCGTTCGGGCGTACTCGGCGGTCGGAGCATGATCCACTACGCGCGGATCTTCCGGTCGTTCATCGGCGCCGAGATCAAGAACGAGCTTGCCTACCGTCTGAACTTCGTGCTCGGCCTCGTCGAGATGCTCCTGGTCGTGGGGACGAGCCTCGGCGCCGTGCTCGTGCTGTTCACGCAGGCGAACACCCTGAACGGCTGGACGCTGCCGCAGATGATCACGCTCACCGGCGTCTATTACCTCGTCCAGGGTGGCGTGAACCTCATCTTCGCGCCGTCGTTCGAGAAGCTCATGGAGTATGTCCGGCTCGGCACGCTCGACTTCACGCTGCTCAAACCCGCGAGCTCGCAGTTCCTCGTGAGCACACGTCACATCTCGATCGTGCGGATCAGCGATTCGCTCCTCGGGTTCGTCGTGCTCGGCGTCGGCCTGGTCATGCTCGGCGAGGCGATCACCCCGTGGGCCGCGCTGACCTTCGCGTTGACGCTCGCGTGTGGCGTCGCGGCGGTCTACGCGCTCCTGCTGACGCTCGTGACGCTCTCGTTCTGGTTCGTTCGCGTGGACAACATCCTCGCGATCTTCTGGGCGTTCACCGATGCCGGCCGGTTCCCGATCGATCTGTATCCGGGCTGGCTGCGGTTCACCCTCGCGACGATCGTGCCGATCGGCATCGCGGTGACCGTGCCGGCCGAGGCGATCTCGGGCCGCATGTCGCTCGAGACGTTCGCCGGCATGCTCGCCGGCACGTTCCTGTCGGTCACGTTCGCGTCGTGGTTCTGGCGCCGCGGACTACGGAGCTACACCGGCGCGAGCGCATAGCGCACCACGCGCCCGCGGGGCCGCCCTCCGTACACTCGACGGTGATGCCAGAGGACTGGAACCGCAACATGATCGCCGAGTTCCACGCGAAGCACGGCAAGGGCATCGGCCATTTCGGTGATCGGCTCCTGCTCCTCACGACGAAAGGCAAGAAGAGCGGCCGAGCCCAGCTCGTGCCCGTCGCGTACCACCGCGACGGCGACCGCTACGTGATCGTGGCCTCGAAGAGCGGCGCGCCGACGCACCCCGACTGGTACCGCAACCTCGTCGCGCACCCGCGAGCGACCATCGAGGTCGGCGACGAGCACTTCGACGTGAAGGCCACGCCGCTCGCGAGCGGACCGGAGCGCGACCGGCTGTACGAGGCGCACGCGAAGCTGATGCCGGGGTTCCGCGACTACGTGAAGAAGACCACGCGCGTCATTCCGGTCGTCGTGCTCGAGCGCGTCCCGCCCTCGTCTAGGGGGTGATGTGGAACGACGCGACGATCGCTTGCAGGTCGGACTCCGTCGCTCCTAGAGGCTTCCAGTCCGGCCGGTCGACCTTGTAGCCGACCACGAACATCCGGCCCGCGTCGTACACGTAATACGCGACCGAGAAGCGCGGTCCGTTCGTCACCTTCGCCGCGACGTGGCCGTCGATCGTCGCGTTCTCCGCGACCTGGCCCTGCGCCCACCCGGCGAGCAGCGGATCGGTGGCCCAGGCCATCGGCGTCCACGCGAGCGGATCGCGCCACTGCTCGA
>CAZMLV010000207.1:0-3325 GCA_964567235.1 uncultured Chloroflexota bacterium | reverse complement strand
ACGTGCTTCTTCGTGTCCGCCAGGACTTTCGCGACGTCGGTGCGATCCTGCGTGAGCGCCATCGGCGTTCGGACTATACGCTCGGAGGCCGCTCATGACGTTCTTCGGCCTGCAGCTGCACCCGCAGTACACCACCTGGGACGAGATGCGCGACGCCGCGCTCCTCGCCGAGCAGAGCGGGTGGGACGTCCTCATGACCTGGGATCACTTCGTGCCGCTCATGGGCGACGTCACCGGGCCGAACCTCGAGGGCTGGCAGGTGCTCGCCGCGTTCGGCGCGATCACCAAGAAGCCGCAGATCGGGATGCTCGTCACCGGGAACACGTACCGGCACCCGGCCGTGCTCGCGAACATGGGCTCCACGCTCGACAACATCACGAACGGCCGCGCGGTCCTTGGGATCGGCGCCGCGTGGAACGAGCACGAGCACCGCATGTACGGGATCGACTTCGACACGCCCGCGATCCGGCTCGCGAAGCTCCGCGAGGCGACCCGGATCATCCGCGGCCTGCTCGACAAGGGGACGGTCACGTACGACGGCACGTACTACAAGCTCGAGAACGCGACCCTCGGCACCCGGCCGATCCAGAAACGGCTGCCGATCCTCATCGGCGGCGGTGGCGAGCAGGTCACGCTGAAGATCACCGCGCGGTACGCGGACTGGTGGCACGGGTTCGGGACGCCGGAGATCATCAAGCACAAGCTCGACGTACTGAAGAAGCACTGCGAGGACGTCGGGCGGAACTTCAACGAGATCGCACCCACCGGCGGCGGCGGCATCCTCGTGCGCGACGACCTCAACACGGTGGACAAGCGGATGCGCGAGGTGGCCGCCCGGAACAAGGTCATGGCGCCGAACCGGCCGGCCGTGCTCGGCAAGCCGGACGACATCGCGAAGCGGCTCCTCGAATATCACAAGGTCGGCGTGAAAGGCTTCCTGTTCGGGATGTCGCCGCCGTACGACCGCGAGACGATAGAGCGGACGATGACCGAGGTGAAGCCCCGCTTCCTGGAGCTCGCCGGAGGGCGTTAGGGCGCCATGGGTCTGAGCAGGGCCGGCAGGGCAAACGTGAACGACAGGATCGTCTCGTATCGGCGTTCCACGGCCGCGAGGCTAGACCGAGATCCCCTGGGCCTATACGCCTCGGTCGCGGCGCTGAATCAAGGCGAATCTGCGAGCTTCGCGATGAGGACCGCCGCTGCTGCGCCAACGGCCGACGCGTCATCGGCGGGCACATCTGGCGTGAGCCCGACATTGTTGAATCGCGCCCCGGTGACCGCGCCGGCGAGCTCGGACTGCACGACGTATAGGCGAGAACCGTCCGAGCCGAGAGGAACATCGTTTTCTCCACCGAGACAACCCGTCGATGTGCGGCCGACGATCGTCGCGCGCTTGTTCTCCTTCAGCGAAGCGGCGAACACCTCCGGCGCTGACCCGCCGCGGTCATTCAGGATGATCGCGATCGGCAGCTGGTACGCCGGACCCAGCCGAACGTCGCGGTTGGCGCTCAACGTCGTGGGATTGCCGCTGCGAGTCGTGTGACGCAGCGTCGGTTGGCCATCAAGGAACCACGACGACATCGTGTCACCGCCGTTGCCGCCGATGTTGCCGCGCAGGTCGAAGAGCCACGCCTTGGCACCAGCAGCGAGGCTCCGCTCGAGGACGGCATGCACCGCGTCCGTGATCTTGTACGTACCGACGATCTCGAACGCGTGCCAGGTGACGTACGCGATGCCATTCGCGAGGACCTTCGCCTGAAGGCCGTCCTGATCCGGCTCGCCCAGGATCGTGATGCCGCCCTCCGGGATCTGAGGGCCGGTCCCCGTGCGTGTGACGGGGCGTGAGTCATTGTTGCGTCCGTACTCGTCGACGTAGTACGTGTGGCAGTCCGGATCGGCGCGGATCATGCCCACGATCGCCGCATCCGCGAGCCCGTTCGCGGTCAGCTCGGGGTTCGCCGCAGCGAGAACGCCTGCAGCGGCGGCGAACTTCCGGAAGTCGTCGAGGTTCGTTCCGACGTCATCGGTGAACGCAGGGCTGGCCGCAGACGCGTCACCGCCGACGGTCGCGACAAGCGTACGCATCCCCTCGAACGCGCCACGCAGCAGCTGACCTGACGTCGGCCGGTGCAAAGAGCTATCCGAGATGAAGCTGTACGCGATGTCGAGCTTCGCCCGCCCGAAGGCCGGTGTCGCCGCAGGAGAGGATGCCACGTCGTCCACGGTCCGGGCCGGGGCGCACGACGCGGCGAGGACGATCGACAGGACGGCGATCGGCGCCAAGAGCTGTAGGTGCCGCGTCGAGGCCGGACGGAACCCGTTCACTTCGATCCTCTCGTGTCTTATCGACCGCAGCATCGCCGTCAGCGATCTAGGCCACCACCAGCAAGAGCGCGCCGCTGCGGTGTTCCGAATCACGCCCTGAGTGCATGAGGCAATGCGCTTGACGGGGCCTCGGACTCGCGATCGCGCGCCAGCTCACGCGACCCATGGGCGGTGACGTCACCCTCGACTCCGCGCCCGGACGCGGCTCCTTGTCCACGGTCACCATCCCGGCGCTTGACGGCGGGCAGCACTATTCAGCGGACGTGGAATCGGCTGCCGTCGCGGACTTCCTCTCCGAGAGCCCGCTGTTCGCCTGCCTGAGCGAGCAGGACCGCTTGACGCTTGCGGCGAAGATGCGGCCGCGCACGTTCGGTCGCGACGAGGTGATCTTCCACCGCGACGATCCGGCGGGCCAGGTGTTCCTGATCACGTCCGGCACCGTGAAGGTATCGGTCCCCGACGAGCAAGGCCGCGAGGTCGTGGTCGCGCTCGAGCGCGGAGGCGATGTGTTCGGCGAGCTCGCGCTGTTCGACGAAGGGCCGCGGTCGGCGACCGTGACCGCGCTCACCGAGACGCACGCCCTGTCGCTCGCGCGGCAGGAGTTCATTTCGACCCTCGAGCGCAATCCGGATGCGATGCGCCGGATGCTCTCGCTTCTCGTCAAGATCGTGCGCCACAGCACCGGGCACGTGGAGGATCTCGTCTTCCTCGATCTGCCTGGGCGGGTCGCGAAGTGCCTGCTCGACCTCGCCGACGCCTCGGGTGGCGACCAGGTCGACCTTACCCAGGAGGACCTCGCGGGCTTCGTGGGCGCCACGCGGGTTTCGGTGAACCGCGTGCTCGCCGATCTCGAGAAACGCGACGCGATCAAGATCGGCCGCCGGAACATCAAGCTGAAGGACCGTGCCGTCCTGCAGAGCGAGATCCGTTACTAGAAGCGGAAGGGGGGGCCGCCCCCGCCGCCGCCCCCGCGCCCGGGGGGTGGGCGGGGCGCTCGGGC
>CAZMLV010000206.1:0-3328 GCA_964567235.1 uncultured Chloroflexota bacterium | reverse complement strand
GTTGGGGGTGGCCGTTTGCGTGTACGATATCAGGGGGGGTAGGTTGGGCTGTATGCCCCGCACGACGGTAGCCCAGCGGGCGCTCGACACGACCCGGGTGGCCTGGCCCGCGAGGCTGCCCGCGACGGCGTAGTCGTACGCCGCGAGCTGCTGCAGGAGTACGGCGGTCGAGCGCGCGATCTGCGGCGCGCTCGGGACATCGCCGCTCGGCACCACCTTGGGTGGCGACTCACACGCGCTACCGATGACGAGGAGGATGCAGAACGCGACGCGGCTTAGACCGCTATTCGTCGGCCTCGTCCTCGTCGTCATCGTCGTCGGCTTCGACGGCGAGCGGCTCTTCGGCCACGGCGGGCTCGGATTCCTCGTCGACCGCCGATGGCGTCGGCTCGGTCTCCTCGCCGACCTCGTCCTCGCCCTCTTCGTCGTCTTCGCCACCGAAGCGGAAGAAGTTGCCCTTGATGTAGGCGCGCTCCTTCGTCTCGGCCGGACGGTGATGGCCGGGGAATGAGATGCGCTGCGCGTTCTCGGGGCTCTGGAGCGTCTCGCGGATCGCGACGCGCGGGTTCTGCTGGTCGTTGCTCACGACCGCGACGACGTACTGGTTACCGGTGTTGATGAGGTCGAGCAGCCGGCGGCCGACCTTCGGCTCGAGGAAGCCGAGGAGCTCGCCGTCGCGCGCGTGGACGGCGATGAGACCGTCGCGCTCGCGGAGCTCGGCCTCGGCGCCGGGCGAGTACTTCGCCACGACGTGCGCGGGCGCCGGGTTGATGAGCCGGAGGATGCCGGTCTTGCCCATGTCCTCGATGAACAGGCGGGGCTGGGTCTTGGACTTCGTCGGGTTCGTCTTCGTCTTGTGCTCGATGAGGAGTCCGAGGCGCGCCAGGTTGCGGAGCGCGATCGGGTTGTTCGGCTCGGCCTTGAGCACGTCGGCGTAGGCCGCCTTCGCCTCGTCGAGCTTGCCGGTCTCGAGGAGCGCGCGGCCCAGGCGGTTGCGGGCCTCGAGGTCCTCGGCGTTCGCCTCGAGGATCTTCGTGTTCAGCTCGACGGCCACCGGCCAGTCGGCTTCGAGAGCGGCCTGGACGGCCTTATCGGCGAACGCGCGCGTGCGGATACCTGTTTCAGCGGGAGCAGCCATGTCAACGCCTCCAACGCAGACGCACACGATGCGTCGCGGCCATTCGGGTGATGAGTGAATTCTAACGGCTCGCGGACTAGGCTCCGCCACATGCTGTACCTGTCGGAGATCCTGCGAGCGAAAGTGGTCGATCCGGCAGGGACCGAGATCGGCAGGCTCCTGGACGTCGCCGTCGTGCCGAAGGAGCAGTTCCCGGCGGTGCAGTGGGCGATCCTGCGCACCCCCGCGGGCGAGCGGATCGTGCACTGGGCGGATCTCGAGCGGGTCAGCCGCGGCTACCGGCTCAAGGAATCGGCCGTCCCCCCGGCCGCGGGCGAGCTCCCGCCGGAAGCGCTCCGGCTCGGCCGCGACCTCGTCGACAAGCAGATCGTCGACACCCACGGCGCCAAGGTCGTGCGCGTGAACGACCTCCAGCTCGACGACAAGCAGGGCCAGCTCCGCCTCGTGGGCGCGGACGTGGGGCTCCGCGGGATCCTCCGCCAGGTCGGCGGGGAGCATGCCGCCGAGCGCGTCGCCGGGCTGCTCGGCCGCAAGCTCCCGCGCGGGATCATCCCGTGGCACCTCGTGGAGCCGCTCGAGTCGCGGCAGCAGAACGTGCGGCTCACCCTCCCCCACGCGAAGCTCGCGCTCCTCCACCCCGCGGACATCGCCGACATCGTCGAGGAGATGACCGCGGACGAGCGTCTCGCGGTGTTCGATCAGCTCGATGTCGAGACCGCCGCGGAGACGCTCGGCGAGGTCGAGCCCGAGATGCAGGCCGCGATCATGGGCGACCTCGACGGGGAGCGCGCCGCCGACATCCTCGAGGAGATGGATCCCGACGAGGCCGCCGACCTCCTGCAGGACCTGCCCGAGGAGACGCGCGAAGAGCTCATCGAGCTCATGGACGAGGAAGAGGGCGCGGACGTCGAGGAGCTCCTCGCCTACCCCGAGGACTCAGCGGGCGGCATCATGACCACGGACTTCCTCGCGTTGCCGCGCGGCCTCACCACGGGTCAGGCGATCGACCGGCTGCGCGAGCTGCAGCCCGACCCCGCGCTCGTGTACTACCTCTACGTGGTCGACAGCGAAGGGAAGCTCGACGGGAACGTCTCGCTGCGCGACCTCGTCGTCGCCCAGCCCGACACGCCGCTCACCACCGTGATGAACCCGAACGTGCTGCGCGTCCTGGCCGAGACGCCGAAGGAGGAGGTCGCCGCGCTCATCGCGAAGTACGACCTGCTCGCGCTGCCGGTGGTCGACGCGCGCCGGAAGCTCCTGGGCACAGTAACCGTCGATGACGTCGTCGAGCTCATGATGCCGCGCGGTTGGAAGAAGAGGTCGCTCCGGTCCATCGCGCGATGACGGTCGCGAGCCGCCCCCGTCAGACCCTCCGCGCCGTCCGCCGCCGCGTTCCACGCAAAGCCGCATTCGCCGCGTTCCTCGCGGTCATGGGCCCCGGCCTCATCACCGGGTTCGCCGGCAACGACGCCGGCGGCGTCACGACCTACACCTCCGTCGGCGCGCGCTACGGGTACGCGATGCTCTGGCTCCTGCTCCTGTCGACGGCCGGGCTCGTCGTGATCCAGGAGATGTGCGCGCGGATGGGCGCCGTCACCGGAAAGGGATTGTCCGATCTCATCCGCGAGAAGTACGGCGTGCGCTGGACGATCGTCGCAATGCTCGCGCTGCTCGTCGCGAACGGCACGAACGTCGCCGCCGAGTACGCCGGCATCGCCGCAAGCCTCGCGCTGATCGGCGTGCCGTCGACGCTGTCGGTGCCGATCGCGGGCGTCGCGATCTGGGTGCTCGTCGTCTTCTTCAGCTACAAGGTCGTCGAGCGGGCGCTCTTCGTCGTGATCCTCGCGTTCGTGGCGTACCCGATCACTGCCGTGATCGCGAATCCGGACTGGGGTGCGGTGGCTCGCGGACTGGTCATCCCAAGCCTGCCGCTCGAGCAGGCCGCGCTCATCGCGGCGCTCGCGCTCGTCGGCACGACGATCACGCCGTACATGCAGTTCTACATCCAGGCCTCGATCGTGGACAAAGGCGTCGACGCCGAGCAGTACAGCTACGCGCGGCTCGACGTGCTCCTCGGGTCGGTGCTCACGGGGGTGAACGCGCTCTTCATGATCGTCGTCGCGGGGCACGTGCTGTTCCCCGCCGGGATCGTCGTGAACTCCGCGGCCGACGCCGCGAAGGCGCTGAGCC
>CAZMLV010000205.1:0-3334 GCA_964567235.1 uncultured Chloroflexota bacterium | reverse complement strand
TCGAGAACGCGCAGCTCGTCACGGCGCAGAAGCGGCTCTGGCTGTCGCTCATCGAGACGCTCGCGACGACGGTGGACGCCCGGGACCAGCAGACCGCCGGTCACAGCAAACGCGTGACCCAATACGCCGCGGTGATCGGCGCCGAGGCCGGGCTCTCAGCCGAGGACCTCGAGCGCCTGCAGGCAGCGGCGCTGTTGCACGATTACGGGAAGATCGCCGTGCGCGACCGCTTCCTGCAGAAGCCGGGCAAGCTCGACGAGGCTGAGTTCGCGTACATGAAGGCCCACGCGGAGAAGACCGCGGAGTTCCTCGGCTACCTCGATTTCCCTCCGGACATGCGTGAGGTCCCTGAGATCGCGGCGCAGCACCACGAGCGGATGGATGGCACGGGTTATCCGAAGGGCCTCCGCGGCAGCGAGATCCTGGTCGGCGCGCGCATCGTCGCCGCGGCCGACGTGTTCGATGCCCTCACCGCGCCCCGGTACTACAAGCCGGCGTACTCGATCGAGCGGACGCTCGAGCTGATGGATGGGATGGCCGGTGACCACCTCGACCCGGCGATCATGGCGGCCGTCCATCGGGCGCTGCCCGAGCTCGAGCGGGCCATCGATCAGCTGAAGGACACCTGGCCGAAGGCCGGTGACGAAGGGATGGGCAGCCTCGCCGAGGCCGCGAGCGGTCTGTCCGAGCGCGATCGCAAACCCCGCAAGGTCCCGGCGGTGCACTCGTGAAGATCCGGTTCTGGGGCACCCGCGGATCGATCCCGACGCCGGGCCAGCGCACCGTCCGCTACGGCGGCAACACAGCCTGCGTCGAGGTGCGCGACCTCGCGGGGCACCTGCTGGTGCTCGACGCCGGCACCGGCCTGCGCGAGCTCGGGCTGCAGCTCAACGGCACGTCGCCGCTGACGGTGGACCTCCTGCTGTCGCACCTGCACTGGGATCACATCCAGGGGATCCCGTTCTTCCGGCCGGCCTTCGACCCGAAGAGCACGCTCCGCCTCTACGGCCCGATCCAGCACCGGCCGCTGAGGGAGCTGCTCGGGCTCGGGATGGACGATCCGTTCTTCCCCGTCGATCTCGACGGCCTGCCGGTGCAGCTCGAGGTGCACGAAGTCGAGAGCGGCTCGAAGCGCAACGTGGGCGGCTATCAGGTGTCCGCGGCGACGATCTTCCATCCGGCACCCGCGCTCGCGTACCGCATCGAAGCCGACGGTCGTTCGCTGGTCTACGCGACCGACACGGAGGACCCGTTCAGCGGGCAGACCAATCCGGTCATCGAGCTCGCGAGGAACGCCGACGCTCTCATCCACGACGGCCAATACCTCGACCGTGACTTCAAGGCCGGCTGGGGCCACTCCACCGTTGCCGCCGCGCTCGATGTGGCCAAGCGCGCGAAGGCGAAGCGGCTGATCCTCTACCACCACGATCCGGATCGCACCGACGACGCACTCGATCGCATCGGCATCGAGGCCCAGCACTCCGCAGATGAGGAGGGCCCGGGCCTCGAGGTGATCGTGGCACGCGAAGGGATGGAGCTCGCGATCTAGGCCGGCGCCGCCCCGTGGCTCCTGTGGCTCGCGCGGATCGTCGATCGGAGCTTCGCCGCGAAGTCCGCGATGTCGAGCGGCTTCGGCAGGACGGCAGCCGCGCCGATCGCCTTCCCGATGCGCGCCGCATCATGCTTCGCGCTCACGACGACGATCGGAGCGTCCGCTCGGCTCTGCTTGTGGTACGCACGCGCGAACTCTTCGCCGCTCGCTTCCGGAAGCATCAGGTCGAGCACGATCGCGCTCGGCTCGACCGCAAGCGCCGTACGGAGTGCGTGCTGGCCGTCCAGCGCCGGGATCGGCTCGTAGCCCTCGTCGGCGATGGCGGACACCAGCATTCGGCGCGTGTCGGCGTCGTCCTCGACGACGAGCACGCGCTCGGGAAGGCCGCGGCGCTCGCGGATCTTGTCCTTCACGGATCCTCCCTGCCCGGGGAAGGTGGCCGCAGTCGGCGTGCCCCAGGGAGGGCAACAGCCTGTTCTGTCGCTCACCCGTTGCGCTTCGGACCTTTCCGTTACCGCAATGACAAGAATGGGCGACGCGGGGTCAGGCTGCTAAGCGGACCGGGTCGCCGGCTCAGGCGTTCGAAGGTGATGCCGCAGCAGCTCCAGCGGGATGCCGCCGCTCGCGACCCACTCGTGGCCGGCTTCCGCCGGTGAGTCGCAGTACGCCCAACGACCCTCGTGCACGGTCACGGTGCTGGCATGCTCGCCACTGTGATCCGGCTTGTGCGCCGCGGTGACGCAGATGAACTCGATCAGCGGACCTGCCACGTTCCGCCTCCCCGATCGATCACGTTACGCCGCGACGGCCGAACGTCTACCGGTCGGATGACGCCCGGTCAGCGGGGACGCGCTCTCCCTCGGACCGACGGAGCCGATGCAGCAGCTCGCTTTGAAGAGCGCGCCGACGCGTTGCGCGCCGGTTCGGGCGCCTCGCGCGGAATGAACCGCATCGCGTCGGCGAGGGGCAGCCCATCGCTTGGCTGCCAGTCGTGATCCTTCTGGTCGGCGCCCATCGGGCAGAACGCCCACATCCCCTGATGGATCGTGAGCGCCGAGTCGCTCCGGCCACCGGCGTGGCTCGTCGCGACGCAGACGAACTTGACCAGCTTCAGCGCGTCACCGTTCATGCCGCCACCAGCCGATACCCGCCCTGGCGCACCGTCGCGATGTACCGGGGTGTGCGCCACGAGTCGCCGAGCTTCGAGCGCAGCGAGCGGACGTGTCGATCGACGATGTTGCTGGGCGGGGCCTTGGAGGCGCCCCACACGCTTCGGCGGATCATCTCGCGGCTCACCGTGTGACCGGCATGCGAGGCGAGCACGAACAGGATCGCCTGCTCGGTGTTCGTGAGCTCGGGGACCGCGGCGCCGCAGCGCACGCGATTCTCCATGACGTCGATCTCGAGATCCCCGACCTTGACCGTGGGCACGAACGAAAGGCGCGTCCCGTACGCGCGCCGGAGCAGCGCGCGGATCCGTGCCGCGAGCTCGGCCTCGGTGACCGGGATCGCGATGACATCGTCGGCGCCGTTCGCGTAGGCGGCGAGCCGGGGCTGGAGCTCGGCCGTCCGGGTCAGCGCGATCGTCGGGACGGGTGCCGCTCCCTGGGTGTACGAGCGGAGGGTCTCGATCGAGTGGGCGCCGTCAAGGTCAACGAGGACGATGTGGGGGACGGTCGCGTCGCGGCGGTGGATGCCGCGGTCCACCGACAGCTGGGCGTGCTCGCGCAGGCCGAGCTCGACGGAGTCCGCCAGCGCCTGGTCCTGGGTGTGGATCGTCAC
>CAZMLV010000204.1:0-3354 GCA_964567235.1 uncultured Chloroflexota bacterium | reverse complement strand
CTCATCGTCATCGAGCGCGGGACCGGGTTGCAGGACTACACCGAGACGGGCGTCCCCGTGAACGGGCGGCTGTCGGCGGAGCTGCTCGCGTCGATCTTCATGGTCCGGTCGCCGCTGCACGACGGCGCGGTGATCGTCCGCGGGCCCCAGATCCTTGCCGCCGCGTGCCTCCTGCCGCTCGAGGACACCCAGGACCGCGCGTCGCACCGCTACGGGATGCGCCATCGTGCGGCGCTCTCGATCAGCTCGCAGACCGACGCCATCGTCATCGTCGTGTCCGAGGAAACGCAGGCGATCTCGATCGCGAGCAGCGGCCGGATCATCGGCGGCCTCGACGAGGAGCGCCTGCGCCGAGTGCTGAGCTCGCTCCTCCGCAGCCGGATCCAGCCGCTGCCGTTCCGCAGCAAGGCGTCCTAGCCGGTGCGCGCTCCCGGCTACGCCACCCGGCGGACGGGGCTTCGCCGCATCGACCTCCGCAGCCTGGTGGTGCGGGACTTCCCGCTGAAGGCCGCCGCGCTCGCTATCTCCGTGCTCGCGTTCGTCGCGGTGGCCGAGTCGACGCAACAGGCCGTCGTCACGTTCCGCGTGCCGGTCGAGCGGCCGGCCGAGGTGCCGGCGGGGTACGTGCTCCGCGGGACGCTCGGCGACGTGGCCGTGACGCTCCACGGCCCGCAGCCGGCCATCGCGAAGCTGGCGCAGACCGACATCCATCCCGTCCCCGACCTCGGTCAGGCCGATCTCGGGCGGAACGACGTGCAGGACGTCGCGCTGCGGGTCCCGCTCGCGGATCAGAACATCGTCGCCGAGACCGACCCGCCGACGGTGCCCGTGCGGATCGAGAAGATCGTCTCCCGCTCCCTCAACGTCCAGGTGCGATTCGCGAACGATCCGCCCGCCGGGTTCCAGCCGGGTGCGGCGGCGCTGTCGAGCGCCGAGGTGAAGATCACCGGCGCGCAGAGCCTGGTCGCGAGCGTCGCGGCGGTCTACGCGACCCTACGGTTCGGTGACACGCCGATCGACATCTCCGCGAGCGCGGACGCGGTCGCGGTGGATGCGAGCGGGAACCCGGTGGACGGCGTGCAATCGGACCCGCCGAGCGTGCAGGTGAACGTCCCGGTCCTTTCGACCACGAGCACCCGCACGGTGCCGGTGCTCTGGTCGCTGCACGGCGCTGTCGCGGCCGGGTACTGGATCTCGCGGGTCACCACGGACCCGATCGCGGTCCAGATCCAGGGCGCGCCCGACAAGCTGGTGGCTGTCGATCGCATCGATACGGCCGCGATCGACGTGAGCGGCCTCACCGCGAACCGCTCGTTCCGCGTGCCGCTGCTGCTGCCCGACGGCGTGTCCTTGCTCCAGCCGACGGACGCGACGGTCGGGGTGACCGTGGTCGCCCTGTCGGGGACCCGGCCGTTCCCGCTCGTGGCCGTCCAGGCGACCGGCGTCGCCGCCGGCTTGGTCGCCGAGATCGATCCGTCGACGGTGAGCGTCGTCCTCT
This sequence comes from uncultured Chloroflexota bacterium, assembly GCA_964567235.1. Lineage (GTDB taxonomy): Bacteria > Chloroflexota > Limnocylindria > P2-11E > P2-11E > UBA4735. The sequence continues at coordinate 1,856 of CAZMLV010000204.1, read as the reverse complement.
TGGGTCCGTCGGCGGTCCTCGCCGCGCTCGCGGCGACCGACGTCACTGCGACGGTCGACGCGTCCGGAAAGGGCACCGGCACCTATCAGGCCGACGTCGTGCTGAAGGTTCCGGCAGGTGTCACCGTCTTTTCGCTGCAACCGACCCGGGTCACCCTCACGATGAGGGCGAAGTGACTCGACTTGGTCTAGTTCCGGGCTGCGCCCGGAAGTGCCCCGGGCGGTCGGTATTCGCTCGCCCCGGCGAAGCCGTGGCTCGCTCATGACCCGCTTGTTTGGCACCGACGGCGTTCGGGGGGTCGCGAATGCCGACCTCACGCCGGAGCTGGCCCTACGGCTCGGGCGTGCCGCTGGCCACGTACTGGGCGGGCCAGGTCACTCGGTGATCATCGGCCGCGACACGCGACGCTCGGGGCGGATGCTCGAGAGCGCGCTCGCCGCTGGGCTCTGCTCGGTGGGGATGGACGTGCGCCTCACCGGTCACATCCCGACGCCTGGGCTCGCGTACCTCGCGCGCACGGAGGATGTCGACGTCGGAGCGGTCATCAGCGCGTCGCACAACCCTGCTCCCGACAACGGCATCAAGTTCTTCGATCACGCCGGACTGAAGCTCCCCGACGCGACCGAGGACCAGATCGAGGCAGCGATGGCCGATGACGCGAACCTCCCGCGGCCGACGGAAGGCGGCATCGGCCTCGTCGGTGACGTGCGGGGTCTGGTCAAGAAGTACGAGGACTTTCTCGGCGCGCTCGCGCCCGAGCTCGACGGGCTGCGCGTCGTCCTCGACTGCGCGAACGGCGCGACGTATCGCGTGGCGCCCGCGGTCTTCGCACGCGCCGGCGCGGACGTCCTGACGCTGTTCGACACCCCAGACGGCGCGAACATCAACCTCGGCTGCGGCGCGACGGCGCCCGCGGCGCTCCAGAAGGCGGTCGTCGAGCACAAGGCCGACGTAGGCTTCGCCTTCGACGGCGACGGGGACCGGGTCATGACCGTCGACGACGGCGGCAACGTGCTCGACGGAGACTTCGTCCTGGCACTCGCGGCCCGCCACTTCGCGAAGCACGGGAAGCTGGACCCGAAGCTGGTCGTCGGCACGGTCATGACGAACGGCGGGCTCGAGGCGACGCTCGCCCGCGACGGCATCGGCCTCGTCCGTACCCAGGTCGGCGACCGCTACGTCTGGGAGGAGCTCGACAGGCGGAAGGCCCAGTTCGGCGGGGAGCCGTCGGGCCACGTGATCTTCCGCGAGTTCGCGACGACCGGAGATGGGATCCTGACCGGGCTCGAGGTGCTCACGCTCATGCGCTTCGAGCGGCGGCCGCTCGCCGAGCTGGCGAGCGAGATCGAGCACTGGCCGCAGATCACCAGGAACGTGAAGGCGCCGCGGCGGCGCGAGTGGAAGGAAGTCACGCCCTTCGCGACCGCGGTTCGCAGGGCCGAGACCGAGCTCGGCTCCGCCGGGCGGCTCGTCGTGCGGGCGTCGGGCACGGAGCCGGTGCTCCGCATCACCGTCGAAGCGCGCGACGACGCGGTCGCGAAGCGCATCGTCGAGGCGCTCGCCGCCGAGGCGACGGAGGCACTGGCCTAGCCCGTGTGCGGGATCGTCGGCTACACCGGGCCGCGCGAGGCGCTTCCGCTGCTGATGAGCGGACTACGCCGCCTCGAGTACCGCGGCTACGACTCCGCGGGCGTCGCGGTCGAGCGTGACCACACGCTCGAGGTGCGCCGCGCCGAGGGCAAGCTCGACAACCTCGCCGCCGTCGTCGCGCAACGGCCGGCGGAAGGCGATACGGGCATCGGCCACACCCGGTGGGCGACGCACGGCCGGCCGACCGAGGCGAACGCGCATCCGCA
>CAZMLV010000203.1:0-3369 GCA_964567235.1 uncultured Chloroflexota bacterium | reverse complement strand
ATGAGCGACACCGTCAAGACGGATCCCACCGGGATCACCATCGAGATCGTCTATCGCGGCATCTTCCAGAAGACCCTCGCCCAGCGCATCTGCCGCTCCGTGGTCCTCGCCGCGCGCAAGCGCGGCTACACCGGAACGGCGTTCGGCCGGTACGGCGACTCGCCCGAGCGCAACGGCGTGCCGGCGAAGTACTTCGCGGTCGTCGCGATCAACGACCTCGAGCTCGAGGCGTCGATGGCGAAGTACGAGCCGAGCGTCGTGGACATCGCCGTCGCGGTCGACGACACGCTCGTCAAGGGCGTCGAGTCGTGGGCCTGGTACGGCCGTCAGCCGATCTGGAAACCGGTCCACGAGGGCGGCGCCGTGCTCGTCACGTCGGACAAGACGCCCGACGAGGTGCTCGCGCAGACCGACACCGCCGAGCGCCCGTACCTCATGGGCATCGTGCCCGGGCTCGCGTCGTTCGCCGGCCTCTGGGTCTTCAAGGACGATCACACCGACTACCGCGTCCTCGGCGCGCTCGCGAAGGTCGTCCCGCAGTGGGTGCGGATCGAGGACGTGAAGGCGCTCATCCAGGAGCAGACGAAGGACGGCAGCGCCGTCGCGTCCGCCCAGGATGGCTACGAGCGCACGCAGCTGCGGCAGGTGAAGGTCGGCGAGGGAACGAGCGGACATGAGGTCCTGCAGTTCGACAAGCCCGGCTGGACCACGATGCGGCCAGGGGTGATCGTCGACGCACGCAAGCCCGGCGAGCGCAACCCGTACTACAAGAAGTACGGCGCCCGCACGCTTCGCCCGGTCGTGAACTTCGACACGTGCATCAAGTGCACGATGTGCTGGCTCGACTGTCCCGACGAATGCTTCGAGGTCACGCCCGAGGGCCACTACGAGGTCGTGTACGAAGCCTGCATCGGGTGCGGCATCTGCGCCCAGGTCTGCCCGGTGAAGGACTGCATCGTCATGGTCGACGAGCTGAAGTTCGAGGACAACGACGACAAGTGGCAGCTCTGGAAGACCGACCACGACGCGTACAACCGCTGGTTCGAGCAGAAGAGCGGCGTGTCGGCCGACCCGAAGAAGGTCGCCCTCGCGTCGAGCCGCGCCGAGAACGCCGCACCCGGAGCGAACCCCACGACCGCTGGAGGTGAGGACTAGCCATGGCAGTTGAGGTACGAGAGAAGCAGCCCAGCGACGTCGAGACCGAGCAGCTCGCGACCGGGTGTGAGGCGATCGCCGAGGCCATCCGCCTCGCCGACGTCGACGTCATGGCCGCATACCCGATCCGTCCCTACGACGGGGTGATGCAGGCCGCGGCCAAGCTCATCGCGAACGGCAAGATGGACGTCGAGTACATCGTCGCCGACGGCGAGCACAGCCAGTTCGAGATCGTGAAGCACGCCTGCGCCGTGGGCTCGCGGGTGTTCGTCGGCTCCTCGGGGGTCGGCTGGTTCTACGCGATGGAGGCCATCGCGGTGACCGCGGGCCTCCGCCTCCCGGTCGTGGCCATCTGCGGGAACCGCGCCCTCGACGACCCGGGCGCATTCGGCTGCGAGCACAACGACGCGCTCGCCGTTCGGGACCTCGGCTGGCTCCTCTGCTGGGCCGAGACCGCGCAGGAGTCGCTGGACTTCGCCCTCACCGCGTGGCGGGTCGGCGAGGACAAGCGCGTGTCGCTTCCCGTCGCGATCGGGCTGGACGGCGCGTTCCTCACCCACTCCCAGCAGATCGTGAAGATCCCGACCCAGTCGGCGGTGAACTCGTTCCTGCCGAAGTTCGACCTCGGCGACCGGCTCCTGCACCCCGACAACCCGATCACCATCGCGCCGCAGGTCGACCAGGACTGGCTCATGGAGATCCGGATGCAGAACGACCAGGCGATGCGCAAGGCCCTCGAGGTCATCGCCGAGGCGCACGCCGACTTCAAGCGGCTGTTCGGCCGGGGCGGCGAGAACCCCTACCTCGACGAGTACATGACCGACGACGCCGAGGTCGTGTTCATCGGGCAAGGCACCCTGTCGCTGCCGATGAAGGTCGCCATCCGCAAGCTCCGGAAGGAGGGCCACAAGGTCGGCCTCGTCCGGCTCAAGTGGTTCCGGCCATTCGCCACGGCGGACGTCGTGAAGAGCCTGAGCCGATTCAAGGCCGTCGGGGTCATCGACCGCGACTACAGCTTCGGCTCGCCCTTCTACGGCGGCGTGCTGTACAACGAGATCCGGTCGGCGATGTACTCGGTGGAGAAGCGCCCGACGATCGTCGGCTTCATCGCGGCCCTCGGGGGCCGCGAGATCGAGCAGCCGATGGCCCGCGAGATGTTCGACAAGCTCACCGCCGCGGCGAGTGGCGGCCTTGCGTCCGGTGACATCACTCACTGGATCGGCGTGCGGAATTAGGAGAGACGAAGATGGCAGTCGAAACCCACGGCACCGGCACCCTCCCTCAGATCAAGGGCGTCAAGGACGTCCCGTACGACGAGCTCTTCGTGTCCGGCCACCGCACCTGCCAGGGCTGCGAGTCCGCCCTGGTGATGCGCCACATGGTGAAGGCCTCAGGGCCGCGCACGATCGTGCTCGGCTCGACGGGCTGCATGTACGTCGCGAACACGACCTACTACACGACGCCCTGGGTCGTGCCGTGGATGCACACCCAGCTCGGCGCATCCGGCTCCGCAGCGCTCGGCACCGCCGCCGGGCTCAAGGTCCTTATGCGCAAGGGCAAGATCAAGGACGAGAAGATCAACGTGATCGCGTTCTGCGGCGACGGCGGCGGCGCCGACATGGGCATCGGCGCGATCAGTGCCACGCTGACGCACAAGGACTACAACTCGCTCATCCTCCTGTACGACAACGAGTCGTACGCGAACACCGACATCCAGCTGTCGAGCCAGACGCCGTACGGCGCCGTCACCACGTTCTCGCCGTCCGGTAGCGCGAAGCGGCTCATGCACACGCGCTGGAAGAAGAACATGCCTGGCATGATGGCCGCCGGCCACCCGGAGTCGCGCTACATCGCTGCCGGGTGCGCCGCGTACGCCGTGGACCTCATGAACAAGATCCGCAAGGCCCTCGAGCTCGGCGGGCCGACGTTCGTCCACACACTCGACCCGTGCCCGAAGGGCTGGGACTACCACCCGCAGTACAGCCAGGAGCTCGGCCACCTCGCGGTGGAGACCGGCATCTGGCCGCTGTACGAGGTCATCGACGGCGTGTGCAACCTCACCGGCCCCACCCGGCAGATCGCCGAGGGCCGCAAGAAGCGCAAGCCGGTCTACGAGTACCTCAAGCGGCAGGGCCGGTTCGCCCACTTCGCCGACGAGGACGTCGAGCACTTCCAGGCGACCGTCGACAAGATGTGGACCGAGTGGCTGATCCC
>CAZMLV010000202.1:0-3383 GCA_964567235.1 uncultured Chloroflexota bacterium | reverse complement strand
CCGCGCGCTCTCGGTCTCCGCAAGCAGCCGCGACAGCGCGCGGAGGATCTGGCGCGCTGCGCCATGCTCGAGCTCGACCGCCTTCGCCAACGTTGCCGCGTCGGCGCCATGCATCGTGTCGGTGAGCCGCTGACCGAGCGACCGCAGCTCGTCCGCCGTCGCGGGCTGCTCGAGGTCGAGCAGCTGCTGGCGGACCGCGCCGCCTTCAAGGACGGCGACGATGAGCGCGCGCCGCTCGTGGATCGGGACGGCGTCGATGTGCTTGAGCACGCTCTTCGTCCCGGCGGGTTGCGTCACGATCGAGGCCTCGGCAGTCAGTCGCGCGAGGGTGGACGCCGCGAGGCGCAGCCACTGCGCGCTGTCCTGCTGGGCCTGCTGGAACTGGTGGCTCACGGTGAGCTGCTCCTCAGGCTGGAGCGCGGTGTCGGGCATCAGACTCTCGATGAAGTAGCGGTACCCGAGATCGGTCGGCACGCGCCCGGCCGAGGTGTGCGGATGCGTGAGCAGACCGAGATCCTCGAGCTCGGCAAGCTCGCTCCGCACGGTCGCCGACGACACCGGCAGCGCATAGCGCCGGACGAGCGAGCCGGAGGCGACCGGCTGCGCGGTGGTGATGAACTCGCGGATGACGGCGCGCAGGATGTCGCGCTGGCGGTCGGCCAGCTCGGGCAAGCTCACGCGTTCCTGGTTGATTTCAGCCAATTAGCACTCTCCCCTCGAGAGTGCTAAGAAGCCTACCAGCGTGAGTGCCGGGGGTCAACGGGTGTCCGAGCCGGGTGCGCCGCATGTAACGGTAAGCACACAGGCATGCGCCGTGCTCGTGCGGAAACCCGCAAATCCAAAGGAGAAGTAGTCGGCCATGTTGACGGAGTTCCGCGCCTTCCTCATCAAGACAAATGTCCTGGTCCTCGCGATCGCGTTCATCCTCGGCGTCGCCTTCGCGGCGGTGGTGTCATCGCTGGTGAAGGACGTGATCATGCCGCCGGTCGGGATGCTCCTCGGCAAGGTCGATTTCTCGAACCTGTACATCAACCTCTCGGGCGGGAGCTACGCCTCGCTCGCCGATGCGCAGAAGGCCGGCGCGGCGACGATCAACTACGGCATCTTCATCAACACCGTGATCGCGTTCATCATCGTCGCGTTCGTGGTGTTCCTCATCGCGAAGGCCCTCATCAAGCCGAGCCCGCCGGAGCGCGAGTGTCCGTACTGTGGGATGACGATCGCCAAGGCCGCGACCCGTTGTGCGTACTGCACCAGCCAGCTCACCACGGTCGCCTAGGGCTCAGGCCGTATGGGGGGTGGGCTCCTCGGTCCGCGACGCGAGGACGTTGCGGACGCGCTCGAGGAGCTCATCGAGCTCACACGGCTTCGTGACGTAGTCCGCGGCGCCGAGCTCGGTGGCGTAGAGGCGCTCGGAGAGGCCGAAGATCGCCGTGACGACGATCACCGGCAGGTTCCCGATGCGGCCGTCGGCGCGGAGCTCGCGGAGCACACTGAAGCCGTCGCGGCGCGGCATCATGAGGTCGAGGATCATCGCCGACGGATGCAGCTGATCGAGCAGGCGCATCGCCTGATCGCCGTCGCGCGCGAGCTTCGCATCGAGGCCCTCTTCTTTGAGAAAGGTCACGATCGTGTCGCCGAGGTCCGGATCGTCCTCGACCACGAGCACGAGCTGCCGCCGCGCACGACCGGCCACTAGACCCGGATCTCTTTCGCGAGCTTCTCAGGGTCGCGGATCGCGATCTTCCGGCGTCGGATGCTGATGAGATCGCGGCGCTCGAGATCGCCCAGGACGCGGTTCACCGAGACGCGCGAAGCGCCGGTGAACGCCGCCAGCTCGTCCTGCGTCAACGTCAGCTCCAGCTCTCCCGACCCGCTCGCCCCGTTCGCCTGAGCGAGGTCCAGCAGATATTTGGCCACCCGGCTCGGGACGTCCAGGAAGATGAGGTCCTCGACCCGGTCCGACAGCCGGCGGACCGTCTTCGCGAGGGCCTCGAACACGACCTTCGTGGCCGCGGGATGAGCTTCCACGAAGGACAGGAAGTCCTCCCCGGCGAGCAGCGCGCAGCGCGTGTCCTCGAGCGCCGTGGCCGTCGCCGACCGGGGGCTGCGGTCGAACAGCGCGAGCTCGCCGAAGAACTCGCCGCCCCGAAGGAGCGCGACGAGTGCCTCCTGGCCGAACTCGCCGGGCAGCGCGATCTTCACCGCGCCCTCGAGCACCACATAGAAGTGCTGGCCCGGATCATCCTTCCGGAAGATCGTGTCGCCGCGCTTGAACGCCTTCTGCCGCATGCGCTCCGCGAGCCCGGCGAGCTCCGGATCGGAGAGCTTCGCGAAGAGCGGGACGCGCTTCAGGTACTGGACGAGCTGCAGGTCAGGCATCGCGGGAACGGTACCCCACTCTTGACGGCCAACGCATCATTGGCGGTCCCATGGACGAGGTGTACATCTCGGGCGCGCTCACGGCGATCGCGGATGGCGCGCGGGCGCGCGTGTTCTACGAGCTGCTCGCGGAGATCGTCACCGAGTGCGGTCTCCGACCGTACCTTCCGCACCAGTCGACCGACCCGGTGGCCGCGCCAGACCTCGATCCCCGGAGCGTGTACGAGATCGATCGGGCGCGCGTCGGCCGAAGCGGGCTCGTCATCGCGTATGCCGGGACCCCGTCGTTCGGAGTGGGCATCGAGGTCGAGATCGCGCGCGAACGTGGGATCCCGGTCATCCTCGTGGCCGAGCGCGACCGCACGGTGTCGCGCATCCTGCTCGGCTCGCCGGCGGTCGTCGACGTCGTCCGGTTCACGGATCTCGCCGCGCTGCGGCAGGCGCTCGGCGACGCGATCGCGCGCGTGACGAAGACCACGAGCGATCAGGCACCGGACGCGGTCGTGCAGCGATTCCTCGGGAGCCTCGGCGCGGCACGCCAGCTCCCGGAAGCTGAGGTCGCGGCGCTCCTCCGGGTGGCCGAGCTCGACGGCGAGCCGGCGAGCGCGATCCGCAGGGCGATCGCGGACGGCAAGCTCTTCGGCGCGGGTCTGCGTGACCTGGTCGGCCGCCACGCGTTGCGCGGCGCCGATCTCGCGGCCTTCATCCTCCACGACATCCTGGAGCGGCCGTTCGCGGAGATTGCCCGCACGCTCGGCGCGGACCCCCGCTCCGTGCGCCGGTGGGTGGAGCAGTCCCGGGTCAAGCTGCAGCTGGCCGCTGACGCCGACCTCGCGGTCATAGGACAATGGCTCGTGACCGAGCTCATCGCGCCGCCAACGCGCGCCCTGCAGCTCCGTCTGTTCACGAAAGCAGCGCCTCCGGCGGACGCGTCCGCAGGGCAGGGTGAGAAGAAAGTGGAGAGCCATGAGCAAAGGCCAACGGAAGCAGAAGACCACCGG
>CAZMLV010000201.1:0-3392 GCA_964567235.1 uncultured Chloroflexota bacterium | reverse complement strand
GCCTGTGGCAGCCGTTCGTGATCGAGAAGACCTGGATCGACGCGCAGGAGCGGGCTCGCCGCGCCGGCGCGCTGGATGGCCTGAGCTAGCGGGATTCAGTCGGCGAAGGAGCTCACGGGCGCCCGGGCGTCCTCGCGCGCCGAGTGGCCGCGCAGCGGGACGTCGCGCATGAACAGCGAGGCCACGAGGGCGATGAGGATGAGCCCGGTCGCGACGAGGAAGGCATCGTGCAGCGCTGCCGAGATGGCGGCGCGCGCCGCGAGCGGAACGGTTGCACCGCCCAGCTCGCTGTCGACCCCGACGCCGGTGGTCGCGAGGCGATGGCTGAGGATCGTGCCGAGCAGCGCAAGACTCGCGGTGGCGCCCATCTGGCGCCAGAACTGGAGCTGGCTGGAGGCCACGCCGATCACGGAGACGGGCACCGCGCTCATGAGCGCGTTCTGGTAGAGCGGCATCGCGAATCCGGTCCCGACGCCGATGAGCACGATGTCGCGGACGACGTCGGTCTCGGCACTGCCCGGAGCGACCTGGGTCAGCAGCCACATGCCGACGGCCTGCAGCGCCACGCCGGCGGTCCCGATGAACCGGTAGCTGGTGAGCCGGCTGATGAGCTGCCCCGTCGTGACGCTGCCCACGAGCATGCCGAGCATCATCGGCGTGACCAGCTTGCCCGAGGCCGAGGCGCTGAGCCCGAGCTCGCCCTGATAGACGAGCGGCACGAACAGCGACACGCCGAACATCCCGACGGCGCTGAAGAAGCCCACGATGATCGCCGTGGTGAACGCGGGGACGCGGAACAACCCGAACGGGATGATCGGGTGGCGCTCGCGTCGCTCGATCCGGACGAAGATCGCGAGCGCAACCATGGCGACCGCAAGCAGCCCGAGCACGAGCGGCGAGCTCCAGTCGTGGTCGCGGCTCAGCGACAGCGCCGTGAGCAGCGGGACGACGGTCGCGGCCAGCGTGATCGCCCCGACCACGTCGATGTCTCGGCGTGACGCGGTCGTGCGGACCGCGGGCATCCCGCGGATGATCACCGCGAGCGCGGCGAGGCCCAGTGGCAGGTTGATGTAGAAGACCCAGCGCCAGCCGAGCGTGTCGGTCAGCACGCCGCCGAGCGTCGGGCCGATCACCGCGGCGAGGGCGAACGTGCCGCTGAAGATGCCCTGCATCCTCGCCCGGACCTTCGGCGGATAGATGTCCGCGACCACCGCGAACACGGACGACATGAGGATCCCGCCGAACAGACCCTGGATGCCGCGGAACACGATGAGCTCGAGCATGGTCTGGCTGAGGCCGCAGAGGGCCGAGGAAACCAGGAACCCGGCCATGCCCACGATGATGAAGACCTTCCGTCCGAACAGATCGCCCAGCCGGCCGGAGATCGGGACCATCGTCGCTGACGCAACGAGATAGGCCGTGCCGACCCAGGCGTAAGCGGCGAGACCGTTCAGCTCGGCCGCGATCCGCGGGAGCGCGGTACCCACGATGGTCGAGTCCAGGCTGGCCAGCAGCATCCCCATCAGGACGCCGATGGTGACGACGACACGCTGGGCGCGGCTCAGCTCAAGGGACATTTCTCAAGGTCAATGGTAGTGAGATGCGCGGACGCCTACTGGTCGAGCGGGTTGACGATCCGTCCGTTGAGCTTCGCTTCCCAGTGCGCGTGCGGGCCCGTCGTGAGACCGGTCATGCCGATGAGCGCGACGGGCTGGCCGCGGGCCACGTGATCGCCGATCGCGACGAGCGGCAACGAGGTGTGGTAGTCGCAGCTCTCGAGCCCGCCGCCGTGCATCACGCAGACCCGGAACCCACCGACCGGGACCCACCCGACCGCATCGACGACGCCGTCGTCGGACGCCACGATGATCGTTCCGACCGGGGCCGCGACGTCGATGCCGGTGTGGCTGCCCTGCAGGAACTGGGTGAACGCGCCGGCCAGCGGCCGCACGAACCGATTCCCTTCGGTGGCGATCGTCTGCGCGCGCGAGCGCGCTGTGGTGTCGGCACGGATGTCGATGGTCGTGCCGGCCACCGAGCCGCAGCGGTAGAGCTCGAGCTGCGTGCTGTAGAGATCGGTCCGGCTCGCGCCCGCGAACCAGTGGCCATCCGGGCTGAACGTTCGCGAGCCCAGCAGATTCGGGATCGTCGCGATCGCGCCGGCGGGGTCGCTCCACACCGGGAACCGGTCGAACGCGTTGCCGCCGGGAACGGTCGCCGCCATCGTGCCGACGTAGAGGTGCCCGTCGGCGGTCCAGCCGTGGACCGTGCCGCGGAATTCCGAGAGCGAGGCGTTCTGGACGGTCCCGTCCGCGGCGCGCAGGCTGAGCGCGCTCGCCGAGCGGAGGAGCAGCGTGGCGCCGCGCGGCGACCACTCGGTGAACGTCGTGTTGCCGTCGCCGATCGGGGTCATCGCGCCGGTCGCGGTCGTTCCGACGTACCGCAGGCTCGTGCCGTCGTACGAGTAGCGGGTGATCGTGAACTGCGTGCCATCGGCGGAGAAGTACGCGTCGTCGTAGGGATAGGTCGGCGCGAGCGCGTCGTCGACCGTCGCCACCGTGCTCACCCCGGCCAAGCTCCAGGCGCGGATCTCATCGCCCTTCCAGTAGAGGAGCGAATCACCGCTCCAGCCGAGCCCCGGCTGCGAAGCGTCGATCCGTGTGACGACCTTGCCGGCCAGGACCACGTGGACTGATCCGTCATCGTCCCAGTACGCGAGCAGCGCGCCGGAGGCCGACCACGACGGTTTGCTTCCGCGACCGAGATCGCGGATCGCGCCGGTGGCCACGTTCAGGATGCTGACCCGCTCCTCTTCCTCGTAGTGCACGACCGTCTTGGTCGACGGGATCGCCACCGTGCGCACGAGCGCGACCGCGGAGGAATCGGGCGCCCAGGTCTCGGTGACCACGTTATCGACCGGGTTCGGAAGCACCGCGCGGGCGGTGCAGTTCAGCGGATCGGGTGTCCCTCCAAGCGGGCTCGGTAGCTCGCTCGACCCAGACCCGGACAAGCCCACGGTCGCTCCAGCTGCAGGCGTGCAGACGAATGTCGCGCCGATCGCGAGACAAAGGAGGAGAACGCCCGCGCCGCGAAGGACCCCATCCACGTGATCGGGAACGCCATGGCGAGACGTTCACTGTGGGGCGTTACGGATCGTCCCGGTGTCAAAATCGAGCGCGCCGCACATCATCGTGCAGCGCGCTCGTCTTGCCTGATGAGCGACCGACCGAGCGTGAGTCGCGCGATCACTTGAACGTGATGAGGTCCACACGACTGAGGGTGACGAGCTTCTCGGCCAACGGCTTGTTGTCCGCGTTGGTGAAGCCGGGCTGGTTGAGCATCTGCCACTCGGCGAGGGTCGTCTCGAACGGGATCGAGCCCGAGATCCCGTC
>CAZMLV010000200.1:0-3431 GCA_964567235.1 uncultured Chloroflexota bacterium | reverse complement strand
TGTCGATGCCCTGCGGCCTCTCCGAGGGCCTGCCGGTGGGCCTCCAGATCATCGCCAACTCCTATCAGGAGCGGACGCTGTTCCGCGTGGCGGCGGCATTCGAGGGCGCGACGGAGCATCATCAGCAGCATCCGATGAGGGCCGCATGACGCTCGCGAAGCGATCGCTCACCAGCGCCAGGGTGGCGCGGCTGCCCGCGAGCGGGATCCGGCGATTCTTCGACCTCGCCGCAGGGATCCCGGGCGTGATCTCGCTCGGCGTCGGCGAGCCGGACTTCGTCACACCGGACGCGTTCCGCGACGCGGCCGTGCGCTCGATCAAGGAAGGCAAGACCCAATACACCTCGAACTATGGGCTCCTTGCTCTCCGTGAAGCGATCGCCGCGCACACGACGGAGCGGCGCGGTGTGACCTACGACCCGCGGAGCGAGATCCTCGTCTCGGTCGGCGTGTCCGAGGCCGTCGACCTTGCGCTCCGCGCGACCTTGAACGAGGGCGACGAGGTCATCGTCGCCGATCCGTCGTACGTCGCGTACGTCCCGGGCATCGTGCTCGCCGGCGGGGTGCCGGTCGCAGTGCCGACCGATGAGGCGAACAGCTTCCGCCTGCTCGCTGACGACGTGCGCAAGGCGATCACGCCGCGCACCCGTGCGATCCTCCTCGGCTTCCCGAACAACCCGACCGGCGCGGTCCTCGAGGCGGAGGACGTCCGTGGCATTGCGGCCCTGGCGACGGAGCACGACCTGCTCGTGTACTCGGATGAGATCTACGACCGCCTTGTCTACGGCACCGAGCACCGATCGATCCTCGACGAGGCCGGTATGAAGGAGCGGACGATCTACCTGGCCGGCTTCTCGAAGGCGTACGCGATGACCGGCTGGCGCGTCGGATACGCCTGCGCGCCGGCGGAGATCATCGAGCAGATGATGAAGATCCATCAGTACACCGTGATGTGCGTGCCGACCGCCGCGCAGTACGCCGCCCTCGAGGCGATGCGCAACGGCGAGGCCGAGGTCCACCGGATGGTCGCGGAGTACGACAAGCGGCGCCGGCGGATGCATGAGCGCTTCAACGCGATGGGCCTTCACTGCTTCGAGCCGCGCGGCGCGTTCTATTGCTTCCCCAACGTCAGCTCCACCGGACTGTCCGACGATCAGTTCTGCGAGCGGCTCCTCAAGGAGGAGCAGGTGGTCGTGGTCCCGGGGAACGCGTTCGGCGAGCGCGGCGTCGGCCACGTGCGCGCGTGCTACGCCGCATCGATGGAAAAGATCGACGCCGCGTGCGACCGCATCGAGCGGTTCGTGGGACGGCAGCGGCACTGATCGACTGGGAGCGCGCCTTCGAGAAGGCGCTCGCGGCGGGCGACCCACTCGCCGCGTCGGACATCCTGCGACGGACCGGCCAGCGCGGATGGGTGAAGAAGTCCGAGTACTCGCGGGCTGCGGCGATCGTCCGTGACCAGAGCGCGTCGTCGCTCGTCCGGCGCGACTGGGCCACCCGGCTCCTCCAGCATCCCCGCCGGGTCGACAAGGAGCTTGCCGCGGTGATCCTTCGGCCGCTCGTCACGACGGATCGCCCTGACGTCGAGCGCGCGATCCACCGGCTCGCGCGCGACGAGGACTGGGAGGTCCGCGAGGCCGCCGCGTCACTGCTGGGCGACGGCCTCGAGCGCGCGTTCGACGAGTACCTTCGCCCCGCCCAGGCGTGGATCGCGACCGGTGACGCCCGGCTGCGCCGCGCGGTGGTCGTCGCGGCCAAGTACGCCGCCCGCAGCAGGCATCCGGAACGTGCCGACGCGCTCCTCGATCTCATCGAACCGGCGCTCTCCGACCCAGACGAGTACGTCCGGCGGAACCTCGGGCCGTTCGCGATCGGCGACCAGCTGCTCCGCTCCTACACCGATGCGACCTTCGCCCGGCTCGAACGCTGGGCCCGCGATCCCGACGAGAACGTCCGGTGGAACGTCGCGTCGGTGTTCACGAGCGCATCGGGCGCGAAGCTGGCCGAGCGCGGCTTCGGGATCCTCTCGTTCCTCGCAAGCGATACGCGGCCATTCGTCACGCGCGCGGTCAGCGCGGCGGTGCGCAACGTGCTGAAGCGACGGCCGGAGCTGCGCGATGCCGTCGCCGAGTGGGACGGCGGGACGCGCGCGGCCGTGCAGCGCGCCCTGCAGCCCGCGGCCGAAGCGAGCGCCTGATGGGCACCCGCTACGAAGACCAGCCCGTCGAGCAGTGGGCCGGCCCCGAGTCGCTCGACCCGACGCCGGTCTGGAAGCAGTACCTGCTCGTCGCCGCGTTCGTCGTCGTCGCGCTGGTCCTCGTCGCGGTCGTGGCGTACAGCTCGCTCGCCGTCGAGCTCGCGACGCCCCCGGCCAATGTGATCGGCGGGCGGGTGGTCCTCGCCGCGACCGACGTGCCGTCGGTCAATGCTCCGGCGAGGCTGTACGCCGCGCCGCTGGTCGACGCGGATCACGCCTTCTACCTGGTGCAGTACCGGGCCGGTGCGTTCATCGCCATCCGTGCCGCCGGACTCGCGAACGTGAACGACCTCGGCATCAGCGCCGATGACGCGACGGGTGGTCCGCCGCCGACCTTCGACCGCTATCTTGTCTCAGTGGAAGGGACGAAAGTGGTCGTGAACACGAGCCGCGTCATCAACGGCACCGAGGTGGTGCCCGCGCCGTCCGACCCGACCTTCCGGTGACCGTGGCGATGCGCTACGAGACGATCATCGGCATCGAGTGCCACGTCGAGCTCGACACGCGCTCGAAGATGTTCTGCGGCTGCTCGGCGAAGTGGTTCGGCGCCCCGCCCAACACGCTCACCTGCGAGGTCTGCCTCGGACTCCCCGGCGCGCTGCCGTACCCGAACCGCCGGGCCATCGAGCTTTCGATCGCGGCCGGGATCGCGCTCCACTGCGAGACGCCGGCGCACACCAAGTTCGACCGCAAGAACTACATGTACCCCGACCTGCCGAAGGGCTACCAGATCTCGCAGTTCGACCTGCCGCTCTCGGTGAACGGCTGGCTCGAGATCCCGGACGACGCCGGTCCGACGAAGCGCATCGGGATCCGCCGCGCGCATCTCGAAGAGGACACCGGGAGCCTCATCCACGCCGGCGGCGCGACGCTCGTCGACTTCAACCGCTCGGGCACTCCGTTGCTCGAGATCGTGTCCGAGCCTGACCTCCGTTCGGTCGGCGAGTCTCTCGCGTACCTCGAGGCCCTGCGCGAGCGCTTGGTGTACGCGGGGGTCGCGGAGTTCAAGCTGGAGGAGGGCGGCGCGCGGTTCGACGTGAACGTCTCCATCCGATTCGAGCAGGGCGGCGAAACGCGCTGGCCGCCGCAGAGCGAGATCAAGAACCTGAACAGCTTTCGCGCGCTCGAGGAGGCCGTGCCGTTCGAATCGGCGCGCCTGTGGGACGAGTGGGAGA
>CAZMLV010000199.1:2065-3467 GCA_964567235.1 uncultured Chloroflexota bacterium | reverse complement strand
CTACCGTGGGTCCCTTCCCCCCGTTTTGTGGGGGAAGGAAAGGAAGGGGGGAACGGTAAATAGAACACCATCAAAAACGATCTTTTTTCGCCTTCTAAAAAAAATGAAACTGAAACACGCTGATAATAATTTCAATCAAAATCAGTAAAATAATAATCGTTTCCAGCATACTGGAATGGCGATGTTCCACCTGACTATTCAAAATATCAAATAAATCCTGCAACACATCGAGTTTCTGATTGAGCGACATCACACGACTGGGAATGTCCAGAAATTTTTTGGTCATGACATAAAACGGTTCAAGATTGGGATTGCGCCAGAAAAATTCCGGCGTGTCCAGATATTCACTGTTTAAATTGATGGAACTGCGTGCCAAAAAGATTTCACCCATGCGCTTGAATAATGCATTGCGCGACAATGACGCCACACCACGAATGGCAATTTCTTCAGGCAATTTGCTATTTTTTTTCACAGCACGCTGAATCGCATCTTCAAACGCTTCGAGCTTGATCGCTTGCGCGAGTCCGTATGAGATGGCCAGTTTGATTTGCGCATTATCCGAATCCAGCGTAATCACGTCAATTCGAAACCGTTCATGCGCATCAATGGTCGTTTCTTCACCCAACTGATAACAGAAATGATCGCTTTCAACGGTAGTTAATGGGTTATGCGCAAAATCTTTCACATAATCCACCCATTTTTGTTCCTGCCGTTTGTTAAAACCCCAACACACAAACGATCCATGACTGAAGAAAAAAATATCCGCGGATTTTTTGATGCTGGTCACATGTAGCACATCACGCAACAACCGGGTCAGGTAACCCTTACGCTTGAAAGATTGGCTGAGTTCACGCAAGTCATAACTTTCCGCCGTGCAGAACGAAACGCATCGCATGAAGGAACGTGGCTGGCCAGTCATGTTAACTCGCCTGATAACAAAAAAGGAGGATATAGTTCAAGTCTAGTGGAAATGAGATGGAGCCGCAAGGGAGCGGCTCCTCTGTCGGGCGGGGGTCATTTTTTAACCCGCGGTGGCGCTGCTCCTTCGCAGCGATATCCTGCTTCGTCGCAGCTCTTCTGCTCTATCTGAAGGAATAGCAACTTGAGGATGTGGACCTGTAAATTTATCCCCGGTGTTCGGGTCATACTTCGGATTGTGTAGATATTCGCTAAGCAGCGCAGCGACTTTTTGCATGCCGCCTTTATTATTTGCGAATGAACCAAAGATATTCTTCTCTTTCAAACCTGAATTTTTCTCCACATACTCCAAAAGCCCTGCCACGGTTGTCTGGGGTTTGAACGTCCCATCACTATACCGTACATTGACATGACCCTTGAGTACCAATTCCTTAAACCAATCCAAAACCTGCAATTTGTCTCTTAACGATTGCGCGCGGGGGTC
>CAZMLV010000199.1:0-1965 GCA_964567235.1 uncultured Chloroflexota bacterium | reverse complement strand
AACTTCAGGACGTATTTCAGGCTTCGGTGCAGGCACAGGTGAGTTGGAGGGAGAAAGCTCTGAAACGGCTACTGGTGCTTCAGCTGCCTTTTCTGCTGCTTTTTGTGCTTTTCGCATTTTGTAAAGCTGATACGTATTTCGCCATGTATAGAGACCATTCAATCCGGCAACAGTCGATGCCGTCACCTTGATGGCTGTGATGAGTCCCGCGCTTAATGTAGCCAGATGAAGAGCAGGCGTCATCAATAACAATCCCACCGCTGCACCGGACACACCAAGGACAACCGACATGCGGAGATTATCCAGAAATTGTTGTTTATGATGCTCAAATTTTTTGGAGTAGGCTCCCTTGTCCCTGTGATAGGTCAATCCCATTTTAACGCCATGGATGAGCATCTTTGAGAAATGCGACAGGAAATTAATACCGAGCATCGCAACAAACATGACAGGCACGACCGTGAATGTCCCCAATGCATAACCGGTCAGCGCAGCAGTGACTTGCGGGATAAATTCATAGCCCAGATTAAAACCACCCAGGTTCCATTTTTGCTCCAGCATATAGCCACCGACGGCAGCGGCAACTGCGACGACCTCAATCAATGTACTGAGGAGAGCAACGCCCACTCCCACTTTTTTTCCAAGGCTTTTATTTTTTTCCCTGCGATAACTCCGGATCGTTTCGTAAGTCGCAAAAATGCTCACGCCGGTTGCTGCCGGGAACAGGATAACTTGCGCAGGTGATCCCAACACCAGTTCGATATTGGCAAACACAAAAGCAAAAATAGCGCCCTGGAGCCCAAGCAACCCCAGGAACTTTCTTTTGGGCGGTTTGGTATTCAGGATGGCTTCTTTGGTCGCCGCTCTCCGGGTTGCCATTTCCGTTGCTGTCAGTCTTGCTGTTGCCATAAATCACTCCAGGTACTTTAATTCATTGATTGCGGCAGATTTTATCGAGTCTGGCTTAAGGAAACCTTAAGCCAGACGAAGGTGCCCGAATAAAATGTCGGTAATTGTCATGCCAGCATGCTTTTAGCTGGCATCCAGCGCCTTTTAAACACACTGTATGCCTGATAAAAGCATGCTGGCATGACAACGAGGAAACAACGAGGAAGACTGAGAAAATGTTTGTAACTTACTGAGGAAATGTTTGTAACTTAATGATTATACAGGGAAATTTTGATTTTCAGTCGAATCGTCCACCGTTGGTTTTTTGTAACTTGTTGAATACATTAGATTTTTTATTTTTAGCACCTTTGACGATTTTGAGTAAAAATCATGTATCTTATTGATTAATAAGTAATTTTTTAAATTCACCGCACCCCCGCTGACGCCTCCCGCTGCCGCACTTTATTCGCCCTGATTTTAAAAAAATAATAATACGGAACCCGCCAGATACGCCGCGTCCACACCGACTCATGATCGTTAAACGCCTTGTTATTTTTTTCAACCGATTCCGCCAGGGTTTTCATAAACGCCGATGGCATAGGGTCCCGAATCTTCCGCCTGACCGGCGCACGCCGTTGCCTATGGTTTTCAATCAATACTTCATAAAGCAATTTTTCGTCCCCGTGGTGTTCACGAAATAACATCTGCTGCCACTCAAACAATCCCTGAAGCCCCGGGTGTTCCCTGAAAAAAGGCACAATCAGCAAGGGCCTCAAATACACCGCCAATGACATATCCACCGCGCTGAAACGATCATTCAGCCAATATTTTTTATGCGCCCGTTTTTCGGCAAGTATCAATAAATCATTTTCCAGCGCTTCATAAAGATAACGCGATTCATTGAGCTCAAACCCAAACCGCTTGATGAGCAACATACCAAGGCACATGCCCGCTATTTTTCGAAGACCGGGCAAATTAAAAACCCCTTTCCAGATATCCGATAAAAATAATTGCGATAAAATCCCTGGATTTTCAAGAATAATTTGTGTGTAACCCAGTTTTCTTGCAACCACTCCCAGT
>CAZMLV010000198.1:0-3577 GCA_964567235.1 uncultured Chloroflexota bacterium | reverse complement strand
GTCTTCCAGGCCGGGGCGGGCACCTCGCACAACATGAACGCGAACGAGGTCATCGCGAACCGCGCGAACGAGATCCTGAACGTGGGCGCGCGTGGCGAGTACGCGAAGGTGAACCCGAACGATCACGTGAACATGGCCCAGTCCACGAACGACGTCACGCCGACAGCCATCCGGCTGGCGCTTCTCGACCTTACGGGGCCGGTCATCCACGAGCTCGAGCAGCTGGGTCAGGCGTTCGCCGCGAAGTCCAAGGAATACGCGACGACCGTGAAGCCGGGCCGCACCCACCTGCAGGACGCCGTGCCGATCACGTTCGGCCAGGAGTTCGGCGGCTGGGCCACGCGGATGCGGAGCGCCGCCGCGCGTATCAAGGCCGGGCGGATCGAGCTGTGCGAGCTCGGCATCGGCGGCACCGCCGCGGGCACCGGCCTCAATGCCGATCCACAGTTCGCGAAGCGCGTCTGCGACCACCTCGCACGGTGGACTCACGATCCGATCGTGCCGTCGGCCGACCTCTTCGCGTCGATGCAGTCGAGCGCCGCATTCGTTCGGATCTCGAGCGGGATGCGGACCGCGGCGATCGAGCTCTCGAGCATCGCGAACGACATCCGGCTCATGGTCTCTGGACCGCGCACCGGTTTCGGAGAGCTCATCCTGCCGGCGGTGCAGCCCGGCTCCTCGATCATGCCGGGCAAGGTGAACCCGTCGATCGCGGAGATGGTCGATCAGGTGTGCTATCAGGTGATCGGCAACGACACCGCGGTCATGCTCGGCGCCCAGGCCGGGCAGCTCGAGCTCAACGTGATGATGCCGGGGATGAACTTCGCGCTCTGCTTCTCGGCCACGATCCTCGCGAACGCGACACGGGTGTTCCGCACGAAGGCGGTCGATGGGATGAGCGTGGACGAGGCGCGGACGAAGGAGCACGTGGACTCGAGCCCGTCGCTCATCGTCACCGCGCTCGCGCCGCACATCGGGTACGCGAAGGCCGCCGCCCTCGTGAAGCGTGCCCTGGCCGAGCGGCGGCCGCTCATCGACGTCGCGCTCGAGGAGAAGGTGCTGCCCGAGGCGGATCTGAAGCGCGTCCTCGATCCGCTTCCGATGACCAAAGGCGGGGTGCAGAGCTGAGCCGGACCGCCGCCTTCGCGGGCGAGGCGATCCTGGCGCTCGCCGGTCTCACGTTCGCCGCGCAGGGCCTCGGGCTCACCCACGGTGTGCCGAGCGCGATGAACGACCGTCCGGAATGGGTCGCGATCGGCAGCGGGATGTTCGTGCTCGCTCTGGTCCTGGCCTGGGTCACCACGCGTCGGCGCCGCGAGCCATGACGAAGCGCGCGATCGCCGCGTTCGCGCATCCCGACGACGAGACCTTCGCGGTCGGAGGCACGTTGGCGCGGGCGATCTCGATGGGCTGGCATGTCACCGCGATCTGCGCGACGCGCGGCGAGGTGGGCGAGATCGCGCCCGGCACGAACGCGACGCCCCAGACCCTCGGTGCGGTCCGCGAGCAGGAGCTCCGCGCGGCCTGCGCGGCACTCGGCGTCACGGACGTGCGCTTCCTCGGCTATCGCGATTCAGGGATGGAGGGCACGCCCGAGAACAAGGACGCCCGCGCGTACGCGAGCGCGCCCGATGCCGAGGTGACGGCCAAGCTCGCCGCGCTCTTCCGCGAGGATCCGCCGGCGGTCGTGTTCACGTTCGACGAGAGCGGGATCTACGGCCATCCCGACCACAAGGCGATCCACCGTCATGCGACCGCGGCGTTCGACCGCGCGGCCGCGCCGGACGCGCGGCTCCTGTACACGGCTTTGCCGAAGAGCGTCGCGAAGGTGATCGCGGAGCAGTTGCGCGCCGCCGGAGCTGAGGGTGGGCCACAGGGCGACTTCGGCGTGCCGGACGAAGAGGTCGACATCCGCGCCGACGTCGCGGCGTTCGCCGAGCAGAAGCGGAACGCGGCGGCCGCGCATGCGACCCAGGTCGCCGAGTGGCAGGCCCACATCTCCGACGAGCAGCGGATGAAGATGCTGTCGACGGAGTACTTCCACGTCGCGCGCGGCTCGAAGCCCGGGAACGACGACCCGCTCGCCTAGGTCGCCGGCTGCCGCTCGAAGAGCGTGCGGAGCGCAGAGATCTCCCCGACGTGCCCGAACGCGCCTTGCACCACGCCCTTGTACCGCGCTGCCGCCACGTCATCGGCGGCGCGCAGGCGGGGGACGACGTCGTCACAGACCGCGCCGAGGTACGCGCGCAGCTGGTCGCGCCGGAGCTTGGGGACCGCTTCGACCTCCGCGAACGTGTAGCCGCTGATCGCGCCGAGTCCGTCGGTGCCGACGCCGCGCGGGTCGTAGCCGGTGCGCTCGGCCCACCCGTCCTTGATCCAGTGCTGCGTCTCCGCCGCGCCGTTCTCGAGCCACATCGTCACAAGGTCGAGCCACCGGGCGATGTGCCACACCGTGTCGCCGATCGAGTTCATGTCCGTCGCCGGGCGCCAATGCAGGGCGGCGTCCGGAGTCCGCTCGAGCTGACGTTCGAGCGCGCCGCGCAGGTCGCCGACCCAGTCGGCGAGCAGCTCGCCGCGGATGCTCAGGCGACCGCCTCGCTGGCGGTCGGTGCTGCGGCGGCCGGCCGGGCGATCCGGCCGACGATCCGGCGCGTCAACCCATCCATCGCCGCGTAGGCGGCGCCGATCCCGGTCGGCGGGTTGCCGGCCGGCAGGAGGAGTCCGGGCAGCACGGGCGACCAGCGCCAGACGCCCCAACCGGTTCCGTAGAGCTCGAGGGCCAGCGTGAGGACGAAGCTCACCGCGTAGAGCAGCGGAAAGCGGCCGCGCACGATGAACCGGATGAAGATCGCCCACGTGACGAAGCCGAGGAGATCGGGAAGCGGCGGCCGGAGCAGTCCCCAGACCATGTACGCCGTCGATCCCACGGCGACGGCGATGACGATCGGCCGCGCGTTCCGTTGGAGCACCGGAAGCGCCGCCGCGCGCAGCGCCGCGAGATAGAAGAGGCCGTGCCCGGCCGGGACGAACAGCGGCAGATTACCGAGCCGATAACGATACGCGCCCCAGACGATCGATCCGGTGATCTCGAGCGCTGTGGCCACGCAGACGAGCACGAGCACCTGCACGCGCACCGCCGGGGCCTGCAACGCGAGGGCGATCGCGAGGAACATCCACGTCGCGAGTGAGATCAGGAGCTGCTGATCCGAGGTGCTCACGGTGTCGAGCGGAAGGGCGATCAGCCAGTACGCGATGAACGTCGCGACGAACGTGACCGAACCGCGGCTGCTCACTCGACCGTGATCGACTTGATCTTGTCACCGACGCGAACACCGTCGGCGACGTTCTGGCCGTCGGTGACCAAGCCGAAGTTCGTGTACTGACCGTCGAGGAACGTGCACTGCCCGATACAGATGAAGAACTGGAACTTGTTGTTGATCGCCTTGTCCGCGCCACGTGCGATGCCCACGGCGCCCTTCACGAACGAGAGATCGTTGTACTCGGCCGGCTGGGTGCCGCCACCGGTCCCGTCGCCGTTCGGGTCGCCGCCCTGGATCACGAACGGAGGACTCAGCTC
>CAZMLV010000197.1:0-3589 GCA_964567235.1 uncultured Chloroflexota bacterium | reverse complement strand
CCGGACGAAGCAGGACGTTGCCTGGACCGACGGGCGGGACGGGTCGTGGCCCGACGTCGTGGCGAAGCAGAAGGCCGACTGCCCGGCGGAGCCAGTCGACGCCGAGCACATGCTCTACCTGCTGTACACGTCCGGGACGACCGCGAAGCCGAAAGGGATCGTGCATACGAGCGCGGGCTACCTGACCGGGGTCGCGACCACGACCAAGCTGATCTTCGACACCAAGGACGACGACGTGTACTGGTGCGCCGCCGACATCGGCTGGATCACCGGGCACAGCTACATCGTGTTCGGGCCGCTGGCTAACGGCGCCACCGGGGTGATGTACGAGGGCACGCCCGACTTCCCGGACAAGGATCGCTGGTGGTCGATCATCGAGAAGTACAAGGTCTCGATCCTGTACTGCGCTCCGACCGCGATCCGCACGTTCATGAAGTGGGGCCCCGAGTACGTGCGGAAGCACGACCTGGGCTCGCTGCGGCTGCTCGGATCGGTCGGCGAGCCGATCAACCCCGAGGCCTGGCTCTGGTACCAGGAGCACATCGGCGGCGGGCGCTGCCCGATCGTCGACACCTGGTGGATGACCGAGACGGGGATGATCCTCATCTCGCCGCTCCCCGGGATCACGACCACGAAGCCCGGCAGCGCGACCTTTCCGTTCCCCGGCGTCAAGGCCGATGTCGTCGATGAGGAGGGCCGGAGCGTGCCGCTCGGGCAAGCCGGCTATCTCGTGATCGCGCGGCCGTGGCCCGCGATGCTCCGCGGCATCTACAAGGACGACAAGCGCTATCGCGAGACGTACTGGAGCCGTTACCCGGGACGCTACTTCGCCGGCGACGGCGCGAAACGCGACCGCGACGGCTACTTCTGGCTCATGGGCCGCGTCGACGACGTGATGAAGATCTCGGGCCATCGCATCTCGACGACCGAGGTCGAGTCCGCGCTCGTTTCGCACCCGAAGGTCGCCGAGGCCGCGGTCATCGGCCGCGAGGACCCGGTCACCACCCAGGCGATCTTCGCCTTCGTCACCCTGCGCGGGGGTAACGACTCGAGCGAGGCTCTGTCCAAGGAGCTGCGCGAGCACGTGGTCTCGAAGATCGGCTCGATCGCCCGGCCGAAGACGATCATGTTCGCGCCCGAGCTGCCGAAAACGCGCTCCGGCAAGATCATGCGACGGCTGCTCCGCGACATCGCCAATGGCCAGCCGCTTGGCGATACGACGACGCTCGCGGATGCGACCGTGGTCGAGACCATCCGGCTCTCCACCGGCAAAGAGGAGTGACCTGCGGAGCGTTCCGCCACGCGGGAGACGCTCGTTCGGCTGCTCCTTGACTCCGCTCCGAACTAAGCCCTAAATACCGCCATTCGGCGCGCATGCGCGCCGCCAGGAGGTGGTGGACGGAGCGGGGCTCGACGCGTCCATTGAACGCGCACGTGATGGACATCTAAGGAGGGGGACCTTGGCAACCATGGCGGCACCGCGGGCCGGAGGGTGGCGGACGACGTATGGACTCCCATTCGTCATCGGCGCCTCGTCCGCGGGCACGATCATCGAGTGGTACGACTTCTATCTCTACGCGACGCTCACGCCGTTCCTCGCACCGATCTTCTTCCCGAGCGACAACCCGACCGCGTCATTGCTCGCGGCATTCGCGACCTACGCGGCGGGCTTTCTCGTTCGGCCTTTCGGCGCGGTCGTGTTCGGCCGCATCGGTGACGTCGTCGGTCGCAAGTACGCGTTCCTGATGACGATCTCGATCATGGGTGTCGCGACGGTCATCGTCGGCCTGCTGCCGACGTACGCTTCGATCGGCATCCTCGCCCCGACGATCCTGCTCATCCTGCGGCTCGCGCAGGGCCTCGCCCTCGGTGGCGAGTACGGCGGCGCGGCGATCTACGTCGCCGAGCACGCGCCGGACAACCGCCGCGGCTACTACACCGCATGGATCCAGACCACCGCGACGGTCGGCTTCTTCCTCGCACTGGCGGTCATCCTCATCTTCCGTACGAACATGAGTCCGGCCGACTTCGCGAGCACCGGCTGGCGCTACCCGTTCCTCATCTCGGCGATCCTGCTCGCGATCGCGATCTACATCCGCATGCGGCTCCAGGAGACCCCGCTCTTCGCTCGCCTCAAGGCGCGCGGTGAGACCACGAAGAACACCTCGTCCTGGGCCAAAGAAAGCTTCAGCGGCCGCAAGGTCGGCACGATCGC
Source organism: uncultured Chloroflexota bacterium (assembly GCA_964567235.1). Lineage (GTDB taxonomy): Bacteria > Chloroflexota > Limnocylindria > P2-11E > P2-11E > UBA4735. Next base: position 1,374 of record CAZMLV010000197.1, on the reverse strand, counting down.
TCTCGTCCTCCTCGGCCTGACCGCGGGTCAGGGCGTGGTCTGGTACCAGGGGCAGTTCCAGGCGAACTTCTTCATGACCACGTATCTCAAGCTCACGTTCACGCAGTCCTACACGATCATGCTCTGGGCGGTCGCCCTCGGGACACCGTTCTTCCTGTTCTTCGGGTGGCTCTCGGACAAGATCGGACGGAAGGTCATCATCCTGGGCGGCTGCCTCATCGCCGCCGCGACCTATCTGCCGATCTACCACGCGATGTACGACCAGGCGCACGTGAGCGCTGACGCCACCGGCCTCATCACGAAGGCCGACCCGAACATGGTCGCGATGGTCGCGCTCGTGTGGATCCAGGTCATCTTCGTGACCATGGTCTACGGGCCGATCGCCGCATTCCTCGTCGAGTACTTCCGAGCGAAGGTCCGTTACACCTCGCTCTCGATCCCGTACCACTTCGGGAACGGCTGGTTCGGCGGCCTCCTGCCGCTCTTCTTCACCGGCCTCGTCGGCGCGACGTTCCCGGAAGGCAGCAAGTTCTACGTCCCGTGGTTCAAGAACTTCATGTCGCTGCCGATCGACAGCTCGATCAGCCTGCGGCAGTTCAACACCACGAACGATCCGAACGGCAACATCTACCTGGGTCTCGCGTACGTCATCGCGGTCGCCCTCATGTCGGTCGTCATCGGGACGCTGTTCCTGAGAGAGCCGAAGGGCGTCAAGATCTGGTCCGAGGTCGGCGGCGACGATGAGCTCGCGCCCGGCCTCGTCGGCGAGAGCACGCCCGCCGACTAGCTTCGTTGCGCGCGATCACGAGAGAGGGCGGCGCGTGCCGCCCTCTCTCCTTATTCGAGGTACCGCTCGAACGTGATCCACCGCGCACCCGCGAGGATGGCCACACCGCCGATCGCAAGCAGTGCTGCGCCAAGCACGAGGAGACGCGCACTGCCGCCGACGCCGACCAGGATGCCTGCCGCGACGATCAGCACCGGGAAGAAGAGGACCCCGTTCACGTTGTTCGCCGTCCGGAAGTCGCGGGCGAGCAGCGTGAGCAGCAGTGACAGGCAGGTCGAGCAGACCACGGCCGCACAGAGCGGCACGAGCACGAGGGCCATGTCGGCCGCGGACGCCGCGCCGAGGATCACGACGAGTGTCGCCGTGACCGCGAACAGCGGCACCGTTACGACGATGCCGAGGATCAGGATCGAGAGGAGCTTCGCGACGAGGATCTGGCTGAGCCGCACCGGCAGTGCCACGAGCAGCTCGAGGGTGCGGCGCTCGCGCTCGGTCACGATCGTGTAGCTCGCAGCGAGCGACGGGACGATCATCCCGCAGATCGTGACGAACAGCGGGTACAGGAGCAGGACGAAGGCGTCCGCGCC
>CAZMLV010000196.1:0-3602 GCA_964567235.1 uncultured Chloroflexota bacterium | reverse complement strand
CGCCGGCGTGACGGTGAGTGAGCGCGGCTAACCGGATCGGCGGCCGCCGCGTGCTGATCATCGCCGCGCTCGCGTTCGCCGTGGTCATCGGCTACGTCGCCACCCAGACGCTGCAGAGCGCTTCCGTCTACTACCTCACCCCGACGGAAGCCGCGCGGCGCGGCATCGCTCCGGGCCAGGCCGCGCGCCTCGGCGGCCAGGTCCTCGCGGGCACGCTGATCTACGACCCGGCCAGCCGCGCGCTGCACTTCACGATCGGTGACGGGGTCTCGACGGTGAAGGTCATCGGCTCGGGCGCGCCGCCGGGCCTCCTCCGCGAGGGCGCCGGGGCGGTCGTCGAGGGCAGCTTCGCCGCCGACGGCACGTTCCGCGCGACGCAGGTCATCGCGAAGCACGACGAGGTCTACACCGCGCCCACCGGATCGGCGGTGCCGACGCACCAGACGCCCGCCCCATGAGCTGGGGCGACATCGGCGCGGGCGCGCTGCGCGCCGCGCTCGCGTTGGCGCTCTGGGGGCTTGGGGCCGCGGCGTACGCGGCGTGGAAGCGCGACGCGCGCGCCCTCGCGAGCGCGCGACTCGTCGCGATCGGCGCCTTCGTCCTCGTGCTCATCGCCGACCTCGCGATGGTCGGCGCGCTCACTGCCCACGACTTCAGCCTCGTCTACGTCGCCGAGAACAACGCGCTCGAAACGCCGACCTTCTACAGCGCGATCTCGCTCTGGGCGGCGCTCGCGGGTTCGATCCTCCTCTGGACGCTCATCCTCGCTGGTGCCGTCGTGTGGGTCGCGCTCCGCGGCACGCGCTCGCTCCCGCGGCTCGCGACGGTCGCGCTCGCCGTCTTGTTCGCGATGCTCGCGTTCTTCCTCGCATTGGTTGTGACCGCGGCCGCGGATCCGTTCACCCGCCTCGCGGCCGATCAGATCCCGGCCGACGGGAACGGCCCGAACGCCCTCCTCCAGAACCATCCGTTCATGGCGCTGCACCCGCCGCTCCTGTACCTCGGATACGTCCTCACGAGCGTGCCCTTCGCGTACGCGATCGCGGCGCTCATCCTCGGCGAGACCACCGACCGGTGGCTCACCGAGACGCGTAAGGCCGCGCTCGCGTCGTGGGCCCTCCTCGGTGTCGGCATCGTCGCGGGCGCGTGGTGGAGCTACGCGGTGCTGGGCTGGGGTGGTTACTGGGCCTGGGACCCGGTGGAGAACGCGGCGATCATGCCCTGGCTCACGGCGACCGCGTACCTGCACTCGGTGATGGTCGAGGAGAAGCGCCGGCTCCTGCGGACGTGGAACATCGCGCTCGTCATCGCCACGTTCGCCTTGACGATCCTCGGCACGTTCCTCACCCGGAGCGGCGTCGTGAACTCGGTCCACTCGTTCACCCAGTCGGCGATCGGGCCGCTGCTCCTTGGGTACTTCGTCGCGATCCTCGTCGTCGGCGTCGGCCTCCTGCTCTACCGGATGGACGATCTGGCCGACCGCGGCTCGGTCGGCGCGCCGCTCTCGCGCGAGGCCATCTTCCTCTTTCAGAACGTCCTGTTCGTCGCGGCGACCCTGACCGTGCTCCTCGGCACGATCTACCCGCTCATCGCCGAGGCGCTGAGCGGGGCGCAGCTGTCGATCGGCGCGCCGTACTTCGATCGGGTCGAGGTGCCGATCGGCCTGGCCCTCCTGTTCCTCATGGGGATCGGGCCGCAGCTCCCGTGGCACGGCGCCTCGCGGGCCACGCTCGAGCGCCAATTCACCGCGCCGGCCATCGCGGCCGCGGCCGGCGCTGCCGTCGCGGTGGTCTCCGGAATGGCCGGCTGGGCGCCGGTCCTCACCTACGCGCTCGCGGCCTTCGTGACCGCGACGGTGGTCCAGGAGTTCGTCCGCGGCGTGCGGGCACGGCACACCCTCCACGGCGAGCCGGCCCCCACGGCGTTCGTCGCGCTATTCCGGCGCAACGGCCGCCGGTACGGCGGCTATGTCGTCCACCTCGGCATCGTGATCGCTGTCGTGGCGATCGCGACGAGCCAGGCCCGCACGACCGAGCTCGAGCAGACCCTCGCACCGGGGGACGCGATGGACGTCGCGGGCTACCACATCACGTTCGCCGGGCTGCGCGACATCGCTGAGCCGCAGCGCGCGACGACGGCGGCCGATCTCGTCATCACCGGGAACGGCGCATCCCTGCACCTGCACCCCGGGCTCGTCCAGTACCCGAACACCGAATCGGCCATCGGATCGCCGGGCATCGCCGCGGGCTCGCGCGACGACCTCTACACGATCCTTGCGGCGTACGACGGGACCGGGCACGCATGGGCGACGATCCGCGTGCGGGTGATCCCGCTCGTCTCGTGGCTCTGGGCCGGGGGCGCCGTCGTCGGGTTCGGCGCGCTGCTGGCGGCCCTGCCGCCGCCGAAGCGCCGACCGGTCGCCGTTGCGGTCCGCGTCGCCGACGCGGTGGGTGCCGAGTGAGCCGGATCGCGCGATACGCCGCGGTCGCGCTGATCCTCGGGCTGGCCGCGGTGCTGACCCTCGCGTTCGCGCGCGACCCGCACGACATCAAGACCGGGACCGTGGGCAAGCCGGCGCCGGCGTTCGCGCTGCCGTCATTGACCGGGAGTGCCACCGTCTCGCTCGATCAGTACAAAGGGAAGATCGTCGTCCTCAACTTCTGGTCCTCGTGGTGCATCCCGTGCAAGCAGGAGAACCCCGCTCTCACGGACGTGTGGGAGCGCTATCGCGGGACCGACGTCGTGCTCATCGGCATCGTGTTCCAGGATTCCGCCGACGCGGCGCGCGAGTACACGGCCCGGCTCGGGAACACGTGGGCCTCCGCGCTCGACGGCGACGGCCGGATGGCCCTGAGCTACGGGGTGTTCGGGCCGCCCGAGACGTACTTCATCGGCGCCGACGGGATCATCGCCGGCCGCCACATCGGGCCGATCGACGAGCAGACGCTCATGACCGGCATCGAGACGCTTCGCGCGAAGAGCGCGACCCGATGACGACCGCGCGCTGGGTCATCGTCGCGGCGGTCCTCGCGGTCGGCCTGGCGATCGCATGGACCGCGCGGCCCCAGCCGCAGACGGCGGCCGAGCGGGTCGACCGGATCTCCGCCGAGCTGCGCTGCCCGGTCTGCCAGGGGCTCTCGGTCCAGGACTCGCCGTCGGAGACCGCGCGGTCGATGCGCGCGCTGGTCGCCCAGCGCGTGGCCGAGGGCAGGACCGACGACGAGATCCGCGCCGAGTTCGTTCGGAGCTACGGCGACTGGATCCTGTTGGAGCCGCCGCTGCTCTCGGTCGGCGGGCTCGTGTGGCTCGCACCACTCGCTGCGATCGTCCTCGGCGCCGCGCTCGCCTGGAGCCGCGCCCGCGCACCTGCGCCGATAGCGGTCGTCGCGGGGCCCACTGACGAGGAGCTCGGGCGGCTGCGCGAGCTCGTGGCGAGCGAGCCCGAATGACCGCCCTCGTCTTCGGCCTGGCGATCGGCGCGGGCGCGCTCGCCGCGTTCTGGCCATGGCTCTCGCCCCGCATTCGTGCGTGGCCGGCGGAGCCGGCCAGCGCCGGGGACGACGTCGCGCGTGCGGTCTCGTCGCTCCGCGACCTGCAGTTCG
>CAZMLV010000195.1:0-3615 GCA_964567235.1 uncultured Chloroflexota bacterium | reverse complement strand
CGCGCGTGCCGCGGCGCTCGCGAGCGATCCGTGCGTTGTCCCCCCGCGGTACGTCCGGATGAGCGGGACGTCGATGGCCACCCCGCACGTCGCCGGGATCTGCGCGCTGCTCATCGGGTCGATCGCGGATCGATCGCTGTCCGCCGTCGCGCGGGCGCGCGTGGTCCGGGCCGCGATCGTCGGCACCGCGCATCGGATCGACGGAGCCGGACCCGCCGATGCCGGCGCCGGTCTGGTCGACGCCGCGGCCGCGCTCGCCAGCCTCCGCCGTCGCGCCAAAGCCGCGTAGCCGGAGGGCCGGCCGAGCGGTCTTCGCCACTACGCTCCCGGGCATGCGCAGGGAGCTATCGGTCGCGGCGGTGGCCGCGCTCGTCGTCGGCGTGTCCGTGACGCCGCGCATCGTCGGCGCCACCGGTTCGCTCCCGCACGGTCTCCTCGAGCTCGGCTGGAGCGACGTGCTTGCGACCTGGAACGACTCGCGCCTGCCCGGGCACAAGATCCCCTACCTCGACGTGGCGTTCGCGTACCCGCCGATCGTCGGCTACCTCGCCGGGATCATCTCGCTGCTGAGCGGAGGGTTCCTTGGCTACGCGATCCTCTGGGGGATCGTCATCGCGTTCGCGGCGGCCGCCGGGGCGGTCGTGTTCGCGCGTGCTGCCGGCCCGCGGCGCGCCCTCGTGTACTGGGCGTGCGCGCCCCAACTGCTGCTCCTCTCGGGGATCAACTTCGACGTGCTCGCGGCCGTGCTCCTCGGGACCGCCGCGATCGCCGCGCGGCGGGGTCAGGACGTGCGGGCCAGCGCGGTGCTCGCGCTCGCGACCGCGACGAAGCTGTTCCCTGCGGTCGCGGCACCGGCGCACATTTGGCGGCTGCTCGCGGAGGGAGCACGCCGCCGTGCGCTGCTCGCCGCGGTGGCGTTCGTCGGACTGCTCGTCGTCGTCTACCTGCCGGCATCGCTGGCCCCGTATCCGGCCACGCGGTTCGTCGGCGCGTACGCGGTCGAGGTCACGGCCAACATCGATTCGCCGTGGGTCATCGTCGAACGCGCGATCAGTGCGATCGGGGTCGACGGCCATCTGGCGGTGCTCGCCCTCACCTATGCGGGGTTCGGTCTCACGTACGTGATGCTGGTGCTGCCGCGCAGCCGGCGCGCGCACGATCCGGTCGTCGGCTTCGGGCTTGCGACGGTGACGCTGCTGCTCTGGTCGCGGCTGTATTCGCCGCAGTATTCACTCTGGCTGCTGCCGTTCTTCGTGTTGCTGCCGCTCCGGGTCCGAAGCTTCGTGCTGCTCACGATCGCCGACGTCGGCGTGTTCTTCACCATCTATCCGTTGACGCTCGTCATCGATCCGTCCGACCCGCTCCGCAGCGCGTTCCTCGCGGCGCTCTTCGCGTCGGTCGCGCTGCGCGTCGTCGCGCTGATCGTCATCTGGCGCGATATCGCGCGCGTCGGCGGCCGCCGGCAGCCTGAGCTGACCCCGGTACCGGTACCAGCGGGGGGTCCTCGGCGCTGAACTGAGCCGTTACGCTCGCCGCCATGCCGGCACCCTCGATCGCGATCGGCGTCATGGCCCACAACGAGGCCCGGAACGTGGGTCGCCTGCTCGCCAAGCTCCGGTCCGTCGAGATCCCCGACTCGGCCATCCGGATCATCGTCGTGGCCTCGGGCTGCAGCGACGACACGGTCGCCGTCGCCCAGAGCGCCGCGCGCGAGGACCCGCGCGTGAGCGTCGTCGTCGATCCCGAGCGGCGGGGAAAGGCCGTCGCGATCAATCAGTTCATCGCCGCCGCCCGCGGTGCCGACCTGCTCGTGATGGAATCGGCCGACACGCTCCCTGAAGACGGCACGATCGCCGCGCTCGTCACGCGCTTCGCCGATCCGCGGGTGGGAATGGTCGGCGCGCATCCGATGCCCGAGGACGACGAGTCCACGTTCATCGGCTTCGCGAACCAGCTCCTCTGGCGTCTCCACCACGCGGTGGCGTCGCGATCGCCGAAGCAGGGCGAGCTCGTGGCGTGGCGGAACGTGGTCGAGTCCCTGCCGGCCGACTCGGCGGTAGACGAGGCGTACGTCGAGCAGCTCATCCTCCAGCGCGGCTACACGCTCGCGTACGCGCCCGAAGCGATCGTCCGCAACCGCGGCGCCGCGACGGTGCGGGCGTTCATCCTGCAGCGCCGGCGGATCCACGCGGGGCACCGCGCACTCAGCCAGGAGCACAACTATCGTCCGGCGACCCGCGACCACTCGCTCGTCCTGCGACTCGCGCTCGGCGAGCTCGCGCGTTCCCCGGGGCGTGCGCACTGGTTCCTCCTCACCGCTCTGCTCGAGGCGTGGTCGTCGGTGCTCGGGTGGTGGGACCACGCCGTCGCGCATCGCAGCTACGCGATCTGGACGATGATCGATGGCACTAAAGGGCTCGCGCGCACGACGCTCGACGGATACCCGCTCGTCGGCATCCTGTCGGTGTCGTTCGAGCACCCGGAGAACGTCCTCGAGTGCCTCGCGTCGGTGAAGCGGGACCCGTATCCGTCGAAGCGCATCCTCGTGGTCGACAACGGCCGCTCCGGCGCGGCGGCGCTGGTGCGCGAGGCACACCCCGACGTCGAGCTGCTGCGCCTGGAGAACCTCGGCCTCGCCAGCGCGGTGAACGTCGGCGTGCGCGCCCTCCTCGCCGCAGGATGCGAGTTCGTCCTCCTGCTGAACGACGACGTCGTCATCGCGCGTGACTTCATCGAGCACGCGGTCGCCGCCGCGGTCGCCGATCCGCGCGCGGCGAGCGTCACCGGGCCGGTCTTCTACTACGACGACCCGGAGCGGCTCTGGTACGCCGGGGGCGAGATCCTCTGGTGGCTCGGAAAGACGTATCACCGCGGCCGGCGCGTGCCGTGGGGTCCCGCGTTCCGGGCGGATCGCCGGGTCGGCTACGGCAGCGGCGCGGCCGCCCTATATCCGGCGTCCGCGCTTCGGGCGATCGGCGGCTGGGACGAACGCTATTTCCTGGTCTTCGAAGAGGCCGACTGGTGCGTTCGCGCCTCGCGCCAGGGCTGGCATCACCTGTACTCGGCCGGGCCGAAGGCCTGGCACAAGGTGTCAGCGTCGTTCGGCGGGGAGAAGGCACCGACGTACCTGTACTTCCTGTTCCGCAACAACCTGCGGTTCATGCGCCGGCACGCGCGGCCTTGGCATTGGCCGACGTTCCTCGCGTTCTACGCGCTCGAATCGCTCGGGCGCTACTCGCTCAGCGCGCTTGGCGCGCCGGACCGCTGGATCCGCGAGCGCGCGATCTGGCTCGCGGTCGCCGACGCGATCCGCGGCCGGTACGGCCGCGGGTCCTGGTTACCGGCGGAGCAGCCGATCGCCGAACGGCGCGCCGACGCCTGACCTTGGCGGCGTCCGGGAGCTCGCCGGACGTGCGGTGTTCACCGTCCTTGGGCCGCGGCGGTTCCATCGGCTGATCGGCGCGGTGCGCGCTCGCCGCAGCGGTCGCCTCGCGCCGGAGGCGCTTCGCTCGATCGCCGACGTCACCGATCGATTCCACGTGCTCTCGTACACGGACGGGGCGCTCGACAACACGTTCTGGTTCGGCCTGCCGATCCAGAAGTCGCCGCTGGATT
>CAZMLV010000194.1:0-3633 GCA_964567235.1 uncultured Chloroflexota bacterium | reverse complement strand
GTCGCGCGCGGCGACGAGCCGGCGAGCGGCGTCGAGACGATCTCGAGCACCCCCATCCGCTCCTCGCGCGGGAACCAGGCCCGCCGGATCGCCTGCCCCTCGGGGTTCTGCACGGTGACCGCACCGGAGACGAGGAGCAGGTCCTCGAACGACCGGCCGATGAGCTTGTCCTCCCCGAGGAGGCGGAATGCCGCCGGATTCGCGGACAGCACCATGCCGTTGCCGTCGCTGATGAGGATGCCGTCGGTGAGCGCGACGAACGCGTCCTCGAACGCGACCCCTGTGATCGAGTCCGAGGCTCGCCGGCCTGTCGTCCGGCGTTCTTCGGTCGTCATCGAGCGCCAGTATCGGGCTCGCCGCCCGCGATGGCTCGCACGGTGTCCAGCGTGTCGATCTCGCTGACCGGCTTGTCCGGCCGCAGCCGGACGATCCGCGGGAACCGGAGCGCGAAGCCGGACGCGTGCCGCGCGCTGCGCTGCACCTGGTCGAAGGCCACCTCGATCACCGTGTTCGGCTCGACGAGCCGCACGCGGCCGAAGTCCTTCAGGGTCCGGGCCTTGAAGTACTCGGTCATCTCCGCGATCTCCTTGTCGGTCAGTCCCGAGTACGCCTTCCCGACATTCAGGTAGCGGTCGCCGTCACGGACCGCGAACGTGTAATCGGAGAGGACGGCCCGGCGCTTCCCGTGGCCCCACTCGACGGCGGTCACGACGACGTCGAGCGTGCGAAGGGCGCGCTTGACCTTCAGCCACTCCATCCCGCGCCGGCCCGGGTGGTACGCCGAGCGCGGATCCTTGACCATCAGGCCCTCGTTCCCACGCTCGCGCGCGGCGGCGAACTCGGCGTCCAGCGCCCCGATCAGCTCGTCTCCCGTGGCGTTCACCTCCGCCGAGCGCGCGAACACGAGCGGTGACCGCAACGGCAGGCTTGCGAGGACCGCCTGCCGCTCGGTCAGCGGCTCGTCGAGGAGTGGGTGGCCATCGCGCTCGAGCACGTCGAACACGACGAGCGTCGCAGGCAGTTCGCGCAGCAGCTCATCGCTCACGACCTTCCGCCCGAGCCGGGTCTGGAAGGTCGTGAATGGGATGGCCCGGCCACCCGGGTCGAGGGCGAGCACCTCGGCGTCGAGCACGAACGTGCCGGGGATCGCGCGCAGCGGATCGAGCAGCTCGGGGAAACGCGTCGTCACCCGGTCGAAGGTCCGCGAGTACAGCTCCACGCGGTCGCCATCCTTGTGGACCTGCGCGCGCACGCCGTCGTACTTGTCTTCGACCACGTACGGCGGCGGAAACCGCTTCCCGACCTCGGCGAGGTCGAGCACGGGCGTCGCGAGCATCATGCCGATCGGCGCGAAATGGACGAAGCGCGCCTCGCCGAGCGTGTCGTTCTTCGCCCGGACCGCCGTCACGCCGATGTCGCCGTCGAGCATGTGCGCGCGTCCCACGGCCTCACGGTCCCGACCGAAGCCGCGCGCGATCGCGTCCTCGAGCAGGCCCTCGCGCAGGCCGATGCGCGGCTCGCCGCTCATGATCTTCACGAGGTAACGGATCTCGGCGGGGTCGGCCCGCGCGAGCAACGCCTCGAGGAGCTCGGCCTTCGGCGCGACGCCGCGCGCCGCGGCGATGCGATCGAACGCCTCGGCGACGTCGACGAGCGTGAGCGGCGGCGGTTTCGGCGGGATCGCCGCGCGCTCGGCGACCTCGGCGGCCACGTCGCCGAGATCGGCATGCCGCTGGTACGAGAGTGCGACGTCGTCGCCCGACGCGCCGGTGCGGCCCATGACCGCGTCGAGCAGCGCGCGCCACCCGACCGACAGCACCCGTTCGTCCGTCCGTGGGAACGGCACGCCCGCGAAGAGCCGTGCCGCGATCGCGAGATCGGGCTCATCCAGCCGCTGGAAATAGGCTCCGAGCTCGGCAAGCTTCGCCAATTTCTTGGTCGTTGCCCGGACGGCATCCGCCGTGCTAGCCCATTCTGCGAAGCGGCCGCTCATGAAGTCGGCCGCGCGGAGGTACGAATGGGAATCATCGAGCTCATCATCATCGTCCTGCTGATCCTGTGGCTGCTCGGCTACTTTGGTCGCGGCCGACTGTATGGCGGCGGTGGCGGTAGCTCGGTCGTGGGGAGCGGTGGCTTGGCCAGCGGGAACTGGATCCACATCCTGCTCGTCCTTGTCGTCATCCTCATCGTGCTTCGGCTCCTCGGGTTGATCTAGATCGGCTTCGGCGGGGTCGGTCGATCGGCCCCGCCGCACCGACGGACAGACTCCTAGAGTCACATCCGTGCAGAACGCGCCCCCCGGCGGCGAGCGGATGCTTCGCGTTCCCTATGGCCACGAGGAGCTGGAGTTCATGGTCCAGCCGTGGTTCGACGTAGACGTCGTCGAATCCGCGCCGGCAACACCGGTCGGCGATCTTGCCCAGGCCGCCCGCGCAAGCCTCCAGTCGCCGCTCGGCACGAAACGGTTGCGCGAGCTCGCCGCGGACGCGAAGCGCTCCGCCGGGTCTCGCCGGCCGCGCGCGGTCATCGCGGTCACCGACCTCACGCGCGCCTGTCCGGACGACGTCCTCGTCCCGCCGCTCCTCGATGAGCTGAACGCCGGCGGGATCGCCGACGCGGACATCACGATCATGGTCGCCGTCGGGCTCCACCGGCCGACGACGGAGGGCGAGAAGACCGAGAAGCTCGGCGCAGGGGTCACGACGCGGGTGCGGGTCACGGACTCGAACGGCCGCGACCCCGCGATGTGGGCGGACCTCGGATCGATCCCGCCGTACGGCGTGCCGGGCTTCACCCAGCAGGTCATCAAGGACGCGGACCTGGTCATCGCGACGGGCATCGTCGAGCCGCACCAGTACGCGGGCTACTCGGGCGGACGGAAGACCGTCGCCATCGGCTGCTGCGGCGAGCCGGTCATCACAGCGACCCACGGGATGCGCTTTCTCGAAGATCCCGGCGTGCGCCTCGGCCGCATCGACGGCAACCCCTTCCACGAGACCGTCCGCGAGATCGCGCGCCGCGCGGGCCTGCGGTTCTGCATCAACGTCGTGACCGACGACCGCGAGCGGGTCGTCGCGGTGGCCTCGGGCGATCCGGATGCGGTGCTCGCGGAGCTCGTGGCGAAGGCTGCGGCGATCTACACCCGGCCGATCGCGAAGCAGTACGACATCGCGATCGCGGGCGTCGGTGCCCCGAAGGACGTGAACCTCTACCAGGCGTCGCGCGCCGCGACGTACCTTCGCTTCGCGCCGACCCCGGTCGTACGCGAGGGCGGCTCGATCATCCTGCCGGCGAAGCTCGATGAGGGCGCGGGCGAGGGAGCGGGTCGATTTCACTGCCCTGGACCTGAGGTTCCTCGCCGTCGAGGACCGCCACGCATCCCGAACCTCGTACCCAGCCGAGCGCCCAGTCGATTTTCGGCAAGGTCAGCATCCGGCCCTTGCCGCCGTTCTCCAGGTGCCGGATCGTGCCGGTCGACACCTCCGCGCGTTCCGCGACCTGGTCCTGGGTGAGCCCGAGGCGGTAGCGGCGGTGGGCGATGGCGTCCCCGAGGCGAACCCATGCTTCCGAGGGATAGATGGGCACGCCCGACAGTGTGTCGCGGAACATGCTGGTAAGTCTCCCACCACTTAT
>CAZMLV010000193.1:0-3639 GCA_964567235.1 uncultured Chloroflexota bacterium | reverse complement strand
CGGGGCCAAGCTCACGATCGGCCAGCGTCCGGTGACGATCACCGCCGACGCGAAGGCCAAGACCTACGGCGACGCCGACCCGGCCCTGACCTACCAGATCACCAGCGGCACGCTGGCCTTCAGCGACGCCTTTACCGGCTCACTGACCCGCGACGCCGGCGAGAACGTCGGGCAGTACAACATCACCCAGGGCAGCGTGGCCCTGAGCGCGAACTACAACCTCAGCTTCCTCGGGGCCAAGCTCACGATCGGCCAGCGTCCGGTGACGATCACCGCCGACGCGAAGACCAAGGTCGCCGGCAATCTGGACCCGACGCTTACGTTCCACATCACGAGCGGAAACCTCGTTTTCAGCGACGCATTCATCGGTGGTTTGACGCGGACGAGCGGCGAGGCCGTCGGGACATACCCGATCATGCGGGGCACCGTCGCCCTCACGTCGAACTACACGCTCACATTTGTCGGCGCGAACCTGACTATCTGGAACATCAGTGCGATCACGGCGCCGATCTCACCGGTACCGGTGAACCAATCGGTCGCGGCGAGTGCCAGCATCTTCGATCCGAATAGCACGAGCACACACACGGCCGTGTGGAACTGGGATCGCGACGGTTTGACCCATCCGACGTCGGCCGGCACGTTGACTGAGCCTGTCGGCTTGACCGCCGGAGTCGTCAACGGCCAGCACACGTACTCCGCGGCAGGCGTATACACGGTCGTACTGACGGTCAGCGACAACCACGGCGATTCAGCGCAATCGACCTTCCAGTACGTGGTTGTCTACGACCCCGGTGCCGGCTTCGTGACCGGCGGCGGCTGGATCAACTCGGCGGCCGGCTCATACGCGGCGGATCCTTCGCTGGCGGGTAAAGCCACATTCGGCTTCGTGTCGAAGTACCTGAAGGGTGCGAACATTCCGACCGGCGACACCCAGTTCCAGTTCCAAGTCGCGAGTTTCAACTTCAAGAGCACGAGCTACGACTGGCTGGTCATCTCGGGCCCGCAGGCCCAATACAAGGGCAGCGGAACTATCAACGGATCGGGTGATTACGCCTTCATCCTGACCGCTTGGGACGGCGATGCGTCGGGTGGCGGTGGGACCGACAAGTTCCGTATCAAGATCACAAACAAGGTGACCGGAGCGGTCATCTACGACAACAACATCGGACTGAGCGACAGCTCAGCGCCGACAACCGCCATCGCCGGCGGGAGCATCGTGATACACAAATAGCGAGGGAACGACCGGGGCGGCTGGCCCGAACCTCCCGCCCCGGCCCTCGCTCTCACGCGACTCTCGCCGCGCATCACGTCTAAACGCTCCGCCCCTGAGACCGTTTGGCCAAAAAACCGCCAGGAACTAGGTACATACACCTGCCTACCTAAGCACCTAATTTCACGCACATGAGTACACGAAGCGGCTACGAGCCGATCGACACCGAGCAGTCCGTGCAATACATGGCGGTCGTCGCGGTCGTCGTCCTCTCCGTCGTCATCGCGATGCTGTACCTCGGTCACCAGTTCACGGAGCTGATCCTGGCGTTCGGGAGGCTTCTCCAGGTCTAACCCTCCTTCCTTGTCCGAAAGCGCGCCGGCGGCACCCTGTCAGGTGGGGAGCAGGCATTCCCGCCGGCGCGCTAACGGATCGCGTCGGGATCAGATCGAGAGCAGGCGGTCGAAGAAGGTCCGGTAGCGCCGCAGCGCGAGCCGGAGATCCTCGGTCGAGAGCTTGCCGGACCGTTGGAGCTCGGACTCGAGTCGCTTCTGCTGGTCGGCGAACACGGTCGTCAGCTGACGAGTGACGTCGGCCACGAGCTTGTCGGCGGCCTCAACGGATTCTCGGGGCGCGTCGACGAATCGGGCCTGCACCTCGAGCCAGCGCGAGCGATAGGCCTCGGCGTCCTTATCGCTGAACAGCCAGGTCCGTTCGGTCGGCTCCGACGTCTCGGTCTCCGCGGGTTCTTCAGCGGTCGCACGGTCCTCGGTCTTCATCGCCGAACCTCCGCCCGCGCATCCTCGTCTTCGGCGACGGCTCGCTCCCGCTCCGCCGACGCGACCTCGAGGAGGGAACCGAACAGCTGGCGGTAGTGCAGGAACGCCTTCCGCAGCTCCTCCGTGCTCACCGGACGCTGGCGATGCTTCTGGGCGATGTCGTGGGCCGCGCGGTAGTGCTCGACGACCTCGGGATGGCTCACCGAGATGTCCGCGGCGCGTTGTTCGAAGTCCACCATCGGATAGCCGCGCGCGTCCATGACCTGCGCGCCGAGACGGTCCGCATCGCCGATCGCGGCCGCCGGGTCGTCGACGAACCGCATCTGGACGGTCTTCCACTCTGCGGCGAAGCGTGACGACTCCTGCGGGGTGAGCGGATGGATGTCGAGCTTCTGCACGCGCTTCTCGCGCTTCGTGAGCACCGACTCCGCACGGCCCTGGTCGCCATAGCTATCGACCGCTCGGTCGTACTCCGGGCCGAACCTGCCCTTGAGCGACTTGGTGCGCTGCTGCCTGTACACGAGGTACGCGATCGCTGCGACCACCACGAGCGCAACGACGACGATCGTGATCTGGCTTGCCGTCATGGCATCGTCTCCTTTTCTATCGGTCTGACGTCGGAGGCGCGCACATGCCATGCCGCGACCAGCAGCGGATCGGCCCTTGCTCGCTTCGCGACCGACCCGTCACGCGACCCACGGGCCTGCCTGCTTGCGACCGATCACACGCCCTCGCGTGTTACGCGGACGGACTGCGCGATGAGGATTCCCACGACCACGATGGCCCCACCCAGCACCTGGAGTGGCTGCAGCGATTCGCCGATGAGGATCCAGGCTGCGACCGCAGCGATCACCGGCTCCGCAGTTGAGGCCAGCCCCACGCGCGCGGCGGGGATGAGCCGCACCGCTCCGACGCTGAAGAGGTACGGGACGACGGTCGCGATGACCACGACGCCGAGGACGTCGAGCCCGAGCTCGCCGCGGAGATCGGACCACGGCAGCGTCCAAGGCGGCCGCACGACGCACCACGCGAGCGCCGCCGTGCCGAATCCGGCGCAGAGGAGGGCCCAGCTCGAGTACCGGTGCACAAGGCGCTCGGCGAGCAAGAAGTACGCGGCGAGGATGATCGCGTCAACCGTCGCGAGCAGCGCACCGACGGCGTTCACCTGACGCAGCTGCGCGTCGTACGCGCCGACGACGAAGTAGCAGCCGACGAGCGTGAGGACCCCCGCGATCCAGAGGCCGAGCCCAACGTGCCGTCCGCGCGCGCGCCAGTACCCAAGGATGAGCAGCGGCGCGGTGTACTCGATCACGAGCGCGACGCCGATCGGGATCCGCTGGATCGCCTGGTAATACACGAGCTGCACCGCCATCACGCCAAGCAGCCCGAACAGCACGAGCCAGGGTAGGTCGGTCCGCTTGAAGGTCGTAAGGTCTCGCCGCCGCAACGCGAGGGTGAGGGCGAGGAACACGACGAACGCGAAGAGGATCCGGAATTCGGCGAGCGTCTCGGGAGGGACGCCGAGGTCGAAGGCACGCTTCGCCACGACGCCACCGACCGCGTAGAACGCGGCGGCGGCGATCGCGAAGGCATAACCGAGGGCCGTCGGGCTCAGTCGGCTTCCCAGTCGCGCGGATAGAGGAAGTCGTG
>CAZMLV010000192.1:932-3649 GCA_964567235.1 uncultured Chloroflexota bacterium | reverse complement strand
CCATCTCGACGATCGTCAGGCTCGACGTGTTCGAGGCGAAGATCGTGGTCTGCGGGCAGAGCGCATCGAGGGTGCCGAATACCTCTTTCTTGGCGGACATCTCCTCGATGACGGCCTCGATCACGAGGTCGCAATCCTTCAGGTCGGCGAGATCCGTCGTGCCGCGCATCCGGCCGCGCGCGCTCTTCGCGTCGTCCTCGGTCATCTTGCCCGACTTCACGATGCGGGCGAGCGAGGAATCCACACGGCCGAACCCTTTGTCCAGGAGCGGCTGGCCGACCTCGCGGATGACCGTCTCGTAGCCCGCCTGCGCGCACACTTGCGCGATCCCCGAGCCCATCAGGCCGAAGCCCACGACACCGACACGCTTGATCGCCATGACGCTCCCCTCGGACGCGTATTCGCTCGCGCATTCTAGGCAGGCTTTTTCCGTACGATGGGCGCCGTGCCCAAGGCTCCCCAATTCATCGGTCCGGGTGCCGTCGACGTGGCGTTCGAGGTCAACGGCGGCGGCGTCAGCGTGCACGTTCCGCCGCATCGCACGCTCCTTGACACGCTGCGCGAGACGCTCGGGCTCACCGGTGCCAAGCGTGTCTGCGACGAGGGGACCTGCGGCGCGTGCACGGTGCTCGTCGACGGCGAGCCGGTGTACTCGTGCATGACCCTCGCGATCGCCTGCGCCGGACGCGCGGTCGAGACGGTCGAAGGGCTCTCGAAGGAAAATGAGCTGCATCCCGTGCAGGCGGCGTTCATCGAGCACGATGCCTTCCAGTGCGGGTTCTGCACGCCGGGCCAGATCATGTCGTGTGTCGCGCTGCTGCGACGCAACACCTCACCGACCGGTGAGGACGTGCTGCGCGCGGTGAGCGGCAACCTCTGTCGCTGCGCCGCGTACCCGAACATCGTCGCCGCGGCCCTGTCCGCGGCGAAGAAGGCGCGGCGATGAGCATCAAGGTCGTCCGGACGAAGGCCGAGTTCGAGGGAACGATCACCGAGGAGACCGCGCTCGTCGAAGGCACCGACCTCCGCCCGTGGGGGGCCGACGCCGGGCTCACGATCGTCGGCAAGCGGCAGACCCGCGTCGATGGGATCGCGCGCGTCACCGGCCGCGCGCGCTACACGCAGGACGTCTACCTGCCAGGGATGCTCCACGTGCGCGTGCTGCGCAGCCCGTATCCGCGCGCCCGCGTGCGGCGCATCGACGCGAGCCGTGCGCTCGCGCTCGCCGGCGTGCGCGGCGTGCTGCATCGATTCAACGCGCCGAAGGCCGCCTTCCGGGGCGAGGAGACGATCTTCCGCGACGAGGTCCGGTTCGTCGGCGACGAGGTCGCGGCGATCGCGGCCGACAGCGAGGAGATCGCGGCCGACGCGATCCGGCTCATCGACGTGGACTACGAGGTCCTCCCCTTCGTTCCCGATCTCGAGGAGGCCATGCGCGACGACGCGACGCGTCTGGACGAGAAGGGGAACGTCACCGAGTCGGGCCGGCTCGATCGCGGGGACGTCAAACGCGCGTTCGCCGGCGCGAGCGCCGTGGTGGAGGCCACCTACCGGACCTCGACGCAGCTCCACAACAGCCTCGAGACCCACGGCGCGGTCGCGCGCTGGGATGGCGATGAGCTCACGGTCTGGGAATCGACGCAGCACGTGTTCGGCGTGCGCGAGGGACTGCGCGCGGCGCTCAAGATCCCGTACTCCGACATCCGCGTCCTGTGCGACTACATGGGCGGCGGCTTTGGCTCGAAGGGCGGGGCGGGGAAGTACAGCATCATCGCGGCGCTGTTCGCACGCCAGCTCGGAAGTCCGGTGCGTTGCGTCCTCACCCGTGACGAGGAGAACCTTGCCGCGGGCAATCGCTCCGCGACGTACCAGACCGTGAAGATCGCCGCGCGCGGCAAGAAGATCAGCGCGATCGAGCACCTCTCGTGGTCGAACGCGGGTCAGGGCCGGTGGGTGGCGGATCCGACCGGACCGACGAACGGGCTCTACGACATCCCGAACCTCCGCACGCGTTCGTACAAGGTCGTGACGAGCCTCGGCGCACTCGCGTCGTTCCGCGCGCCCGGCTACGTCGAGGGCACGTTCGCGCTCGATCAGGCGATCGACGAGCTCGCCGTCCGCATCGGCGAGGATCCGCTCGCCCTGCGCCGGCGGCACATGGGACTGCGATCGGACCCGGTCACCGGCCTCCGCTACTCGCTGAAGCGTCTCGCCGCCTGCTACGACGTCGGCGAGAAGGAGATCGGCTGGCAGCACCGGCGGCCGGAGGGCACGCGCGGCAGCGCGCCGCACCGGCGCCGGGGTTACGGGATGGCCTCGCAGCTGTGGGGCGGCAGCGGGCTGCCGCCGGCCTACGCCACGGTCCACCTCAACCCCGACGGCACCGCGGTGCTGCGCTGCGGGACCCAGGACATCGGCACCGGCACGCGCACCGTGCTCGCGCAGCTCGTCGCCGAGGAGCTCGGGCTCACCGTCGCCGACATTCGCGTTGAGCTTGGCGACACGAACAGCCAGTACGCGCCGATCTCGGCCGGGTCACTCACCGTCGCGTCGGTCGGACCGGCCGTGCGGCTCGCGGCCAAGGACGCGCGCATGCAGCTGCTCGCCGCGGCGTCCGGGCTGCTCGAGGTCGGCCCGAGCGAGCTGCGGGTCGAACGCGGGGCGGTGATCAGCAAGGGACAGCGCACGCCGGTCGGCGAGATCCTCGGCCAGATCCA
>CAZMLV010000192.1:0-922 GCA_964567235.1 uncultured Chloroflexota bacterium | reverse complement strand
CGTCGTCGCGGTGCACGACATCGGCCGGGTCATCAATCCGCTCACGGCGACCTCGCAGGTCGAGGGCGGGGTCATCCAGGGACTCGGCTTCGTGCTCAGCGAGGAGCGGATCGTCGACCGGCCGACGGGTCGCGTCGTCAACGGGAACCTCGAGGGATACAAGGTGCCCACGATCCGCGATGTACCGAAGATCACCGTGCGGTTCATCGACGATCCGGACACCAAGGCGAACAACATCGGCGCGAAGGGTCTCGGCGAGCCCCCGATCATCCCGCTGCCGGCCGCGATCGCGAACGCGGTCGCCAACGCGATCGGCGTTCGCGTGCGCACCGCGCCGATCACCCGCCAGCGCGTGCTCGACGCATTGAGCCTGCAATGAAGCCGTTCGCCTACGCGCGGCCGAAGGCGGTGACCGAAGCGCTCGAGCTCGCGCGCGCCGGCGCGACCGTGATGGCCGGCGGAACGGATCTCCTCGGCCTCATGAAGGACGGGATCCTGTCGCCGGACCGGATCGTCGACATCCGCGAGCTCGAGCCGCTGCGCGGCTGGGCCCGCAGCAAGGGCAAGGGCCTGCGCATCGGCGCGCTTGTGCCGCTTGCCGAGCTCGAGACGTCGGCCGAGCTCGCGAAGCTCCTGCCGATCGTCGGCGAGGCGCTTCGTCCGGCGGCGACGCTCCAGCTGCGGACGATGGGCACGCTCGGCGGAAACCTGCTTCAGCGGAACCGGTGCTGGTACTTCCGCGACGAGGCGTATCCCTGCTGGCTCAAGGGCGGCGTCCGCTGCTTCGCCATCGATGGGGACAATCGCCTGCACGCGATCGTCGGGGCCGAGGAGTGCGTCGCCGTCGCGCCGTCCGATCTCGCGCCCGCGCTCATCGCGTACGACGCGAGCGTGTCGCTGACCGGCTCGCGCGGCTCGCGGA
>CAZMLV010000191.1:0-3679 GCA_964567235.1 uncultured Chloroflexota bacterium | reverse complement strand
AGATGGTCGAGCGAGATCTCGAACTCGCCGATGATGTAGACCTCGCGCAGCTTCACGAATTTCCGGATGCGCCGGAACCCGAGCTCCGCGAGGAGCTCCTCGATCGGACCCGACACGAGCACCGCGGTGATCTCGCGGCGGACCTTGTCGACGCCGTGCATCTCGCGCGAGCTCTTGTACGTGAGCTCTTGGACGCCGCCCTCGTCGCGGAACCGCAGGCGGAGCCGGCGGTCGTCGTCCTGGAGGTGCAGGTTCGGGTGATCGAAGAACACGTCGCCCTCGGCGCCCGCCCGGACCCAGCGGCCGTCGTTCTCCAGCCGCTTCCGCAGGTCGGACACGGAGAGATCGGGGACCTTGTACTTGCGCTCGCGCTCGATCACGTCATCAGGCTAGGTCGTCGCGCAACGGCCCACAAACAGGCCGCCGGCAGACCACTTT
This sequence comes from uncultured Chloroflexota bacterium, assembly GCA_964567235.1. Lineage (GTDB taxonomy): Bacteria > Chloroflexota > Limnocylindria > P2-11E > P2-11E > UBA4735. The sequence goes on along the minus strand of CAZMLV010000191.1, from coordinate 3,241 downwards.
TGGCTACGCGGCCGGCGCGATCTCCTCGAGTGATCGGCCTCGCGTCTCTTCGCTGAGCAGGCCCACAGCCGCGGCCGTCACCAGCAAGAGGCCCATGAAGACCGCGAAGACGCCGGACTGCCCGAGCGACGCGGTGAGCGTCGGCGTGAGGAACGGCCCGATGATCCCACCGATGCGGCCGATGGCTGCGGCCGCGCCGGCGCCGGTCGCCCGTAGCGCGGTCGGATAGAGCTCCGGCGACAGCGTATAGACCACGCCCCATGCCCCGAGATTGAAGAACGAGAGCAGCGCCGCGTAGACGACCGCGTCGTTGCCCGCGCCACTGTTCCCGAAGAGGTAGGCCGCGACGGCCGAGCCGATGAGGTATGCGACCAGCGTGGGCCGCCGGCCGACGCGCTCGACGAGCCACGCCGCGCTGAAGTAGCCGGGGACCTGCGCGAGCGACGAGATGAAGAAGTACTCATTGCTCCGGACGACGGACAGGCCGCGCCCGGCGAGCAGTGATGGCAGGAATGTGAAGATCCCGTAGTACGTGAACGTGATGCCGAACCAGAGGATCCAGAGCATCACCGTGCGACGGGCGTAGCGCGCCGCGAACAGCGCTCCGATCGAGGCGCTGCCGCCGGTGGACCGTTCAGGGGCGGCCGGTCGGGCCACAGTGATGAGCGCTCCCCCACCTTCGCGCTCGACCCGTCGCACGACCGCGTCGGCCTCGGCGGCGCGCCCGTGCTCGGCGAGGTACCGCGGTGACTCCGGCAGCGCGCGCCGCAGGTACGCGACGTACAGCGCCGGCAGCGCGCCGACGACGAACGCCCCGCGCCATCCGAATTGCGGCAGCACGACCAGCGCCACCACGCCGGCGAGGATCGTCCCGTACGCCCAGAACGACTCGAGCAGCACGATGAACCGGCCGCGCGACGCGCGGGGCGCGTACTCCGAGACGAGCGTGGACGCCACGGGCAGCTCGCCGCCGAGGCCGAGTCCGGCGATGGCCCGCGCAACGAGCAGGGTCTCGAAGCTCGGGGCGGCCGCGGACAGCAGGGCGCCGAATGAGAACAGCACCAGGGTCACCTGGAACACGGTCTTGCGGCCGATCCGGTCGGCGAGCCGTCCAGCGATCGCGGCGCCGAAGAACATCCCGACGAAGCCCGCGCTCGCCACGAATCCGGTCTGCGTCGCATCGAGGCCGAACTCCGCGCGGATCGGCGTGAGCAGGAACGCGATGAGGATCACGTCCATCGCGTCGAACATCCAGCCGAGACCGGCGACGAAGAGCAAGCGCCAGTGGAAGCGGTTGAGCGGGACGCGATCGAGGCGCACGAGGAACGATTCGGCGGCCATCGCTAGATGCAGCGCTCCGCGACGAGCAGCTCGGCGTTCAGCACCGACGCTCCAGCCGCCCCGCGGATCGTGTTGTGCCCGACCACCACGAACTTCACCCCGAGCACCGGGTCCTCGCGGATCCGGCCGACCGTCGACACCATCCCGCCCTCGGTATCGCGATCGAGGAGCGGCTGCGGGCGGTCCGGCTCGTCGCGGACGACGATCGGGTGCTTGGGCGCGGACGGCAGGCTGAGCTCCTGCGGCCGGCCCTTGAACCTGCGGAAGCTGTCCGTGACCGCCCGGAGGCTCGGTGAGCCCACCAGGCGCACGCTCACGGTCTCGGTGTGGCCGTCACGCACCAGCACGCGGTTGCAGTGGATCGACATCGGGAACCGCGCAGGCATGAAGGCCGACCCGTCCCAGCCGCCCAGGAACTTCTGGGTCTCTTCGACGACCTTCTCCTCCTCGCCGCCGATGAACGGGACGACGTTGTCGAGGACGTCGAGCGACGGCACACCGGGATAGCCGGCGCCCGAGATCGACTGCATCGTCGTGACGAGGAGCTGCTCGATCCCGAAGTCGCGGTGCAGCGGCGCGATCGCGAGGGTCAGGTGGATGGCCGTGCAGTTCCCGTTCGTGACGATCGAGCCGGTCCAGCCGCGCGCCTCCCGCTGCTTGGCGAGCGCCTTCACGTGCTCGAAGTTCACCTCGGCCAGGAGGTTGGGCACGTCCTCATCCATGCGATGCGTGCTCGCGTTGCTGAACACGTGGTGACCCGCCTTCGCGAGCGCGGCCTCATGCTCCACGGCGGCGTCGGTCGGCAGCGCGCTGAAGCAGAGCTCCGCGTCGATGTCGGCCCGGGTGGGCTCGAGCTTCAGGTTCGCGACGGACTCCGGCATCGGTTCGGGCAGATGCCAGTGCACGGCATCGGCGTAGCGCTTGCCGGCGCTGCGGTCGGAGGTCGTGAGTGCGGTCAGCTTGAACCACGGGTGATCGGCCAGCAGGCTGATGAACCGCTGCCCGACCGTGCCCGTCGCTCCCAGGACCGCGACGGTCCGCTGCTTCGTGACGTGTGCCATCAGCTCAAAGTGTGACAGACACGCGGCTAGCTCTCGTGGAACTCCTGGTGGATCGCCCGCACCGCGCCCTCGCGGTCCCGCTCGGACACGACGAGCGAGATGTTCAGCTCGCTCGACCCCTGGGCGATCGCGATCACGTTCACCTTCGCACGACCCAAGGCGCCGAACAGCCGCGCAGCGACGCCCGGGGTGCCGCGCATGCCCTCCCCCACCGCCGAGACGATCGCGACGGGCGCCTCGATCGCGACCTTCTCCACGTCGTGCCGGGCCAGCTCTTGCGAGAACATCTTCCGCAACGCGGACTCAAGCCGCTTCGTCGAGTCGGTCGGCACGACCAGGCAGATGGAGTTCTCGCTCGAGGCCTGGCTGATCATGAGCACCGAGATCTTCTCGGCGGCCGTCGTATCGAACACGCGGGCCGCGAAGCCGGGGACCCCGCTCATTCCGGCCCCCTGCACGGTCACCAGACCGAGCCCGCCGAGCGACGTGGTCGCTTTCACGACCGTGTGGTCGCGCGGGGTCGACGCGGTGATCGTCGTGCCTGGGTCCTCCGGGGCGAACGTGTTCAGGATCCGCACCGGGATCCCGGCCTCGACCGCGGGGAGGACGGTCCGCGGGTGGATGACCTTCGCGCCGAAGTACGAGAGCTCGGCGGCCTCGGCGTAGCTGATCGCGGCCAGCGGCCGCGCGTCGGGCACGATCCGCGGGTCCGCGCTCATGACCCCGCTCACGTCGGTGTAGATGCGGCATTCGGCGGCACCGAGCGCGGCCGCGAAGACGGCGGCGGAGTAGTCGGAGCCGCCGCGTCCGAGGGTCGTGGTCACGCCGTCGACCGTCGA
>CAZMLV010000190.1:0-3693 GCA_964567235.1 uncultured Chloroflexota bacterium | reverse complement strand
CCGCGGATCCATGCCCGCGACGATAGCCCAGCCCGATCGCGCGACCGTGCCGAACACGATGTCGTCAGGACGAACGGGGACACGATTCAGCTCGCGCCCGGTCGCCGCGCGGATCGCGGCCACGATCGCGGGCGTGCTCGAGATGGTCGGCGGCTCGCCGACGCCCTTCGCACCGTATGGCGCGTCGGGATGCGGGTGCTCGATCACGTCAGCGACCACCGGCGGCATGTCGAGCGCGGTCGGGAGCAGGTAGTCGGTGAACGACGCGTTCTTCACGGCACCGTCCTTCAGGATCACCTCCTCCATGACCGCCAGGCCGAGGCCCTGCGCGATCCCGCCCTCGATCTGGCCGATGACCGCGACGGGGTTGATCGCCTTCCCGACGTCCTGCGCCGTCGCGACCTGCACCACGCTCACGAGCCCGGTCCCGAGATCGACGTCGACGCTCGCCCGGTGGGCGGCGAACAGGAACGCGACGTGTCCATGGTTCTGGGTCAGGTCGTTGAGCGACTCGGTCGGCCTGTGGCGATAGGTGATCCGATGCTCGATCGGCGTATCGAGGAGCTCCTCGAGCTGGTCGCGCGCGATCCGGCGGTCACGCGCGCGACGATCGAGCTCGGCGTTGACCAGATCGCAGGCCGCCTTCACCGCCGCGCCGGTCATCCACGTCTGCCGCGATGCCGAGCTCGAGCCCGCCGAGCCGATCTGGGTATCGGCGTTGTCCACGATCACGCGCTCGATCCCGAGCTCGGTACGGGCGATCTGCAGCTGGATGGTGACGACGCCCTGCCCCACCTCGGCAGCGGCCGTGTGCACGTGCGCGACCGGACCATCCGCGTCGCGCTCGAGCCGCACCCGCGCGTCGCAGGAGTCGTCGAACCCGTGCGAGTAGCACACGTTCTTGAACCCGGCCGCAAAGCCCACGCCGCGGACCACGCCCTCGCCGAGGGTGAGGTTCCCGGCGCCGCCGGGCAGCTCGATGGCCGAGGCGCGGTGCTCGGGCGGCAGCGGGAGGGCGTTCGCCCGCCGGATGACCTCGCTCACCGGCTCGGATCCGACGACGGGCTGGCTGGTGATGATCTCGTCGCCGTCGACGAGCGCGTTGCGCATCCGCAGCGCGATCGGATCCATCCCGAGCTTCGCCGCGAGCTTGTCCATCTGGGCCTCGTACGCGAAGCAGGTCTGCACCGCGCCGAACCCGCGCATCGCACCGGTGGGCGGGTTGTTCGTGTACGCGCCGATGCTCCAGACCTCGGCGTTCGGCACCCGGTACGGGCCGGCCGCGAAGCACGCGGCGTTCGCGATGACGGCCGGGCTCGACGATGCGTAGCCGCCGCCATCGAGGACGATCGTCGCGCGAACGGAGACGAGCGTTCCCTCCTTCGTGGCGCCGTGCCGGTAGAAGAGCCGCGCCGGGTGGCGGTGCACGTGGCCGTAGAACGACTCCTCACGGCCGTAGGTCATCCGCACGGGCCGCTTGGTCGCGATCGCGAGCAGGCAGAGGTGGATCTGGAGGGTGACGTCCTCGCGCGCGCCGAACGCACCGCCGACCCCCGACATGACCAGACGCACCTTGTCCGCGGGGAGACCGATGCACGGCGCGATCTGCCGCAGGTCCTCGTGGAGCCACTGGGTCGCGATGTGCAGCGTCACGCCGCCGTCGTCGTCAGGGATCGCCAGGCCGGCCTCGGGCCCGAGCGCGGCCTGGTCCTGCATGCCGAGCTCGTATTCGCCGGTGACCTCGACGTCCGCGTGGATCGATGGATCCCCGTGGACCAGATGCACCGCGTCGATCACGTTGCCCTTGTCGTGGACCGGCTCGGCGCCCGGCTGCAGCGCGGCGATCGGATCCGTGATCGGCGGAAGCGGCTCGTACGTGACGCTGATGAGCTTCAGCGCGTCGCGGGCGGTCTGCGCGTCATCCGCGGCGACGATCGCGACCGGATCGCCGAGGAACCGCACCTTCTTCCGCGCGAGCGGGTACTGATCGCTCTTCATCAGGCCGTAAAGCTCCGAGTTCGGCAGATCGGCGTTGGTCCGGACCGCGCGGACGCCCGGGAACGAGCGGGCCTTCGCCGTGTCGATCGAGACGATCCGGGCGTGCGGATGGGGGCTGCGGAGCGTCGCGCCGTGCAGCATTCCAGGCACCCAAAGGTCGCTCGCGTACGTGAACTCGCCCTTCACCTTCGGCGGGCCGTCGGGCCGTTCGACGGATTCGCCGACGGTGCCGCGAACGCGCTGCCGGGTGAGGGTCACGGGCGCGCGCCCTTGGCCACGTCGCGCACCGCCTCGAGGATCTTGCCGTACCCGGTGCAGCGGCAGATGTTCCCCGAGAGGGCCTCGCGGATCTCGGCATCGCTCGGCTCAGGGTTGCGCGCCAGCAGCGCGTTCGCGGCGACGATGAGGCCGGGCGTGCAGAACCCGCACTGCACCGCGCCGGCCTTCAGGAACGCCTGCTGCAGCGGATGGAGCGTCCCGTTGGCGGAGAGTGCCTCGACGGTGTCGACCTTCTTGTCGGCGCACGCCGCGGCGAGCACGAGGCAGCTGCACACGAGCGCGCCGTCGAGCATCACCGAACACGAGCCGCACTCGCCCTGCTCGCACGCGTTCTTGCTGCCGGGAAGCTCGAGCTCCTCGCGCAGGAACGACAGCAGCGATTCGCCGTCACGGGCCTCGGCGGCGCGGGGCGCACCGTTCACGACCAGCTGCACGCGCATCACGCGATCCGCGCGACTCGCGCGAGCGCGCGGGCGCCCATCACCGCGAGAACGTGGCGGCGATAGGCGGCCGTGCCCCGCACGTCGTCGATCGGCCTCGCGGCGGCGGCCACCTTCGCGCCGAACTCCGCGCACGCGGCATCGCTCGGGGTGAACGGGCGCCAGCTCGCCTCATCGAAGAGGCCCGCGGCGAAGGACGTCGCCTCCGGAGCCTGGAGGATCGTCGGGCCGCACGACCCGAGCCCGATCCCCACGCGCTTGCGCGCGCGGTCCGCGACGAGCGCGAGACCTGCGACGGCGATGACCATCGCGTTCCGGGTGCCGACCTTCATGAACACCTGCGCGGGCCCGGCGTGCTCCCAGCCGACCCGGGTCACGAGCTCGTTCGCGGCGCGGACGTTCTTCTTCGGGCCGGTCATGAAGTCGGCGAAGCGCACGCTCCGCCGTTCATCCTTCGAGCGAAGCTCGACGTACGCGTCCAGCGCCGTCAGGACCGGAAGGGCGTCCCCGGCCGGCGACGAGGTGGCGACGTTGCCACCGACGGTCGCCGCGTTGCGGATCTGCGGGGACCCGACCGTCCGGGCGGCCTCGCGCAGTGCGACGGACCCGCAGTCGCGCTCGAGCATCGTCGTGAAGGTCACGCCGGCGCCCATGGTCACGTACCCGTCTACCGACAGACGGCGCAGCTCCTCGATCCGGTCGATCGCGACGATCGCGTCGGGCCGTTTGCGTCCGAAGTTGATCTCGACCATCAGATCGGTACCGCCGTTGATGATCTCTGCCTCGGGCCAGTCGGCGATGAGGGCCAGCGCGTCATCCAGGGTGCGCGCGATGTCGACGTTCACGTGGTCCGCGGACTATAGGCCGCGGGGGGGGGCCACTTGCTGGCGCCCCCCGGCGCCACACGCACCCGCCCACCCCGCGCCGGGTCGGACGAGGTCCGGGTCGCACCGAGAGCTAGTCGCCGAAGGCGGGC
>CAZMLV010000189.1:0-3694 GCA_964567235.1 uncultured Chloroflexota bacterium | reverse complement strand
ACATGCTCAAGGGCAAGCAGGGCCGGTTCCGCCAGAACCTGCTCGGCAAGCGCGTGGACTACTCGGGCCGCTCGGTCATCGTGGTCGGCAACGACCTGAAGCTGAACGAGTGCGGGCTGCCCAAGAAGATGGCCCTCGAGCTGTTCAAGCCGTTCGTCATGCGCCAGCTCGTCGAGCGCGGCCTCGCGCACAACATCAAGAGCGCGAAGCGCTACGTCGAGCGCGTATCGCCCGAGGTGTGGGACGTCCTGGAAGAGGTCATCAAGGACCACCCGGTCCTCCTCAACCGCGCGCCCACCCTCCACCGCCTCGGCATCCAGGCGTTCATGCCCAAGCTCATCGAGGGCAACGCGATCCAGATCCACCCCCTCGTGTGCGAGGCGTTCGGTGCCGACTTCGACGGCGACCAGATGGCCGTGCACGTCCCGCTCTCCGCCGCGGCGCAGGCCGAGGCGAAGCACCTCATGCTCTCCAGCCGCAACATCCTGAAGCCGGCCGACGGCCAGCCCGTGGTCACGCCGCGGCAGGACATGGTGCTCGGCTGCTACTACCTCACGCTCGACTCGAAGAACAAGGACCTCAAGCCGCGCCTGTTCGGCGACTACGGCGAGGTCCAGTCGGCCTTCGACCTGGGTGTCGTCGGCATGCACGACCCGGTGAAGTTCCCGCACGACGGCAAGATCATCGACACGACCGTCGGCCGGGTCATGTTCAACGCCGTGCTCCCCGAGGATCTCCGGTTCGTGAACAAGAACCTTCGCCGCGACGCGATCCGCGACATCGTCATCGCCGTCTTCGAGAAGCACGGCAACGACGTCACGGCGGACGTCGTGGACAAGATCAAGCGCATCGGCTTCTCCGCCGCGACGCACGCCGGCGTGTCGATCTCGATCGACGACGTCACCGTGCCGGCGATCAAGGCGACCGCCATCGCGGCCACCGAGAAGAAGGTCACCGAGATCGACCGGCAGTTCTCGCGGGGCCTCATCACGGAAGAGGAGCGTTACGGGCAGACCGTGGATCTGTGGACCGTGACGACCGAGACGGTCGTGAGCGCCATGATGGATTCGCTCGACAAGCGCGGCTCCGTCTACATGATGGCCACGTCCGGCGCCCGTGGGAACCCGCGCCAGATGGGCCAGATCGGTGGCATGCGCGGACTCATCGCCGACCCGCAGGGCCGGATCATCGACCTGCCGATCCGTTCGAACTTCCGCGAGGGCCTCACGGTCCTCGAGTACTTCATCTCGACCCACGGTGGCCGAAAGGGTCTCGCCGACACGGCCATCCGCACCGCGGACTCCGGTTACCTCACGCGCCGTCTCGTCGACGTCGCGCAGGACGTCATCGTCCGGATGGAGGACTGCGGGGACGAGGACGGCATCTTCGTGAACGCCGAGGAAGTCGGCATGATCGAGCCGTTCCCGGACCGGCTGTTCGGCCGCGTCGCGGCGATGGACGTCGACGACCCGAAGACCAAGGAGCGCATCGTCTCGACCGGCGAGGACATCGACCGCGAAACGGCGAAGCTCATCGCTGCGGCGGGCGTCAAGCGGATGCGGATCCGCTCGCCCCTCTCGTGCCACGCGAAGCACGGCATCTGCCGCGCCTGCTACGGCCGCTCGATGGCCACCGGCAAGCTCGTCGAATCGGGCGAGGCCGTGGGCATCATCGCCGCGCAGTCCATCGGCGAGCCGGGCACCCAGCTCACCATGCGTACGTTCCACACCGGTGGCGTCGCGGGCGAGGACATCACGATGGGTCTCCCGCGCGTCGAGGAGATCTTCGAGGCCCGCGTCCCGAAGGGGCTCGCGGTCATCGCGGAGATCGACGGGATCGCGGAGGTCGTCCGCGACCCGGATGGCTCACGAAAGATCGTCGTCCGCAACATGCAGGAGTACACGGTCCCGATCAGCATCCCGTCCGGCTACGTGCTCAACGTCGAGGACGGCGCGCACGTGACCGCGGGCGAGGCCCTCGCCAAGCCCGAGCGCCGCACGAAGGGCAAGATCGACATGCCGTCGCCGGTGTCCGGCACGGTCAAGGTCGAGGGCGGCGGCCAGATCACCATCGCGATGCAGGAGGTCGAGGAGCGGATCTACGAGGTCGCCCACCAGGCGCGCCTCCGGATCGACAACGGCCAGCAGGTCTCGGCGGGTGACTTCCTCAGCGAAGGCTCCGCGAACCCGCAGGACATCCTCCGTATCTCCGGCCGTGAGGCCGTGCACCGCTACATGGTCGCGGAGGTCCAGAAGGTCTACCGCAGCCAGGGCGTCACGATCAACGACAAGCACATCGAGATCATCGTCCGGCAGATGCTCCGCAAGGTCCGCATCGAAGAGCCGGGCGACACCGAGCTCCTGCCGATGGAGCTCTTCGACCGCTTCGAGTTCGAGGACATCAATGCCCGCACGATCGCCGCCGGCGGCGAGCCGGCGACGGCCCAGACGGTCCTCCTCGGCGTGACGAAGGCGTCGCTGTCGACGTCGTCGTTCCTCGCAGCCGCGTCCTTCCAGGAGACCACCCGCGTCCTCACCGAGGCCGCGACCATGGGCCAGAAGGACCGCCTGCTGGGCTTGAAGGAGAACGTCATCATCGGCAAGCTCATCCCGGCCGGCACCGGTCTGCAGTCGCGCCGCGACCAGCTCGACTGGATGCCCAAGCCGAAGGCCCTCGCGGGCCTGTTCGGCACCGACGAAGAGGAAGAGCTGCCGGTGCTCCCGCCGGACGAGACCCTCAGCCTGGAGGACCTCGACGACGATGAGGAAGAGGACGGCGAGACCGACATCCTCGATCTCGAAGGTCCCGAGGGCGAGCTCAAGGAAGAGACCCCGACCGCCGAGTAAGTTCCGTTCGACCGCGCCATCGAAGGGAGGGCCGCCGAAGGGCGGCCCTCCTGCTATTCGGTCCAGACCCTCCTCGTGGAAGGCCCCGCCCGCAGATCGAAGTACTCGATGCCCCCGGACCGGTTCTTCGCGTAGGGCAGCAGAACCCGCATGGACTGCCCCTCGCGGTGCTCGAGGTCGACGCTGATCGCGTCACGGCCCTCGCCTGGGAGGCGGACATCGAAGCCGATCCCTGCGGCGCGGAGCGTTGGCCGTTGCGCCCGCAGTCCGTCGACCAGCGTCGAGATCAGGAGCGTCCCGCTGATCTCACCGGTCCCGTCGGGTGGGACCGCGGCGATGAGCCGCGGTTCGCCAGTGGCGCCGACAGCCGCACCGAACGGCGCGAGGCTGCCTCGTTTTGCCAGCTGGCCCTGCGCGAAGTCGAGGAGAAACTCGAGCAGGCCATCGAGATCCGACTGCGCCTCGGCCGAGGCGGTATCGCGCCAGCTCGACATGCCGGCATTCTGCGCCGGTGCGAGAAAGACGGCGGCGAGCGGCGATCGAGGCGATAGGCGATAGAGATAGATAGGAGCGCGCGTCGAGGCGGCCGCCTGGGCAGGTCGGCACCGCTGTCCAGGACGGTCGGCGGTGGAGCGACCAAGCCCCAGGCGCGACAACCCTGATCCCCCTGCCGCGGGACAGCCCGATCCGCGTGCGCCTGGGGCCGCCCCGACCGGCGAGCGACCGTCTGGGGTGCGCCCGGATGCGCGGGTCGCGTTGACGGGTTCCTGCCCGAACCGTCATACTTTCAAGTCGGCTGTCTTTCGAGACGGTGACCGCCTTCCCGAGCGGGGTAGGGCGGTCATTTC
>CAZMLV010000188.1:0-3711 GCA_964567235.1 uncultured Chloroflexota bacterium | reverse complement strand
AGCGCGTCGAACGTCTCGCCCGACGTTCCGCGTGCTCGCGCGACCTCCTCGCGCAACGCCTGCGCCGCCTCGACCTGGGCTGGGTCATCCGACTTCACCGCCATCAGCACGAGCGGCGAATGCGCGATGCGGTCCAGATCGCGGTGCGTCCGCCAGGTCTCCAGCTTGAACCCGAAGACGTCGGACGCGACGTCTTCGAGGCGATGGGCTTCGTCGACGACGACGTGGTCGGCCTCGGGAAGCAGGTTGCCGCCACCGCGGGCGTCGTGCAGAAGCAGCGCGTGGTTCACGACGACGATGCCGGCATCCGCGGCGGCGGAGCGCGCTCGCTCGAGGTAGCAGCCGCCGCGCGTCGCGGCGCAGCGCCGGCTCGTGCAGGTCTCATCGTCCGCGGACACGCGCGACCAGAGCGCGCCCTCACCGCCGAGCAGGTTGAGCTCGGCGCGATCGCCGGTCGTCGTGGTGGTCCGCCAGATCAGCGTCTTCAGCGCGAGGCGCGCCTCCTCACGCGTGGCGACCTGCGTGCGGAACAGCTGCCAGCGGCGCGGGCAAAGGTAGTTCGACCGGCCCTTGAGCACCGCGATCGGAACGTTCGTCCCGAGCGCGGCTTGCAGATCGGGAAGGTCCTTGCGCACCAGCTGGTCCTGAAGGGGCAGCGTGTGCGTGCTCACGATCACGCGCTCGCCGTCGAGCGCCCGGCCGAGCGCGGGTAGGAGGTACGCGATCGACTTCCCTACTCCCGTGCCGGCCTCGGCCATGAGCACGCCGCCGGTCGCCATCGTGCGCTCGATCTCGATCGCGAGCTGCCGCTGCTCCGGCCGGTCCTCGAAGCCCTCGATGGACCGCGCGAGAGCGCCGTCAATCCCGAGCGCGCTCGCGGCGTCGAGCGCCGCGTGCGGCGTCGACTCACGGTGCTTCGGCGGCGCGACCGCCGGGAGAAGGTCGCCGTCCCACGCATGGCGGACCGATGCCGCGAGCGCGTCGGCGAAGAACTGCTCGGCTGCCGGTCCGATGGCCGTGGCGTACGAGCGGGCCTCTTCGAGCAAAGGCGGACCGAGCGCGCGTGCTCGGGAGGCGAGGGTCCCGAGGACCGCCGCGCAGGTCAGCGCATCGTCGAGCGCGCGGTGGGCACTCTCCGGCACGATGCCTTCGTCCGCCGCGAGGCGCTGGAGCGCATACGACGGCGCCGAGGGCAGGAGCATCGACGCGAGATCCGCGGTGTCGAGACAGGGTGCACCGGGCGCGAAGCCGTTCTGCTCGAGGAACGACAGGTCGAACCCGACGTTGTGGCCGACGAACACTCCGTCCCCCGCGAACGCGGCGAACCGCGCGACGGCCTCCGCCGCCGACGGCGCGCCGGCGAGGTCGAGGTCGTGGATCCCGGTCAGGCGCGTGATCGTCGCGCCGACCTCGCGTCCGGGATCGACGAACGTGGTGAAGGTCTCGCCCGGCTCGGCGCCGTCCGCGGTCAGGCGGACGCGTACCGCGCCGATCTCGATGATCCGATCCATCTCGGGATCGAACCCCGTCGTCTCCAGGTCGACCGCGATGAGGTCTTGCAGCCGGCTCGCCGATCTAGGCCGCGCATCCGCGGCACGCGTCTAGGGGTATATGCCTCGCGTCAGCGTCGCGTCGGCCACGCGCGCGACCGCCACCATGTACGCGGCCGTCCGCATGTTCACCTTGTGCTTCAGCGACATCTGCAGCACGTCGTTGAACGACTTCACCATGACCTCTTTGAGCCGAGCGTTGATCGTCGCCTCCCGCCAGAACAGGTTCTGCAGGTCCTGCACCCACTCGAAGTACGAGACCGTCACGCCGCCGGCGTTGCAGAGGATGTCCGGGATCAGGAAGACGCCCTTGTCGAAGAGGATCCGGTCGGCCTCGGGGCTGGTCGGCCCGTTCGCGGCCTCGGCCACGAGCTTGGCCCTGATCCGGGGCGCGTTGTGCTCCCCGATCTGGTTCTCGATCGCGGCGGGGATCAGGATCTCGCAGTCGAGCTCGAGCAGCTCGCTGTTGCTCACCGTCTCCGATCCGGGGAAGCCCACGACGCTGCCGGTCTCGCGCTTGTACGCGTCGACCTTGTTCGGATCGATGCCCTTCGCGTTGTGGATGCCGCCCTGGGTGTCCGACAGGCCGACGACGACCGCACCGAGCTCGGCCATGAGCTTGGCCGAGAACGAGCCGGCGTTGCCGAAGCCCTGCACCACGACCCGGGCGCCCTCGAGGTCGAGCCCGAGATGCTTCGACGCTTCGATGATCGTATAGACCGCGCCGCGCGCAGTCGCCTCGTTGCGACCCTCGCTGCCGCCGATCGAGAGCGGCTTGCCGGTGACGACCGCGGGGACGGTGTGCCCCGCGTGCATCGAATAGGTGTCCATGATCCAGGCCATCGTCTGGGCGTTCGTGTTCACGTCCGGTGCCGGGATGTCGCGCTCCGGACCGATGAGCAGCGCGATCTCCGTCGTGTAGCGGCGGGTCAGCGTCTCGAGCTGCTGCAGGGTCATGGTCTTCGGGTCGCAGATCACGGCGCCCTTGGCGCCGCCATACGGGATGCCGACGACCGCGCATTTCCACGTCATCCACATCGCGAGGGCCTTGACCTCGCCGAGCGTCGCAGCCGGGTGGTACCGGATCCCGCCCTTCCCCGGGCCGCGCGAGGTGTTGTGCTGGACGCGGTAGCCGGTGAAGACCTTCACCGCGCCCTCCTGCATCCGCACCGGGAAGTGGACGGTCAGCTCACGCTGACACTCGCGGAGGATGCCACGCATGTTCGGGTCGAGGTGGAGCTTGTCGGCCGCGGTGTCGAACTGCTCGATCGCGACCTCCCACGGGTCGCGCTGGGTGTGATCAATGGTCGCTGCGGACCTCATGCGCCGGCTCTCCTTCTGTCGTTCATTTCAGCTTCGGTGGATTGAGCTTGTCGATGGACAGCCACGAGGCCGCTGTCTGGCCTGGCGAGTATGGGCTGTTCCAGTCCTTGAGGACGACGCGCTTGAAGCCGAGGCCGGTCAGGGTCTCGCGCCACGCGCGGAGTCCGCGGGTCACGTACGCGGTGAGCCGGACATTCATGCTCGGCGTCACGAGTCCCTCGAGGTGGCGCTTGCGCTCGAGCAGTGGCACGCCCAGCAGCGGATCGCCGTCGACCTCCAGCAGGTCGAAGGCGCTGAAGATCTGGCGGCGGGGCGACTCGCGGGTGAATGCGTTTCCCTGCGGGTCGATCTCGAGGTCGCGGTCGTCCTCCCAGTTCGCGACGAGCACACCATCGAGGATCGCGGTGGTCGAATGCGTCTCGGCCTGGATCGCGTCGAACAGCTCGCGCGGCCCGTCGACCGGCCCGTCGTAGCCGACGAATCGCGGCCCGGCGTGGCCGATGCGCACCAGGACCCGGGTACCCTGCCAGGCCGGCTCGAGGATGTGGTTCGGCAGCTCGACCTGCTCCCGCACGGCCTTCGGTCGTTGGGGCGCCAGATCCACGCCGAGGGCCGTCGATTCCACCAGTTCCGAGTATTTCACGCCGATTCTTGCCCTCTTGACAGTTGGAACACCCGTTCTATGATGCCCGAACGCCTGTTCGAGGTGCTCCAGAGGACCGGCCACCTTCCGGTGGCCGAGGAGCTTCTCGACGCAAGCGAAAACCGCTCTTCTGAGGTGCGACCGTGGCCATCGCCATCGCCTTTCCCCTCCCTTCGTCAGCGGGCGGCGCGCGAG
>CAZMLV010000187.1:0-3728 GCA_964567235.1 uncultured Chloroflexota bacterium | reverse complement strand
CACTGGGACCGCGAGTGGTACGAGCGCTTCGAGAGCTTCCGCGCGAAGCTCGTGCCGATGGTCGGCTCGCTGCTCGATCTGCTCGAAGGCGCGCCACAGTTCCGCTCGTTCACGTTCGACGGCCAGACGATCCCGCTTGAGGACCATCTCGCGATCCGGCCTGCCGATCGGCCGCGCATCGAGGCGCTCGTCCGCGCCGACCGCCTGCTCGTCGGGCCGTGGTACGTCCTCGCCGACCTCCTGCTCGTGTCGGGCGAGTCCATCGTGCGCAACCTGCAGGAGGGCCTCCGCGTCGCGGCCTCGTTCGGTCGCGCGTCGCGCGTCGCGTACGTCGCCGATCCGTTCGGGCACCCTGCGCAGCTCCCCCAGATCCTCCGCGGGTTCGGGTACGACTCCTACGTATTCGCGCGCGGGGTCGGTGATGAGGGCGAGGAGCTGGGCAGCGAGTTCAACTGGGAGTCGCCGTCGGGCGACCGGGTGATCGCGTCCCACCAGGTCGGGCACTACGACAACGCGCTACCGCTCGTGGCCACCGGGACCGTGCCGGTGGCGGATGTCCGGCGGCGCGTGCGGCGGATGCTGCCGCGGATCATGGACGCCATCGCGCCGTACGCCGCGGGCGACGCACTCCTGTTCATGGTCGGCACCGATCACACGTCCGCGTTCGAGAAGCTGCCCGAGGCCGTCGACGCGATCGGCCAGGTCGCGCCGCGAACGAGAGCGACGATCGCGACGCTCGAGGAGTTCATCGCGGCGGTACCTACGCCGCGCGGTGTCTACAGCGGCGAGATGGTGTCCGGGAAGTACCGGCCGATCCTGCGCGGCGTCAACTCCACCCGCGTATGGATCAAGCAGGAGAACGCGTTCTGCGAGCGGCTCCTGCTCGAGCGGTGCGAACCGCTGGACGCATTCAGCGGCGGCACGCGGGGCGACACGCTGCGCTCGCTCTGGCGCACGCTCCTTGCGAACCATCCCCACGATTCGATCTGTGGCTGCTCCATCGACGCGGTCCACGACCTCGACATGCGTCCGCGGTTCGATCGCGTGCGCACTGAAGGCGGGCGCCTCGTCGCCGAGCTCTCGGCCACGCTCGCGGGCGCCGGCGCGGCGGCGGTCGCGTGGAACGCGCTCCCGTGGGCCCGCGACGCCGTCGTGCCGGTGAATGGCCGCCCGACCCTGGTGGCGTGCGCGCCTCTCGGTGTCGCGGTGGCGGTCCGCACGCGCACGGATGGCGTGAGCGCCCCCGAGCCGGGCGTGATCGTCAATGAGCGGCTTCGTGTCGAGGTCGACGATGACGGCAGCTTCATCGTGATCGACCGCGCCACCGATGCCCGGAGCGCTCGGATGAACCTGCTCATCGACGAGGGCGACCGCGGCGACGAATACACGTACTCGTACGCCGGGCCGACCATCGGGTCGAAGGGCGCGGCCGGACGGAAGGCGACAAGGGTCGACGGTGACCGCGCGACCGTGACGGTCGATCTCGTGCTGCGGCTCCCGGCGTCACTGCGCGCGGACCGGTTCGCGCGCGTCCCGGAGCTCGTCGACGACCGGGTCCGATTCGCCATCACGCTCGACGCCGGGGCGTCGCGCGTGGACGTGGAGGCGACGGTGACGAACGCAGCGCGCGACCATCGGCTGAAGGTCGTGTGCGAGACGGGCGTCCGCGCCGGGACGCACGCCGCCGGCGCAGGATTCGCGTGGCTCGAGCGTTCGAACCGGGTCCCGCGCAAGCGCGGCTGGGTCGAGCCCCCCACGCCCGAGCGCTGCTTCCACGAGCTCGTCGCGGTCGGCGGGGTGAACGGCGGCCTGGCACTTGGCGCCGATGGGCTGCGCGACTACTCCGTGCTCGGCGACGGCACCGCGATCGCGATCACGCTGTTCCGGTCGGTCGGCTTCCTGTCGCGCGGGGATCTTCCGGAGCGGCGCGGCCACGCCGGCCCACAGCTCGAGACCCCGTCGGCGCAATGCCTCGGCGAGATGACCTTCCGGTACTGCGTCGTTCCGCTCGGGAAGGGGATCGGCGTGCCGGAGGCGGCGCGCGCGATCCGCGAATTCCTCTCGCCGGCCTGGACCGCGACGGGCTCGGGCACCCAGCGGACGTTCTGCTCGATCGACGGCGATCCGGCAGTGACCCTGACGGCCGTGCGGGCCGGCTCGCGGGATCGGATCGTCGTGCGGCTCGCAAATCCGGGGAACGATGTCGCCCGCGCCACGCTGCGGTTCGCGAGGCCGGTCCGAGGCTCGCGACCGCTCGATCTGCGTGAGGGCGATCTCGCACTGGGGAACACCGGTCTCGACGTCGTGCGGACCGCGGCACCGCTGGCACTAAGCGACGGATCGGCCGCCGTGACGCTCGAGGCGTTCGAGATCGGGACGTGGGAGATCGAGCTCGCCCCCTTGGCCTAGGGCGGTGGCCCGATGGCCACCCCGGTGACCGGTCCGCGTGACCGAACGGAGGACACGACACGACGGCGCGACCCAGGTACGGTCCGCGCGATGCGCCGCATCGGACTTGTTGTTGTGCCGCTCGCGCTCGCGCTGCTCGGCTCGAGCGCGCTCGCCGATCCCGGTGACGGCAGTGGCCTCGGTCCGTTCCGCCGCACGACTCCGCGCGGATCGCTCGAGCGCGACACCGGCGGGCTCATCGTCGGCATCCCGAGCGGCCGGGCCTGGGGCATCGAGAGCGACCTCGTCCCGCTCGATGGCCCGGGTGCCGTGACGCTCGTGCTGGCGGTGGACGATCCGGAGATCTCCGAGGCGTTCGTTCGCATCGCGTATTACGCGCGCGCGGACGCGCGCTCGCGGCAGCTCGTGACGCGCGACTCACCGTATGTTCGCGTCGGCGAGGATCGGCGGATCTCCGTGGAGCTCCTTCCTCCGCCCGAGGCGATCGCCTACCGCGTCCGCGTTCTCGGGCGGCTCGTCGCGGGCGCGGTGCGGTCTCGCATCGACGCCATCCACGTGCGCCCCGACCCGACACCGGCCGACCGAGGGCGCGCGCGGCCCTCGCTCACGCGCCTCGAACCCGACTATTGGTGACATACTTTGGCCTCTCATACACGCCGGAGGGGTTGAATGGCCACGGTCACGTTCGACCACGTGACGAAGAAGTTCGGAGACGTCTTCGCAGTCAATGACCTGTCACTCCAGGTCAAGGACGAGGAGTTCCTGGTGCTCGTCGGACCCTCGGGCTGCGGCAAGACGACGGCGCTCCGGATGATCGCGGGACTCGAGGAGCAGACCAGCGGGGACATCTTCATCGGCGAGCGGCTCGTCAACGATGTCGCGCCGAAGGATCGCGACATCGCCATGGTCTTCCAGAACTACGCGCTGTACCCGCACATGAGCGTCTACGACAACATCGCCTTCGGGCTGAAGCTCAGAGGCATGCCGAAGCCCGAGATCGACCGGCGCGTGGGCGAGGTCGCGGAGATGCTCGGCCTGCAGAAGCTGCTGAAGCGCAAGCCGAAGGAGCTGTCCGGTGGTCAACGGCAGCGCGTCGCGGTCGGTCGTGCGATCGCGCGGGAACCCGCCGTGTTCCTGATGGACGAGCCGCTCTCGAACCTCGACGCGGCGCTTCGCATCGACACCCGAGCGCAGCTTCAGAAGCTCCACCAGCGCATCCGCCGCACGACGGTCTACGTGACGCACGATCAGGTCGAGGCGATGACGATGGGCGATCGGATCGCGGTCATGCGCGACGGTGTGCTCCAGCAGATCGACAC
>CAZMLV010000186.1:0-3729 GCA_964567235.1 uncultured Chloroflexota bacterium | reverse complement strand
CCGAGCAGCGCGGGCGATCGCGCCAGTCGCGCGCGAAGGAGGGGCTGTTCCTCGCCGCGCTCGTGGGCTACACGAACTCGGGGAAGTCGACGCTGCTGAACGCGCTCACCGGTGCGGACGTGCTCGTCGCCGATCAGCCGTTCGCGACACTCGATCCGACCACGCGCCGCGCCACAGTGGGTGGTGGGGTGAACCTGCTCGTGTCCGACACCGTTGGGTTCGTGAACAAGCTTCCACCGACGCTCGTCGCGGCCTTCCGCGCGACGCTCGAGGAGCTGGCCGACGCCGACCTGCTCGTCCACGTCGCGGACGTCTCGCACCCAAACCTCCACGAGCGCATGCGGGTGGTCGGGGACACGCTCGCGTCGCTCGAGCTCGGCGCGCGGCCGCAGCTGCTGGTCCTGAACAAGGCCGATCTCCTGCGCGACGCCGAGGGCGACGCCCTGCGCGAGGCGCTCGGCGCGGAGTTCCCGCGGGCGATCCTCGTCTCCGCGCGGACGGGCGAGGGCATCGAGGCGCTCCGCGAGCGGCTCGCGGAAGCCGCCCGCGCGAGCTGGACGAAGATCCGGCTCACCCTGCCATACGACCGGGGCGGCGCGATGATCCAGCGGATCCGTGAGCGTGGCGCGCTGCGGCGTGAGGAGTATTCCGAGCGCGGCATCGACGTCGAGGCCGACGTGCCGGCGGACCTCGCCGCGGAGCTGCGCGCCATGGCCCACGCGTAGTGGAGGCGACGGCCGCCCCGACCACGAGCTATCGCGCGCTCCTTCACGTGCCGGGGTTCCCACGGCTCGCGGTCGCGACGCTCCTCGTGCGCGCAGGTGCCTCGATGTGGCAGCTCGCCCTCGTCCTGTTCGTGTTGCAGCGGTATGGCTCCGCGTCGCTCGCCGGCATCAGCGTGTTCCTCGCGATCGCGCCGGGGGTGATCGTGAGCCCGCTTGCCGGCGCGCTGCTCGACCGGTACGGCCGCGTGCGGCTCATGGTCTCCGACTACACGGCGTCGGCCATCGCGCTCACGGGCATCGTCGTGCTCGCCAATCTTCATGCGCCGCTGCCGGCGATCCTCGCGCTCGTGGTGTTCAGCTCCCTCATGAACCCGCTCGGCACGAGCGGCTCACGGTCGCTGTTCCCCCTCGTCATCCCGTCGCGGCTGTGGGATCGCGCCAACGCGGTGGACTCGATGTTCTACATGATCACGACGGTGCTCGGCCCGCCGCTCGCCGGCGCGATCGTCGCGTTCTACTCGCCCGAGGCCGCGATCGCCGGGACGGCGGTCGTGTTCCTCGCTGGTGCGATCACGCTCGCCGCGGTCCACGACGTGCCGTCCGATCGCGAGGATCGCGTCGGCCTGCTCGCCGAGGCACGCGCCGGGGTGCTCTACGTCGTGCGCAATCAGGCGCTCCGCGGACTCGCGGTCGGGATGTCGGTCGTGAACCTGGGGCAGGGGATCCTCATCGTCGCGTTGCCGGTAAAGGTGCTCGAGGGCGGCTACGGCGGCGTGCAGGTCGTCGGCGTGCTCTGGTCGATCATGGGCCTCAGCGGGATCGTCGGCGGCCTCACCGCCGGCCGGCTCGGTAGCGTTGGCCGCGAGCGGCCGATGCTCGTCGGGGGCATCCTCGGGATCGGCGCCGGGATCGCCGCGATCGCCATGGGGTCATCGCTGAGCGAGCTCGTGCTCGGCGTCGTGCTGGTGGGCCTGGGCAGCTCGGTCATGGATGTCGCGCTGTTCTCGCTGCGCCAGCGGGTGACCGATCCGGCGTGGTTCGGCCGCGCCTTCGCCGTCTCGATGCACCTGAACTATTCGGGGATCCCGGTCGGCTCCGCGCTGTCCGGGCCATTGCTCGCGATCTCGACGCCGGTCGCGCTCGCCGCCGCGGTCGCCTTCGCGGTCGGCGCGGCCGCGCTCACATACGCGATGGTGCCATCGAGCGAGCGGAGCTGACCGTGGCTGGGCGACGGCCGCTGATCGTCGGGTTCGTGGTGATCGGACTTGTCGCGGTCGTCTGGCAGCTCAACATTCTCGACGTGAGGGCGACGGTGCCGTTCGCCTCGGTCGGTTCGGCGTTCGACGCGCCGCCCGCGTATCCGGGATACCACTGGACTCGCAACGGGCACGGCATCGAAGGCGGAGAGCTGACGACCATCGCCGGCCCCGACCACTGCGGTTGGCAGTCGGCCACGATGCTGTTCATCGGGTGGCCCCCTGGCACCCGAGCGGAGACGAGTGCATCGTCGCGGATGTACATCCGCGACCCGCAGGGCGCCTACGGCGCGAAATATCGCGACATGCTCGTTCGCAATGCCACGTTGCCGGCCGATGCGAGACCGACGGGCTACCGGCTCGGCCCGATCGAGCTGTTCTTGAGTCCGACCGACCAGGACGAGGGGATCTACGTCGTGGCGCCATCGGGCGCCGAACGGTGGCCGCGCGTCGATCCGATGGGTCTCTGCGCGTGAAGGTCGGTCTAGCTGACAGCCGCTCGAGCGCGGGTCGCGCGCGCGCGCAGCCCCGGTAGCACGTCCTTCTGGAAGAGCTTCATGAACCGCTCCTGGTCGGGGCCGGGGCCGTGGATCACGAGGTGGTCGAAGCCCATGTCGGCGTACGCGCCGACGCGCTCGACGATCTCGGCAGCGTCCGTCGACACGATCCAGCGCGACGCGGCCTGCTCGGCGCTGAGCGCGGACGCGAGCCGCTCCATCTCGCGCGGATCCTCGACACCGACCTTCTGGTCGCCGGGAAGCGCGAGGGCCGCCCAGTGCTTGGTATCCTCGAGCGCGCGTCGGGCGTCGGTGTCGTATGACACCTTCACTTCGATCATGAGCTCGATGCTCTTCGGATCGCGGCCGGCCTTCGCCGCGCCCTCCCGGACCGCGGGCAGCAGCTTCGAGCGGTAGAGATCCTCGCCCTTGCCGCTCGTGCAGATGAACCCATCGGCAACCCGCCCGGCCAGCCGCGCCGCGGACTCGCCGGTCCCCGCGATGTAGAGCGGCACCGGCCCGGACTGCTGCCGCTCGTAGATGGTCGCGTTCTTCGTCTTGTAGAAGTCGCCGTCGAACGTGACGAAGTCCTCCCGGCCGAGCTTGCCCATGAGCTCGGCGGCCTCCTTCATCCGCGCGAAACGCTCCTTGATCTCGGGCCACTCGATGCCGAGCGGGACCTCGTTCATCGACTCGCCTGTGCCGATGCCGAGGAAGAACCGGCCGCCGGCGAGCGACTGGATCGTCGCCGCGATCTGCGCGACGAGGGCGGGGTGGTAGCGGAACGTCGGTGTCGCGACACTCGTCCCGAGCCGCACGCGCCTGGTCTGCGCGGCGAGCGCGCCGAGCCACACGAACGCGTTCGGTGCCTGACCGCCGTGATGCCGCCACGGCTGGAAGTGGTCGCTCACGGTCACGCTGTCGAAGCCGCACTCCTCCGCCAGGAGGCCGAACCGCAGCAGCTCCGTGGCCCCGAACTGCTCAGCCGAGGCCTTGTACCCGATCTTCATCTCGTGAGCCAAGGTTAGGTCAGCTGCGCCCGACGACGATCGGCACGTCGTCGCGGTTGCCCCATTCCTCCCACGAGCCGTCGTACGTCCGCACGTCGTCGTGGCCGAGCGCTGTAAGCACCAAATGCGTGAAAGCCGCACGGACGCCCGCCTGGCAGTACGTGATCGTCGCGGTCTCGGGCCCGAAGCCGGCGTCGATGTACATCTGCTCGAGCTCATCGGGGTCCTTCAGCATCCAGTC
>CAZMLV010000185.1:0-3731 GCA_964567235.1 uncultured Chloroflexota bacterium | reverse complement strand
CGATCGGGCAGGTTGGCGATCGTGAACGCGTCGGGCCGGCCGAGGCCCTCGATCTCGTCCCACCGCAGCGGCGCGCTGACCGGCGCGCGGCGGATCGGACGCACGCTGTACGGGCCGGCGGTCGTCTTCCCGCGCACGTTCTGCAGGTAATCGACGTAGATCCCGCGGCGGTCCTTCTTCGCGAAGGTCAGCGTGACGAGCTTCGGAGCCTTCTTCTGCGCGGCCTTGCCGACCTCCTCGACGAAACCGCGCGACTCCTCGAACGAATAGCGGCGGGCGATCGGCACGAGCACGTGGATGCCGCGTGAGCCGGTGGTCTTCGGGAATCCCTCGAGGTCGATCGAATGGAGGATGTCCCGGACGATGAGCGCGGTCTCCTTCACCTGGGCCCACGTCGAGCCGGCAGCCGGGTCGAGGTCGATCATCGCGAAGTCGGGGTTGTCGGGCTTGTCGATGCGTGAGAGCCATGGATGGATCTCGATGGCCGTGTAGTTGGCCATCCACACGAGCGTGGCGAGATCGTTGCCAAGCACGTAGTCGATGCCACCATCACGATCGGCGGCCGCATCGGTCCAGCTCTTGATCCAGCGCGGCGTGAAGCTCGGTTTGTCCTTCTGATAGAAGCTCGGCCCGCTGATCCCGTCGGGGAACGGCTTGAGCGTGAGCGGGCGATCGCGGATCACCGGCACGAGATAGGGCGAGACCTCGGTGTAGTACCGGATGAGGTCGGCCTTCGTGTACCCGTCCTCGGGGAACAACACCTTCTCGAGGTTCGTCAGCTTGATGTCATGTCCGTCGATCTTCAGGACCGCCGGCGTTCGCGCCTTCGCCACCGCTGATACCTCCGCCGGCGCGTCGGTCCGCGCGGCCTTCTCGGCGCTGCGCTGCGCCTCCCTGGCCGTCGCGGCAATCTCCTGGCCAGTGCACTCCTTCGGATCCACGTCCGAGCGAAGGCCGAGATAGACGGGATGGCGGAGGGTGCCGTCGCGCGTGAGCTCGACGTACCGGACCTCGCACACCAGATCCGGGAAGCACCACGTCGCCGGCTGATTCACTTTCGGCGCGACCGCGAACGGCGACGTCGGCGCTTGATGCTCCTTCAGCGTCCCGAGCAGATCGCGGAGCGTGCGATCGTCGAAGCCCGAGCCGACGTGCCCGACCGGCATGAGCTTCCCGTCCCGATACGTGCCGACGATGAGCGCACCGAGCGTGGAGTGCCGGTCGCCCTGGCCGGCGGTCCAGCCCCCGATGACGCAGTCCATCGCCTTGAACGCCTTCACCTTCACCCACGCGGCGGACCGGCCGCTCACGTACGGCGCGTCGAGCCGCTTCGCGACGATGCCCTCGAGCCCCTGCTCGCGGACCGCGTTGAACAGCGCGATGCCCGAGCCCGGAAAACCCTCCGACAGCCGGATGGCCCCCATCGGCTCGAGCGCGGCCTCGAGCCGCTGCCGCCGCTCGCGGAGCGGACGACGGGTCAGGTCCTCGCCGTCGAGATAGAGGAGGTCGAAGACCTCATAGATGACCGGGACGCTCTTTCGCAGCCGGCTCACGGCACCCTCGTCGCGCTGATGCATCCGAGGCTGCAGCCGCTGGAAGGACGGCACGCCCTTGGCGTCGAGGGCGACGACCTCGCCATCGAGGATCGCCTGGTAGCCGCCGGTCAGCGCCTCGGCCGCGCCGTGCGCTTCTGGGTACTGCTTCGTGCAATCGAGCAGGTTCCGCGTCTGCAGCCGGACCTCGCCGCCGTCGACGAACGCGAGCGTACGCACGCCGTCCCACTTCGCCTCGTAGGTGAACTGCGGCGAGTCGAACGGCTCGTCGGCCGTGATCGCCAGCATCGGCTCGATCTTGCGGTCGAGCGGATCGTCCTTCGGTGGCGTCCCGTGCATGATCATCAGCCAGTCACGGCCCTCGTGCGCGGTGGTCTGCACGATCACGTACTCGCCCGTCAGGCGCGTGCCGTGGAATTGGATCTTGTACTCACCGCCCTTGTCGCCCGAGCCGGGCTTCTCGAGCAGCAGGTCGTACGTCCCCTGGTCCCAGATCGTCATGGTGCCCGCGCCGTAGCCGTCCGGGATCACGCCGTGGAACGTGAGGTACTCGATCGGGTGATCCTCCGTGTGGACCGCGAGGCGGCGCTTGCCGGCGGCGAGCGGCGGCCCCTGCGGCACGGCGAACGAGGCGAGAACCCCGCGCATCTCGAGCCGCACGTCCCAGTGCAGCCGCGTCGCGTGATGCCGATGCACGACGTACCTGGGCCGCGCGGGCGCCGGCTGCAGGCTGCCCTTCGGCTCGGGGGTCTTCTTGAAATCCCGCTTCTTCTGGTATTCGGTCAGACTCACGGCCTACGCATTGTCAGGGGAGGAGCCCATGTCGTCGTTCACGGATCTCGCCGACACCTTCCTGGCGGAGGAGTTCGCCGAGTCTCCGGTGCTCGCGAGCAGCCTCGGCCTCACCGCCTACGACGAGCGCCTCGACGATCTCTCCGCGGACGCATTCCGGCGCCACGAGGAGCGGTCGAGTGCGTGGCTGAAGCGGTTCCGCGCGCTCCCCGATGACAGCCTGTCGCCCGCGGAGCGGATCGACCGCGACCTCGCGAGCTCGATCCTGCGCGGACGCGAGCTGGTCGCGCCGCAGCGCAACTGGCAGAAGCAGCCCGCGACCTACCTGAATCCCGGCCTGCAGGGGGTGTTCTCGCTGTTCCTCCACCGGCTCCGCCCGGAGAAGGATCTCGCTGACGCCGCGCGGGCGAGGCTCGCCGAGGTGCCGCGGGCGCTGCGCCAGGGCATCGACAACCTCGACTTCACGATCGTCCCGCGGATCTACGTCGACCGGGCGATCGGCCAGGCTCGTGCCGCCGCGAAGTACGCGCGCGAGCTTGTTCCCGAGGAGGTGAAAGACCCGGCGGCCCGCGAGGCCCTCGCCGCGGTCGGCGCGGAGGCCGGCGACGCCTTCGACGCGTTCGCCGCGTTCCTTCAGGAGAAGAAGGAGAAGGCGGCCGGCGACTACGCCGTCGGCGACGCCCTCTACAGCGCGCTGCTCCGCGAGAAGGAGCTGCTCCCGTACGACGCGCGCGCCCTGCGCGAGCGCGGTCGCGAGCAGTACGACCTGCTGGCCGCGGAGGCGCGCCGGATCGCGAAGGAGATCTCGGGCAGCGAGGACTGGGCCGGACTCCTCGTGAAGCTCAATCGCGTGCACGCGCCCACGCCCGAAGCGATGCGCGACGAATACGCGGAGTGGACCGAACGAGCCCGCTCGTTCCTGCGCGACACCGGCCTCGTGACCTTGCCTCGCGGCGAGACCTGTACGGTCGAGCCGTCGCCGCCATTCCAGCGGCCGATCCTGGCGGTCGCCTCGTACAACCGGCCGCCGGCGTTCAGCGATTCGCTCGCCGGCCATTTCTTCGTCCCCTATCCGCCGGACAACACCCCGCCGGAGGAGGTCCAGAAGCGGCTCGAGGGGAACTGCAGCGCCGGCATCCCGACGACCGCGGTGCACGAGGCCTATCCCGGACATCACTGGCACCTCGTGATGGCCCACTTCAACCCGTCGAAGCTGCGGCAGGTCTTCAACACGCCGTACTTCTCCGAGGGCTGGGCGCTCTACGCGGAGCGGGTCATGCGCGAGCAGGGCTTCTTCACCGACCCGAAGCACCTCCTCTATCAGTACGAGGCCACGATCTTCCGCGCGGCGCGGATCATCGTCGACACCAGCCTCCATCTCGGGGA
>CAZMLV010000184.1:1405-3746 GCA_964567235.1 uncultured Chloroflexota bacterium | reverse complement strand
GTTGCCGTGGGCCGTGGCGACGAGCTGCACGCCACGCTCGGCGATCGTGCGAGCGGCCTGGGCCTCCTGCTCGGTGCCGATCTCGTCGATCACGATGACCTCGGGCATGTGGTTCTCGACCGCCTCGATCATGAACGCGTGCTGCAGGCTCGGCGTCGCGACCTGCATGCGTCGGGCGCGGCCGATGCCTGGATGCGGGATATCGCCGTCGCCCGCGATCTCGTTCGACGTGTCCACGACCACGACGCGTTTCTTCAGATCGTCGGCGAGCACCCGGGCGATCTCGCGCAGCAGCGTCGTCTTGCCGACGCCGGGCCGGCCGAGCAAGAGGATGCTCTTCCCCGACTCCACGACGTCGCGAACGATCTCCATCGTTCCGTACATCGCGCGCCCGACCCGGAGCGTGAGCCCGACGACCTTGCCGGCGCGGTTCCGCAGGGCACTGATCCGGTGCAGGGTGCGCTCGATGCCGGCCCGGTTGTCGCCGCCGAACTGGCCGATCCGCGAGATCACGTACGCGATGTCCTCGGCCGTCACCTCGCGCTGCGACAGCTGCTCCTCGCGGCCCGCGAACCGGGCCTCCGGGATGCGGCCGAGATCCATGACGATCTCGAGGAGCCCGTTCAGATCGGCGAGCGCGCGGACCCGCTGGCAGAGGTCAGGGGGGAGCGCATCGAGGATCGCGTCGAGATCGTCGCGCTCGATCGTCATCTCACCACCGCCGGCGCGAAGGCCGGCTCTTCGATGCGAACGGCCAACTCTTTGACGAACAGCATAGCCGTGGCGATCTCCCGAAAACCCTCTGAGAGCAACGCCCGTGCCACGTGCTCCTCATATGAACGGACGGGCGACATGGTGGGCCGGCCGGGCGGCAGCTCCATGGTCGTAGCCCGCACGACGTCACGCGCGAGATCAGTGTCTCCGTCGACCGAACGGACCTTCACGACGTGGGGATGGTTGTCGAGGCCGCGGAAGCTCACCCCGAACGCGCCGAGCCGCGGCTCGCCGCCGACCACCATCGCCGTCGCGCGCCGCATCGCGAGCGGGTTGCCGCTCACGAGGAACGGCGGATCGAACGCGCCGGCGCGGCGGCCGATGTCGAAGTCCTCCACCGTCAGCTGCTCGGCGCGCTGCACGGCATGTGGCGTGGTCGCGGCGTAGAAGCGGAAGAGGTCGTGCGCGTCGCGCCGGCGCGCGTAGTGGCCGTCCAGCTTTGTGGCCGGAGCGCGGAGCGGCGCCCGCGGCGCGGCGTACCAGGTCTCGCGCGTGTACGAGTAGAACCCAGCTTGAAAGAACGTCTCGCGCGCGCGGGCCGCGCCGGCCGCGGGCGCGGCGATCGCCGCGTCGGCGACGGCACCGAACAGGCGCAGCTGCCCGTGCTGCACGGCCGACGCCGAGATGTGCGACAGCAGCTTGAACGAACCCTCCGCACCGCCGGGATCGGGGACCGCCGCGATCGCGAGGATCACCCACTCCGGCCGGCGGCTGTTGTAGATGAGCGCGACCGCGCAGAGGCGGCCGCGGTACTCCTCGATGTAGAGGCGGAGGCGGCCGCGCAGACCGATGGTGCCGGGCAGGAGCTTCCGCCAGCCCGCGAGCGCGCTCGACACGAGCGGCTGCGGTAGCACCGAACCGAGGATCGCATCCGGCTCGTGGCTCGCGGCCGACAGGAACCGCGTCACACGCGGCAGGTCCGTCGGCATCGCTGGCCGGACCGACACGGCCTAGTGCTTTCCGAGCTTCAGGAAGTAGTCGTGGAAGCGGCCGTCGTGCGTGAGCTCCGGATGGAACGACGTCGCAAGCAGGTGATCCTGACGCGCGGCGACGATCCTGCCGTCGCTCAGCTTCGACAGCACCTCCACGTCGGGGCCGACGGCCTCGATGAGCGGCGCACGGATGAAGATCGCGTGGAACGGGTCAGTACCCAGCGCGGGCACCTCGAGATCGGCTTCGAACGAGTCGAGCTGACGTCCGAACGCATTGCGCCGGACGGTGATGTCCATGAGCTCCGCGAGCGGATGCGGGTGGCCGGGCACGTCGCGCGCGATGAAGATCGCACCGGCGCAGGTCCCCCAGACGGCCATGCCGTCGGCGACGCGTTCCTTCAGCTTCGGGATGAATCCGTAGAGCAGGGCGAGCTTGCCGATCGTGGTGCTCTCGCCGCCGGGTATGACGAGCGCATCGACGTCGTCGAGCTGCTCCGGCCGGCGCACGTCGACAGCCTCGGCGCCGAGTCGTTGGAAGGTGTCAAGGTGCTCGCGAAAATCGCCCTGGAGGCCGAGGACCCCTGCGCGAGCTAAGCGATCACCAACCGCGGACGGCAAGGCGTTCGCCCTCGGCG
>CAZMLV010000184.1:0-1305 GCA_964567235.1 uncultured Chloroflexota bacterium | reverse complement strand
CCTGCGCGAGCTAAGCGATCACCAACCGCGGACGGCAAGGCGTTCGCCCTCGGCGAGCGTCTCGAGGGAGATGCCGCGCATCGCCTGGCCAAGCCCGCGCGAGACCTCGGCGATGAGCTTGGGATCCATGAAGTGGGTCGTGGCCTCGACGATCGCCTTCGCGCGGCGGAGCTGGTCCTTCGGGTCGTCCGACGCCTTGAAGATGCCGCTTCCGACGAAGTTGCCCTCGGCACCCAGCTGCATCATCAGCGCCGCATCGGCCGGCGTCGCGATGCCACCGGCGCAGAAGAGGACGACGGGAAGCTTCTTCGCCTTCGCGACGTCGCGCACGAGATCGAGCGGCACGCGGTATTCCGCCGCCTTCTCCCGCAGCTGCGACTCGTCGAGACCGGCGAGCGCCTCGATGCCGCCGGTGATCTCCCGGATGTGGCGGACCGCTTCGACGATGTTGCCGGTGCCGGCCTCGCCTTTGCTGCGGATCATCGCCGCGCCCTCGTTGATCCGGCGAAGCGCCTCGCCGAGGTCGCGCGCGCCGCACACGAACGGGACGTCGAACTTCCGTTTGTCGATGTGGAACTTCTCGTCCGCCGGTGTCAGGACCTCGCTCTCGTCGACGTAGTCGACGCCGAGCACCTGGAGGACCTGTGCTTCGACGAAGTGGCCGATGCGCGCCTTCGCCATGACCGGGATCGTGACGGTGTCCATGATCTCGGTGATGAGCTGCGGGTCGCTCATCCGCGCGACGCCGCCCTCCTTGCGGATGTCGGCGGGCACGCGCTCGAGGGCCATGACCGCGACGGCGCCCGCCTCTTCGGCGATGCGGGCGTGATCCGCAGTGACGACGTCCATGATCACGCCGCCCTTGAGCATCTGGGCGAGGCCGGACTTCACCGTCCAGGTCGCCTTGGCGGTGCTGGCGGTATCGCCCTTGTGTCCGTTCCCGTTCTGTGCCATCGGAAGCCCAATCGTACCGCTAGGCCCCTAAAATCGGAACATGGGCGTGGTCGACGCGAACGTCCTCGTGCTGAACCTGGACTACCAGCCGCTGAACGTGTGCAACGTCCGTCGCGCGGTGGTGCTCTTGGACAAGCAGAAGGCCGTTGTCATCGAGCAGAACGGACACATCGTCACGAGCGAGCGAAGATCGATCGTCACGCCGTCGGTGATCCGTCTCGCCTACCACATCAAGCGTCCCCGCCCGGTGCTGAAGATGACCCGCAAGGAAGTCCTCATCCGCGACGACCACACCTGCCAGTACTGCGGCAAGCGCGGTCACGACCTCACCCTCGACCACGTGATCCCGCG
>CAZMLV010000183.1:0-3746 GCA_964567235.1 uncultured Chloroflexota bacterium | reverse complement strand
CGAAGCAGTGGACCGACGAGCTGAGCGACTACTGCCGCATCCCGTGCGAGACCGCCCAGCTTCCGGAGCTGAAGCGGGGCGCGAAGTGGACCGCCGACCGGCTGCGCAAGGCCGGGGCGAAGGTCGAGCTCATCGAGAAACCCGGCGTCGCGCCGCTCGTCGTCGGCGAGCTCGGCTCGGGGAGTCGCACGCTCATCTGCGTCCAGCACTACGACGTGCAGCCGGCCGCGCCGCTCGACCTCTGGACGACGCCGCCGTATGAGCCCGCGATCCGTGACAACAAGCTCTTCGCTCGCGGCGTATCCGATAACAAAGGACAGTTCCTCATCCGCGTCCAGGCGGCGGAGGCCTACCAGGACGCGATCGGACCGCTTCCGATCAGGATCCGCTTCCTCGTCGAGGGCGAGGAGGAGTCGTCGAGCCGGCACTTCAACTCGATGCTCCAGGAGCGGCCGGACCTCACCGCCGGCGATGGCTCGCTGCAGGAAGGCGGCGGGCTCGATGCGCAGGACCGGCCCACGCTCATCTGCGGCGTGCGCGGGATCCTCTACGTCGAGCTCTCGGTCAAGACCCTGAACTACGACGCCCACTCCGGCGGCGCGTCGCTCTACGAGAACGCCGCGTGGCGACTGGTCGAAGCGCTGGCGACGCTGCGAAAGCCCGACGGCACGGTGACGATCGACGGCTTCTACGACGACGTCCGCAAGCCGAGCGACAAGCAGGTCGCGCACCTGAAGACGATCCCGTTCGAAGAGGCGAAGCTCAAGGCGATCTACGGCGCGAAGCGCTTCGTCGGCGGAAAGTCGGGCCTCGACGCGCAGATCGCCCAGCTGTTCGCGCCGACCTGCAACATCGCCGGGATCTGGTCGGGCTGGACCGGCGACGACGCGAAGACGATCACCCCGGCCGAGGCCCACGTGAAGATGGACATGCGCCTCGTCCCCGATCAGGACCCGGACAAGATCGAGCGCCAGCTGCGCGCGCATCTGGACAAACGCGGCTTCGACGACATCGTGATCAAGAATTGGGGCAGCGAGCATCCCTACTGGGGTCCGGTCGACGCTCCGATCGTCGACGCCGCGGAGCGCGCCTCGATGTCCGTGTACGGGTCGAAGCCGCTCCGGCTGTTCTCGAGCCCGGGTACGGCACCGCAGTATCAGGTGTGCAACCCGCAGAAGCTGCCGATGGTCGCCATCGGCTATAGCCAC
The DNA here is from genome assembly GCA_964567235.1 of uncultured Chloroflexota bacterium. Taxonomy (GTDB): domain Bacteria; phylum Chloroflexota; class Limnocylindria; order P2-11E; family P2-11E; genus UBA4735. The sequence goes on along the minus strand of CAZMLV010000183.1, from coordinate 2,538 downwards.
CCGGACTCGCGCGTCCACGCCCCCGATGAGAACGTGCGGCTCGATCTCATGCCGAAGGCGGCCATGACGCTGGGCCGCTTCTTCGACGAGTTCAGCCGGACGTAGCACCGTGACCGACGTCATCGTCATCGGCCTGGGCGCGGACGGCAGCGCGGCGGCCGCGCATCTCGCGACACGCGGCGCCCGGGTCGTCGGGCTCGAAGCGTTCGCGCGCGGCCACACCGACGGCTCGTCCGGCGGCCTCACCCGGGTCATCCGGCTCGCGTACTACGAGCATCCGGACTACGTCCCGCTGCTGAAGCGCGCGTGGACGCTGTGGCGCGAGCTCGAGACCGTTAGCGGCGAGGTCCTCCTGCGGCGCACCGGCGGCGTGTACGCCGGCCCGCGTGACGGCGAGCTCGTCGCGGGGTCGCTGCGGAGCGCGCGCGAGCACGGTCTCGAGCACGAGCTCCTCGACCCGGCGGCGCTGCGCGAGCGGCTTCCGTTGTTCCGGTTCGACCCGGAGTGGTGGGGCCTCGCGGAGGCGAACGCCGGCTACCTGCTGCCGGAGAAGGCGATCGCGGCGCATCTTGCCGTCGCCGAGCGCCACGCGGCGAAGCTGCAATTCGACGAGCGGGTCATCGACTGGGCGCGCGACGGATCAGGGGTCCGCGTGACGACGCAGCGCGGAACGTACCGCGCGTCGAAGCTCGTGATCGCAGCCGGCGCGTGGAACGCGCGGCTCCTGCCCCGCGTCGCGCCACTGCTCCAGGTGAAGCGCGTCCCGCTCTTCTGGTTCGAGCCGGTCGCCCAGCACGAGACGCTCGCGCGGCTGCCGGTGTACATCGTCGACTCCGGCCTCGGTCATGGCTGCTACGGCTTCCCGTACCTCGCCGATCAGGGCCTCAAGATCGCCACCCACGGCGCCGGGACGCCGGCCGATCCGGACACCCTCGACCGCGAGACGCATCCGGCGGATGAGGCGCCGATCCGCGCGTTCATCCACGATCGGCTGCCCGTCGCGGACGGCCCGGTGCGGATGACGAAGGTCTGCCTGTACACCGTCACCCCTGACGAGCACTTCATCGTCGACGTCGACGGGCCGGTCGCGTACGCGTCGGCATGCTCGGGCCACGGGTTCAAGTTCGCGAGCGTCATGGGCGAGGCGCTCGCGGACCTGGCCCTCGACGGCGCGACGCGCCACCCGATCGGCTTCCTGTCGGCGTCGCGGTTCGCGCTGACCCGCGCATGAAGATGAGTCGCACCCAGATCGTCGTCCGGCTCGTCCTGACCGCGGCGCTCCTGTACTTCGTCTACTGGGTCGTGTTCACGAACGCGGGGGCCGGCCGGTAGCTACCGGACGTCGAGGATCCAGAACACACCCTGGTCTTCCATCCACACCGTGCCGTCGATGACCGGGCGGAGGTTCAGCCGGTAGACCCCGCGCGTCATGGGCGCGCGCACGCTGAACCGGAACTCCGCGATGTCACCGGGCTGCACGACCGCCGCCGTCGTCGTCGCGAGACGGTCCTCCCACAGCCACCCGGCAGCCATGCCGAGCGCGTAGGGCGATCGGTCGTCGCCGTTCAAGCCGAGGTTGGCCTCCTGGCCCCACACGTCGCGCACCCACGGCTGGGTCCCGGAGTTCGAGAAGTGGATCCAGAAATCCGCGACCTGGCCGGGGGTCATCACGAGGTACGGCGACTGGCCCTGCCAGGTCGAGTGCCATCCAGGCACGAGCGACTGGCGCGCGGCCGCGGGGGTCACGCGGCCCGAGTTCGGGTCGATCATCAGCCCGGATCCATCGACGGCTTGAAACGCGCCTGCGGGGATCGTCTTGAGCTCGCTGATCAGCTGGTCGGTCCAACGGCTATCGGTGCTCCCCTGAAAGAACCAGTCCGATCCGTTGTCCGCGAGGATCAGGCCGTACCGCTGCATCGCCATGAGCACGACCTGGGTCTGCGGTGAGTAGCCCTCGAACGAGAAGTCGGACCGCAGGCGGAACCGCGCGCCCATCGGGGGCAGTGAGGGATCGCTGGCCGTGCCGGCCTGATGCCGTGCCGGCCAGACGAACCGCGTGTCGGTGCGCTGCGCGGTGAACCGGATCGCGTGATCCACGAGCCCGCGCGCGACCTCGTCGTACCGCAGGACACCCGGCCAGATGGGTAGCCCGGCCGCGTCGGCGCTCGTCCACCCGAGCGGCCGCAGGTCGTGCTTCGTCAGGTCGAACACGGCGCCGGACCCCGCCGTCGGCTGGCCGCCGTTCCACGACGCGTCGAACATCTCGTATAGGACGCACGTGTCCCGGTTGAGCATGAGCGCATGCGCGTCGCTCGCGGGCTCGATGGCCGTCGACGCGGTGAACGGGTACGGGACCTGGTCGCTCTCGTCCGCGTAGTCGAAGCTCACGCGCGTCGTCGGCGTCGTGTTGTCGACGACGTTCAGCTGATAGCCGTACGGGTAGGCGCCGAAGTCAGGATGGAGCAGCCGTGCCGGGCCGCCCATGTTCGCGATCCAGGTGTCGCTCTGCGGCAGGACCGGAAGCCCCTGCACCAGCGA
>CAZMLV010000182.1:0-3775 GCA_964567235.1 uncultured Chloroflexota bacterium | reverse complement strand
CTGACTGTAGATCAGCCGCCTTTGGCTGTGGGGGTTCGATTCCCTCTCTGCCCACCAGATCCCGCAACGACGACGGGCGGCATGGCTCGTCGTTTCGTTTTCAGCCGATGCGCGAAAGCCGGTTCACGCGCGTGGAAGGCAGTTGAACAGAGGCGGTCTTCCGCAATTGCTTGGCATCTCGACTGTCATGGACTGGTACGGCGTGGCTGTATCGCTCGCGGCGCGCCAGGCAGCCAATCCCGACCCTGGCGCCGGCATACACCAAGCACCCAATAAGCGTTTGGTCCCGATTCCTACTCTTCAGCAGGTGATCACGATCGCCGTGGACACCATGGCGGAGCGCTTGCGCTGGGAATCCGCGTATCGCGAAGCGTTCCCTCGTGTCTACCGGGGACTAGTCGCGCTCGGCGCGCGGCCGGACGAGGCCGAAGACGCTCTTCAGGACGCGTTCATCAAGGGGCTTGAACGGGTCGGTGAGCGTCCGGTGGCCGCCATCGACGGGTGGATATTCGTCGTCGCGGCCCGCGCTTGGCGACGACGCCGGATCCGCGATCGTCTCCTCCTTCCGTGGACGCTGTTCATCGACCGCGAAGCCCCGAGCGCCAGCGACTCCTCAGCCGACGTGCTCGCCGCGCTTCGAAGGCTGTCCGCGCGGCAGCGGCAGGTCGTGATCGCACGCTACGTCGTCGGCCTCTCACAGGAGGCGACCAGCGAGCTCCTCGGGATCGCGCGCGGGACGGTTTCGGCGACGACGACCCAGGCGATGGCGGCACTGCGTCGGCACATGGAGGGCGAGCGATGACGAATCCGCCGGAGCAGTGGATCGCGAGCGCACTTCGCCAAGCAACGGACCGCATACCGCTTCCACCTGAGGCGCGCTGGGTCCCCGCGCGTCGGTCGGGAGCGTCTCTGTCGACTGTCGTCATCGGCGTGGCGGTGATCCTTGCCATCGTGGTCGGCGTCACGATGAGCCGTCGCTCCGACGAGCCGCGGCTCGTCCCCGCCGCCGGCTTCACGGTGGCCCAGAGCACGTCCACCGCGGCCGAGGACGAAGAATGGCGGCTCGGGCGACTCACAGTGTCGCCCGAACTGCCGCTGCTTCGACCGGCGTGGCTGCCGTCCGGGCTCGGCGGCGCGCCGGGCTGCGTCCCGACAGTCCTCGCAGGGCCCGGCCAATACCACGCGATCTACCCACGCGCGCGCGACGGCAGCTGCGCAGCAGGGTTCGGCTTGGTGCTGTACGGGCAGCTCGGGGCTCAGGACGACACTCCTTCAGCCGACGGGTTCAGCGAGGTGGCGACCTTCAGCTCACGCGGTACCACCGTGCACGTGCGCGGCCGGGAGCCGACGAACACCGGCGTGGGGCTTCCTCAGTGGGCGCTGTGGTGGAACGAATCGGGAACGCACTACGACGTCCTCGCGGGCAGCGTGTCGCTCGACGATCTCGTCCGTCTGATCGACAGCCTGGGGCCCGTGCCGCTGCAACGCTAGCGAGCGCGATCATCGTCGCGCGCTTGATGAAAGGGGGAGATCATGAAGACGCATCGCGCGCTGGGCGTCATATTCTCCGCCGCGCTCCTGGCGGCGTGCGGTGGCCAGCCAGAGACAGCCGCGTCGGCGCCGCAAGCAGCACGGTCCGAAATCACGATCACGTTGACGGACTCGGCTTGCATAGCCGAAGGGCTCGGCGACGTGCTGCCGCAACGGTTCGCTGCCGCGGTCGTGAACACGACCTCTTCGAGAGCGGCGATCAATCTTCAACGGCTCAACGACGGTCATGCGTACGGCGAGCTCGACGCCTGGATCCAAGTGCGTCAGCGTGCCATCGCATCCGGCGGCGACGTCGACGCGTCGCCGCCCATGACCACGATCATCGTGCGAACCCTCGTTGCCGCGGGCGGAAGGGACACGCTCGACGGCGAGCTGATTCCGGGAACGTACGGCCTTGTCTGTCGTCGTGACTCGGTCAGCGGTCCCGCCGGGGCCATCTACCTTCGCGGTCCGTTCCGCGTCGACTGACCCAGATGCCTCGCAGCCCGCTTGGACCGTCCATGCAGGCTACGCATATCGGAGAGGATTCTGCCGCAGTGCCTCCAGCGGGTCACGCACGTCTTCAAGCTTCGGGAGATCAGCTTCGGCCTGTCACTGTCTGTAGATCAGTCGCTTTGGCTGTGGGGGTTCGATTCCCTCTCTGCCCACACGATTCACAGCAACGACTGGCCGAACATTGATCTAGCAAGGCACCAACGCTTACGCCGCACCGCGCAGCATCGGGACTATGACTGCCTTCGGGACTCCACCCATCTTGCTCGCCAATCCGGCGGCTCGAACTCAGGTGCGAAGTAGACAGTCGCCTTCGTGATCTTCCCAGCCGCGAACTCGAAGAAGTTGATGACCCACCAGGTCGCACCGTCGGGGTAGCGGTTCTTGAGAATCGCGGTGCGCGCGTCGCCGGTTCCGGTCACACGGACCAACGCGAAGGACGGTGTCATCACCCATTGGTCGCCGCCGATCACCTTCGTGCTGCCTGGATCCAAGCCCCCTTTCCTGAGGCCGCCCGGGTAGTTCTCGAGAATGGCGCGCATGTTCTGGTTTCCGCGGATGACCTCGCCGGATTGTGGATACTCCGAAACGAAGTCGTCGCTTAGGACAGCTTCGGCTGAAGCGAAGTCGTTCGAGTTGAGGGCCTCGATCCACCGATCGATGATCGCGCGCGGGTCGGTCCCACTAGTCGTCACGGACGACCAAGAGACTACCGGTAATCGCGCGTCCGCTTGCAGACCGGCCGCCTTCGCGACGTCGCCACGCACCCGCGGGCAGACGCGCCAATCGACGCGCGCATCGGAACGTGGTGGTCAGCCTTCTGCTCCCCGCTGAACAAGATGGGCTGCTGACCCCTCCGCGAAAACTGCGGCTCCGGAGGGTCGCCCTGAGCGGATCTGTTCGGAAACTCGCGGATTCGTTGTTCGGTGACCCGGTGCTGACTGTAGATTCACCACTAGGCTCCCGCCAGGAGGTCCGCCGATGGAACGCGCGGCGCCGAAGCTCTCGCGGGCCCCATCGTTCTGGCTGCTCGCCGTCATGCTTGCCTCGTTCCTCTTCGCGGCCAGCGCACCCTCGCCGCTCTACGCGACCTACGAGGCGACGTGGCACTTCTCCTCGATCACCCTGACCGAGATCTACGCGGTCTACGCATTCGGGGCCCTGGCCGCGCTGCTCGTCACCGGACGACTGTCGGATCACGTCGGACGTCGGAACATTGTGCTGCTGGCACTGGTGTTCCAGATCGCCGGCATGATCGCGTTCGTCGCCGCCGACGGCGTGGGCATGCTGTATCTCGGACGGGTGCTGCAAGGCGTCGGAACCGGGATCGCGACCGGTGCGATCAGTGCGTGGTTGCTCGACCTTCGTCCGCCCGCCAACCCGGGCCTCGGGAGCCTCGTCGGTGGTGTCGCGCCTTTGGCCGGACTCGCGGCCGGTGCGCTCGGCTCGGGGCTCCTCGTCCAGTACGGCCCGGATCCGCTCCGCCTCGTCTTCGCGCTGTTGGCGATCGTCTTCGCGCTGGCGCTCGCCCTCATGGCCGTCATCCCGGACGTCGTCGAGCGGACGCCTGGCTGGCGGCGGTCGCTGCGCCCCCAGATCGGGGTGCCGCCGGCCGCACGGCCGTTGTTCGTCGCCCTCGCTCCGTCGCTGATCGCCGTCTGGGCTCTCGGCGGGCTGTATCTCTCGCTCGGACCATCGCTCGCCACATCGCTCGTCCAGACCGACAGTCGCA
>CAZMLV010000181.1:0-3779 GCA_964567235.1 uncultured Chloroflexota bacterium | reverse complement strand
CCCGAGATCGAGATGCCCGGGCACAGCCTCGCGGCGCTCGCCGCGTATCCCGAGCACGCGAACGTCCCCGGCCCGTTCGAGGTGCGGACGACCTGGGGCATCTCCGACGAGGTGTTCTCGCCACGCGACGCGACCTTCACCTTCCTCGAGAACATCCTGCGCGAGGTCATGGACATCTTCCCGAGCGAGTACATCCATATCGGTGGCGACGAGGCGCCGAAGAAGCGGTGGAAGGAGAGTGCCGAGGCGCAGGGGATCATCAAGAAGGAGAAGCTCGCCGACGAGGACGCGCTCCAGAGCTGGTTCATCCAGCGGATCGAGCGGTTCCTCAACGCGAACGGCCGCCGGCTCATCGGGTGGGATGAGATCCTCGAGGGCGGGCTCGCGCCGAACGCGACGGTGATGTCGTGGCGCGGGACGGCCGGCGGCATCGCGGCCGCGAAGCAGGGCCACGACGTGGTCATGGCGCCGCAGGCCGACCTGTACTTCGACCACTACCAGGCCGATCCCGAGCACGAGCCGCTCGCCATCGGCGGGATGACGCCGATCGAGGACACCTACGCGTACGAGCCGGTCGCGCCGGAGCTCACGGGCGCCGAGGCGAAGCACGTCCTCGGGCCGGAAGCCTGCGTGTGGACCGAATACATGCCGACGAGCGACCAGGTCGAGTACATGGCCTACCCGCGCGTGCTCGCGCTCGCCGAGATCGCGTGGTCGCCGCGCGAGACGCGCGACTGGAAGTCGTTCAGCGCGCGGCTGCCGGCGGCGCTGCGGCTCCTCGACCGCCTCGGCGTGAAGTACCGGAAGTCGAGCTAGGCGACCTCGGAGATCGCCACCGGCCGGCCAAGCTCGGCCGATCGGTACGCGGCCACCACGACCTCGAGCGAGCGCAGCCCGTCCGCACCGCTGATCGGGACCGGCCGCCCGGCGAGAACCGCGTCCACGAAGCCGCCGACCATCAACGCGTTCAGATCGTCGCCCCACCCGACGAGCTTCGTCACCCCGGCGGCGTCGTCGTAGTGCGTGAGCGACTGGCGGAACACGTCGACGTCGACCGTGCCGCGTTCGCCGACGACGTGCATCGTGACCCCGCCCCATGTCGGATAGGTGGCCGGGCGCGACCAGCCGCAGTCGATGGACGCGAACGCGCCGCTCGCGAGGTCGAGCGTGAGCAGCCCAGAGTCCTCGACCGGCAACCCGTACAGGAACGAGCCGAGCTCCGCGTGGACCCGCACGAACTCGTCGTCGAGCAGCCAGCGGAGCGCGTCGGCGAGATGCGCGGTGTGATCCATGGCCGCGCCGCCGCCGGCCTCGATCGGGTCGCCGAACCACCGGCCCGGGTACTGGCCGGGATTCGTCCCGCGCACCGCGCGGATCCGGCCGAGCGTGCCGCGGTCGATCGCCTCCTTGAGCGCTGCGACCGCGGGACTGCTGCGCACCGGCAGCGCGACGCCGAGCTGCACGCCCGCGGCGCGACAGGCGTCGATCATCGCGAGCGCGTCCGCGATCGTCGTCGCGAGTGGCTTCTCGCAGAGCACGTGGACGCCGGCCCTCGCCGCGATCTCCGTATCGCGGCGGTGCGCGGCATTCGTCGACGCGACCACGACCGCCTCGCTCGCGCGCAGCAGGCCGTCGAGGGTCGGGTGGGCCGGCCCGTCGTGCGCGGCGCCGGTCTCATCGAACGACCCGGTGAACTCGACCTGCGGCAGGGTCGCGAGCGTCCGCGCGAGCCCGGCCGCGTGCACGTGGGCCCACGACACCAAGCCGACCCGCAGCCGCTTCATGCCGGCACCGTCCAGGGCACGACGTCGTTCCGGTCGGCCGACTCGATCACCGCGAGTCCGAGCGCGAGCGAGCGCAGCCCCTCCCGCCCGTCGACCAGCGGCGGCTCGCCGCGCGCGAGCCGCTCCACGAGATCACGCAGCTGGCGGCGGTACGGCGTCTCCCGAAGCGTCGGCGCCGGGATCACGCCGCCCCCCGCGGCGCCCGAGGGCGACTGCACGACGAACGGCACGACCGCCCGGCTGTCGTGGACGAGCATCCCGCGGTCGCCGCGCAGCTCGAAGCTCGTGCGGAATCCCGCGTGCTCGGCCCAGCTTGCCTCGAGCTGCACGATCGGCCGGTCGTCGTAGCGCACGCTCGCGAGCGCGTACTCGAGCCCTCCGCGATCCGCGACGCGCTTGCCATACACGCGCGCGGGCTCGCCGAACCACCAGCGGAGCACGTCAAGGTCGTGCAGCATGAGATCGAGCACGACGCCACCGCTCTTGGCCGCGTCGAGATACCAGGCCCGCGTCGCACCGACCGACAGGGTGCCGCGCGTGAGCGTCGCGACCGCTGCCCGGCCGAGCGTGCCCGCATCGAGCAGCTCCTTCGCCCGCCGGTACTCGGGGAAGAAGCGCACCACGTGGCCGATGGCGAGCCGGACACCCGCTTGATCGCACGCGCGGACCATCGCGCGCGCGTCATCGAGCGTGCGGGCGATCGGCTTCTCGCAGAAGACCTGCTTCCCCGCCCGCGCGGCCGCGATCACGTGCTCGGCGTGGAGGTAGGTGGGCGACGCGACGACGACGAGATCGATGTCCTCGCTCGCGCAGAGCGCCGGAACATCCGGCGAGACCCGCACGCCGAGCTCGGTCGCGAGCGGCTCAGCCTCCGCGATCGTCGCCGCGGCGATGGCGCGCAGCTCTGCCCCGGGTAGGCCGACCGCGGCGCGGGCGTGGGTCGATCCCGCGAAGCCGGTACCGATGACGCCGATGCGGAGTGGCACGGAGCGCACAGGCTAGATGAGCGCGCGGTGCTCAGGTGGCGAGTCCGATGTCGAACGTCGCCGAGTAGCCGTCGGTGATCTTGGTCGGGGCGAGGGTGAGCTTGCCGCCGCTGCCCTGGAAGATGCCGTCGCGCTCGTTCCGAAGCCGGCCCGCGCCGCCCTTCTGCGAGTACGGGACCTGGGTGAAGATCTGATCGTTCATCGTCTCGTCGAAGAAGAGCTGCGAGGTGAAGTCGGAGACCTGCCCGTTCGAGGCGGTCGTGCGGATCTTGAAGTGGACGTGCACCGCTCGGCCCTGATACCAGCCCGGCCAGATCGTCGTGAAGCGCGCCATGCCGTTCGCGTCGGTGGTCTGGTAGCCGCGCAGGAACTTCGTCCCCTTCGTGCTGCCGAAGGTCGGATCGGTCGTGTCGGAGTACACGCCCTGGGCGTCGCAGTGCCACACGTCGACCATCGCGCCGGCGTGCGCGGCACAGGCGCTGCCGCTGACCTTCGAGACGAGGAACGTGAGCGCGAGCGGGACGCCCGCCTTGGTGGTGTTGGTCGCCGGATCCGAACGGATGTCGGAGCGGTTCAGCTTCTCGTCGACGAAGTACGGCCCCTCGGTGAGCGCCGGCCGCACGACGCACGACGGCAGTGCGGCCGGCGCGCTGCCGGCGGCGATGGCCTGGGCGGTCGGGACACCGCCCGTCGCAGTCGACGAGGTCGGCGCGCCGATCGGAGCGCACGCCGCGACGAGCGCGGACCCACCGAGCAGGACGAGCACCTCGCGCCGGGTGAGGATCTTCCCGATCGGACGGTCGTCGTCGACCGCGCGGCGCGTCAGGGCGCTAGCTCGCGGGCCCCGCGGCAACGAGGTCGACGGTCAGCTTGATCTCGTCGACGACGCTGATCACGCGGCCGGGCGCGGCGGGCTGCTGCATGCCGAAGTCGCCGAACTTGACCGTCGGTGCGAGCGTGGCTTTCGCCACCAGGTCACCCCCGGTCCTGGTGCAGTCGACGTTGAACG
>CAZMLV010000180.1:0-3803 GCA_964567235.1 uncultured Chloroflexota bacterium | reverse complement strand
AGGCGAGGCCGAGCTTCTCCCGGAGCGCCGGCACGAGCTCCTCGATCTTCACCCGGACCTGGGTCATGTCGTCCCGGTCCCGGATCGTGACCGACTGATCGGTCAACGAGTCGAAGTCCACGGTCACGCAGAGTGGCGTTCCGATCTCGTCCTGGCGGCGGTAGCGGCGGCCGATCGCCTGGGTCTCGTCGTACGTCGATTGGAAGTGCGGACGCAGCTTCGCCCAGACCGCGCGCGAGAGCTCGCTGAGCTCGGGCTTCTTGGACAGCGGCAGGACCGCGACCTTGTACGGCGCAAGGTCGCGGTGCAGGCGGAGCACGACACGCACGCCTTCCTTGTCGGGCTCCTCGTCGTACGCCGCGCAGAGGAACGCGAACGTGGCGCGGTCCGCGCCGACCGCCGTCTCGATGACGTACGGCACGAAGCGCTCGTTCGTCGCGTCATCGAAGTATTCGAGCTTCTTGCCCGAATACTCCGAGTGCCGCTTGAGGTCGAAGTCGGTGCGGTTGTGGATGCCCTCGAGCTCCTTCCAGCCGAACGGGTACCGGAACTCGATGTCGAACGCCATCGCCGCGTAGTGCGCGCGCTCCTCAGGGGAGTGCTCGCGGAAGCGGAAGAGGTCGTCGTGGCCCGCGAGATCGCGATACCACTGCCGACGGGTCTCCTTCCATTCCTGGTAGATCCGTGGCGCGTTCTCTGGCCGGACGAAGTACTGCATCTCCATCTGCTCGAACTCGCGGGACCGGAAGATGAAGTTGCCCGGCGTGATCTCGTTCCGGAACGACTTTCCCACCTGGGCGATGCCGAACGGCAGCTTGCGGCGCATCGACTGCTGCACGTTGTCGAAGTTCACGAAGATCCCCTGCGCCGTCTCGGGCCGAAGCCACGCGACCGACGCGTCGTCCTCGACGGGTCCGACGAACGTCTTGAACATGAGGTTGAACTTCCGCGGCGCTCCGAGCTTCTTCTCACCGCAGTTCGGGCACGGGCCCTCGGCGCCTTGCGGAAGCTCGTCGAGCCGGTAGCGGTGCTTGCAGTTGGCACACTCCACGAGCGGGTCCGTGAAGTTCTCGACGTGGCCGGACGCCTCCCACACCTTCGGGTGCATGAGGATCGCGGCGTCGAGGCCGACGACGTCGTCGCGCAGCTGGACCATCGAGCGCCACCACGCACGTTTCACGTTGTTCTTGAGCTCGACGCCGAGCGGCCCGAAGTCCCAGGTGGCGCCGGCACCGCCGTAGATCTCGCTCGATGGGAACACGAAGCCCCGACGCTTCGCGAGGGACACGAGCTTGTCGAAGAGCTCCGGAGCCGGGCCCTCGCTCATGTGGTCGCGGGGGCCGGACGGGGCATGCGCGCGAGCTCGTCGAGCAGGCGCGCGGCGTTGATGTCGCGATCGAGGACGTGCTGCATGAACGAGCGGAGGTGCCGCTCGAGCTCGGTGGCGAGGGCGTCATCGACTCGGAGGAGCGACGCGCCGTCGAAATTGCTCACCAGCAGGTACCGCAGCGACTTCAGCGCGCGCACGGTGAGGGCGCGCGGGCCATGGGTCTCCATCGGGGCACAGGTCGCGCAGACCAGGCCGCCGGCATCGACGATCCAGGCGTTCGTGACCTCGTCCGGCGACGTGCGGCACTGGACGCACCGGCCGAGCTCCGGCCGGAATCCGGTCCGATCGAGCAGGTGAAGGTCGAACCAGCGGCACACGAGCGCCGGCGCGTAGCCCGCGGCGAGGTGTCGGAGCGCGCTCTCCACGAGATCGAACAGCGGCGCGGACGGCGAGCGCTCGAGCGCGAACCGGTCGGCCAGCTCCGCGATGTACCACCCCGCCGCGATGCCGTGGAGATCCTCGCGCAGCGCCCGGTAGAGCGCGCGCGACTCCGCTCCGGTGAGCACGTCGAGATTCCGGCCGCGCGCGAGCTGATACGTCGCGTGCGTCAAGGGCTCCGCATGACCCGCGAGACGGCTCGTCGGCTTGCGAATGCCCTTCGCGACGACGCTCACTTTGCCGAAGTGCCGGGTGAGGAGCGTGAGGATGCGATCCGTCTCGCCGAAGTCAATGGTCTTGAGCACGATCGCCTCGGCACGGTACGTGCGTGATGCCATCGACGGTGAATGGTAGGGGCTACCATCGGAATTCGGTGACCACTTCCGGCCGATCCCCGTCGCGCATCGGCGCCATCGACCAAGAGATCCGCGACGTCCTGGCGCAGGCCGAGCCGGCGCTCCAGCCCTTCTACGGCATGATGCTGTACCACCTCGGCCTCGACGTGGATCGGCCCGGTGGCGGGAAGCGCATGCGACCGCTCATGTGCGTCCTGGTGTACGAAGCGCTTGCCGGCGACCCGCAGGCCATGCTGCCCGCGGCGGCGGCGCTCGAGCTGCTGCACAACTTCACGCTCATCCACGACGACATCGAGGACCAGGATCCGACCCGTCACCACCGGCCCACCGTGTGGTCCGTCTGGGGCGTCCCGCAGGCCATCAACACGGGGGACGGGATGTACGCGGCCTCTCGCCTGGCCGTGCAGCGGCTGCGCGAGCGGAGCTTTCCGGCGGAGCGGATCCTCGATTTCGCGTGCCTCATCGACCAGGCCTGCGTGCGGGTCTGCGAGGGCCAGTTCCTGGACATCACATTCGAGGACCGGACCGACATCACGGTCGAGCGCTACCGAGCGATGGCCGCGAAGAAGACGGGTGCGCTGATCGCGGCCTGCGCTGAGGGTGCCGCCGTGCTCGCGACCGAGGACCCGCAGGTCCGCGAGGCGCTCGCGCGGTTCGGCGACGACTTTGGGCAGGCGTTCCAGGCGTACGACGACCTCCAGGGCATCTGGGCGACGACCGAGCGCACCGGGAAGCTCGAGATGAACGACATCGTGAAGCGGAAGAAGACGCTCCCGGTGGTCATGGCGTTCGAGAAGGCGTCGCCCCGCCTGCGCACCGAGCTGGCCGCGCTCTTCGCCCCGCCGGCGCCCCTCGCCGCCGAGAGCGTCGAGCGCATTCGCGAGATCCTCGACGAGCTCGGGACGCGCGAGCAGATCGAGCGCGAGATCGCCTCGCACCGGACGCGCGCGCTGCACGCGCTGCACGGCATCGCCGCGATGGCCGGCGAGCCTCTCGCGCTCCTCGAGCAGCTCGTCGCATCGGCGACCGGCGCCGAAGAGCCCGTTGGGAGCGGCACCCGCTAGCATCCGCGCGATGTCCGAGAGTCCGCTCAAGGCGCCCGGCGGGATCATCTACGAGCCCGGCGAGCGCACGCTCGCGGTGGGCCGGCCGTTCGCCTGGTGGGTCCTGCTGCTCGTGCTCGCACTGGTCCTGGCGCTCGTCGCCGCGTGGGCCGCGTCGCAGACCGTGACCTCGATCGCTCTCACCGCCCTCGCGGCCGCGTTCCTCGTGCTCGTCGTGACGGTCGTGCGCTGGGTCGAATGGATCAGCCGGGTCTGGGTACTCACCGACCGGCGGGTCATCGCGCGAAGCGGGATCCTCAACCGCACCCAGGCCGCGGTGCTGCTCGAGCGGATCCAGGATGCGAGCCTCACGCGGCCGTTCCCGGCGTCGATGTTCGCGGACTACGGCGTGCTCAAGCTCGAGACCGCCGGGATCCACTCGCAGGAGCGCGTCACCGAAGGCTTGCAGGAGATCGCGATCACCGGTGCCAGCCGCTTCTACGCCCAGCTCACCGACTCGCTGACCCCGGGGCGCTAGCCGAAGAGGCTCATCGGCAGGAACGCGCTCACGACCCAGTTCGGCGCGTCGACGACCTCGCTGATCTTCAGGTCCACGGCCACGCTGCACAGGACGTA
>CAZMLV010000179.1:0-3832 GCA_964567235.1 uncultured Chloroflexota bacterium | reverse complement strand
GCGCACGGCCACGCGACCGGCACCCTCGTGAACGCGGTCGTCGGCAAGATCTCCGCGGATACCGGTCGCGCCGCCGCGCGGCCTGGCATCGTCCACCGGCTCGACAAGGACACGAGCGGCGTGATGATCATCGCGAAGAACGACGTCGCGCAGCTCGCGCTCGCGCGGCAGCTGCAGGGCCGGCGCTTCCAGAAGGAGTACCTGGCGCTCGTCTGGGGCGACCCCGGCGACCAGCCGGCGGTCGTCGAGGCGCCGATCATGCGTGACGGCGCCGACCGCAGGCGGATGGCGGTCCGGGCGGGCGGCCGTGACTCGACGACCCATTTCAGCCGTATCGCCTCCTACGGGGAAGGGCCCGACCGGCGCGCGCTCCTGCACGTCAAGCCGGTCACGGGACGGACCCACCAGATCCGGGTCCATCTCGCGTATGCGCGACTCCCTATCGTTGGCGACCCGGTGTACGGACGGAAGGGCGTTGAGCGTGATGGCCTCGATCGGCAGTTCCTGCACGCGTGGCGCCTCGCGGTGAACCTGCCCCACAGCGGCCCGCGGGTCTTCAGCGCACCGCTCGCCGCTGATCTGCGCGCGTATCTCGACGCGCTCGGCGCGCCGACCGTGACTGTGGCGCCATTCGGAGACGTGCGCTGAGCGTCGATGGCCACGGCCTGCTCGTCATCATCTCCGCACCGTCGGGGGCAGGGAAGGACACGGTCATCGATCGGCTCGTGCGCGCGGTTCCCGGCGCCGTCCTCTACGTCACCGCGACCAGCCGCAAGCCGCGGCCGGGCGAGGTCCACGGGAAGGACTACTACTTCTACGAGCCCGAGAAATTCCGCGAGGAGATCGAGGCCGGCAACTTCCTCGAGTGGTCGATGGTCCACGGCGATTTCAAGGGCGTCCGCCGGGACGCGCTCGCCGACACGCTCGAGCAACATCGGGTCGTGATCGTCAAGCCTGAGCCGCAAGGAATGCGAAAGATCAAACCGCTGCTGCCAGAGGCTCTGACGATCTTCATGATGCCGCCGTCGGTCGCATCGCTCCGTCGGCGCCTGGTCACGCGCGGGACCGAAACACCCGAGCAGCTCGAGCTACGTCTGCGCAACGCCGAGATCGAGATGGCCGCGGCCCCCGAGTACGACTACGTCGTCGTCAACGAGGACGACCAGATCGACGAAACGGTCAAGAACATCGCGTCGATCATCGAGAAGGAGGCGAAGCGACCGCGGCACTACGAACTTTGAGCCGAACGGCCGAGGTCGCAGTCTTCGCCGGCCTGCGCGGACCCGCGCGCACGTTCACGTATCGCATCCCCGACGGGCTCGATGTCCGGCCCGGCCACCTGGTGCGCGCCGGCTTCGGGGCGCGTGCCGTGCATGGCGTGGTCGTCGCGCTGGACGTGCCCAGCGACCGCGAGCTCAAGCCGCTCGACGGGCTCGTCCACCCGGTCCCGCTCCTCTCGGCGCGACAGCTTGCGCTGGCGCGGTGGATCGCGGCGACGTACCGCTGCGGTCTTGCGGACGCCGTCCGCGCGATGCTGCCGCCCGCGCTCGCGGCCCGCGCCCGCGGTGGGCTGCCGGCGGCGCGCGGCGAGCGGACCGAGCCCGTGTTCGCGATCACAGCGGCGGGGCACACCGCGCTCGCAGCGATGCCCGCCCAGAAGCTCGGCGCGCGCCAGCTGGTGACCCTGCGCGCGCTCGCGGCCGGCGCCGTCACGTCGGCCGATCTCGCGGACGCCGGCGGCACCGCCGCGGCCGCGACGAGCCTCGCCGCGCGTGGCCTCGCGCTCAGGGGAACGCGGGGCGTCCGGCGCGTGCCAGCGGAGTTCCGGTTGAGCGAGGCGGACCTCTCGAAGGACATGCCCGCGACGGCGCCGCAGGCGGCCGCTATCGCGGCGGTCATCGGGGCGCTCGGGACCGGTCGTGGCTTCCTGCTGCATGGCGTCACCGGAAGCGGGAAGACCGAGGTGTACCTGCGGCTCACTGCGGAGGCGCTCGCCCGGGGTCAAGGCGCGATCGTCCTCGTCCCGGAGATCGCGCTGACCGCGCAGGTCGTGGCACGGTTCGTCGCGCGGTTCGGCGAGCGCGTCGCGCTGCTCCACAGCGCCCTCTCCGCGGGCGAGCGCTACGACGAGTGGCGCCGCATCCTCGACGGCGTGGCCGACGTGGTCGTCGGCTCGCGGTCGGCACTGTTCGCGCCGATCGAGGACCTCGGGCTCATCGTCGTCGATGAGGAGCAGGAGCCCTCCTATAAACAGGAGAGCGCACCGCGGTACCACGCGGTGGACACCGCGCTCGAGCTCGGTCGGCTTTCCGGTGCTGCGGTGGTGCTCGGCAGCGCGACCCCGCGCGTGGTGACATACGCGGCCGCGACGGCCGGCGACATCACGCTCCTGCCGCTGCCCGAGCGCGTGCTCGATCTGCCGCTCCCGAAGACGACGGTCGTGGATCTGCGGCTCGAGCTGAAGGCGAACAACCGCTCGACCCTGTCGTCCGCGTTGCGAAAGGCCCTGATCCGCACCGTCGCGAAGGGCGAGCAGGCGATCCTCTACCTGAACCGACGCGGCTTCGCCACGGTCGTGCTCTGCCGCGACTGTGGCTACGTGGTGCCGTGCCCGGCCTGCGAGATCCCATTCGCGCTCCACGCCGATGGCCGGCTCGTGTGTCATCGCTGCGGCAGGGAGGAGCCGCGTGCGCCGGCGGTCTGCCCGCGCTGTGGCTCGGCGCGGATCCGGCATCTCGGCGTCGGCACCCAGCGGGTCGAGGAGGACGTTCGAGCCGCTGTCCCGAAGGCGCGTCTCGCGCGCCTCGATCGTGATGCGGTGAAGGCGAAGGGCGCGCACGCCGCGATGTACGAGCGCATGCGGAGCGGCCAGGCGCAGGTGATCGTCGGCACGCAGATGGTCGCGAAAGGGTTCGACCTGCCCGGCGTGTCGCTCGTCGGCGTGGTGAATGCGGACACGCAGCTCAACCTGCCCGACTACACCGCGGCCGAGCGGACGTTCGAGCTGCTGACGCAGGTCCTCGGCCGGTCAGGCCGCGGCGACGTGGGGGGCGAGGGGATCCTCCAGACGTACCTGCCCGAGCACTACGCGATCGTGGCCGCCGCGGCGCACGACTACAAAACCTTCGCCGAGCACGAGCTCCGCGCGCGCCGGCACTTCGGCTACCCGCCCTTCGGCCGGCTCGTGCTCCTGCAAACGTCCGCCGCGAAGGAGGCGACCGTCGAGCGCCGCGCGACCGAGCTCGCCGCGAAGCTGCGAGCGGCGGCGCACGGCGACGCCGAGGTGCTGGGCCCGGCCCCGGCCTTCGCTGCGAAGCGCGCCGGGAGCTATCGCGCGCAACTCGTCCTGCGCGGCGACCGGCCGACGGCGGTGCTCGATCGCGTCGATGTCGGAGCGGAGTGGACCGTGGACGTGGACCCCATGACCCTGCTCGGCTAGCGTGGCGAACATGGAGAGCGAGTCCCCGGAGACCGCTGCGGATGAGCTCGATTCCCAGCCGCATGAACCGCGGATCCGGGTCATCAAGGGCTCCCCCTGGCTCATCGACCGCGGCAGGCGCGAGCGCTGGTCGAAGCCCGAGTTCATCACCGCGCACGCCATCGACGTCCGTCAGGTCGGGGATCCCGTGCTGCATGCGCCGGCGAAGAAGCCGCGGGCGGACAAGAAGGAGCTGGAACCGCTGGTCCAGCGGATGTTCGCGTCGATGGTCCAGGCGCGGGGGATCGGGATCGCGGCGCAGCAGATCGGCGTCCCGCTGCGCGTCGTGGTGATCGACGTCGACGACGTCGGCATCGTCGCCGTGAATCCGGAGGTCGAGTTCGAGGCCGCAGA
>CAZMLV010000178.1:0-3870 GCA_964567235.1 uncultured Chloroflexota bacterium | reverse complement strand
CGGCGGTGGCGGTCGTCGTCGTGGCCACCGCGATCGGTGAGATCGCCGTGCACGACCCGGTGGCCTCGATGACGCTCAGCGTGAACGGCGCCGCCAGACTGAATGCGCCGTTCCGCCCACGAACGCGGACGTAGAAGTCCTGGTCGTTCTCCCATGTGTTGCGGATGATCCCTTCACTCGAGGTGCCGTTGAACGCGGATACCGCGATCAGCGCCTTCGTCTGCGCGCCCGAGTAGGCATCCGGAGTGATCCCCTCGGCCGAGTAGGCGTCCGGCGAGAACGCGTCCGGCGAGAAGGCATCGGGACTGAACGCATCCGGCGAGAAGGCATCGGGCGAGTACGCGTCCGGCGAGAAGGCATCCGGACTGAACGCATCCGGCGAGAAGGCGTCGGGGCTGAAGGCGTCCGGAGAGAACGCATCCGGCGAGAAGGCGTCGGGGCTGAAGGCGTCCGGGGAGAACGCATCCGGCGAGAAGGCGTCGGGGCTGAAGGCGTCCGGAGAGAATGCGTCGGGCGAGAACGCGTCCGGTGCGAAGTCGGCGCCGGCTTGAACCAGGGCCTTTGGGCTGCTGAGCGCGGCCGCATACGCCGCCACGTTCTTGTAGAGCGTGAGGTCATAGTTCGCCGGTAGGCCGGTCAGTGTGACGATGACCTTGCCGCCCGGATGGACGGTGAACTTGAACCACGCCGACTGACCTTGACGGTACAGGTGCTCTTGCTGGGTGACCGCGATGCCGGGCGTGGCGAGCGGATCGATCCGTCTGGCGACCGGCCATGCGTGATTGTGCAGATCGATGGGCGACGACCCGGAGATCGTCCCGCCATCGCCGACGGTGAACGGTCCGCCACACGTCGTGTATCCCAGAGTGAAGGCGACCGTGTAGGCGCCCGGCGCGAGGCCGACGAACACAAACGCTCCGTCGGTGTTTGCCGTTGTCGACGCGACCACGGCCGTGCCGCTGAACATCGTGACCTGCGCGCCGGGAAGTGGCGACTCGCCGCAGCTTGCGATTCCGGCGATGATCGTTGTCCCGGCGACATTGTTGTTCGGCTTGGCGTCCGTGGCGTCCGAGGCCACGGTATTGGTGACGGGCAACGTCCCGGGGGCAGTGGGCGCCGTAACCTCGAGCGTCCCGCTCGCGCTCGCCCCAACCGCCAGCGAGCCGGCGGCGCACTGCCAGGTTTGGGTGGGCAGCACCAGCGCATCGAGGCTGAAGAGCTGCACCGGGGGCGAGCAGTTCGCGCTGCTTGCGGTGACGACGAGCGCCGTCGGCAGCGTCACGTACATCACCGCGTTGGCCGCGGCGTACGGCCCGAGATTCGTCACCGTTGGGGTGATCGATACCGTGCCACCTGGCGCGACGGTTGCCGGTGAGGCGCTGATCGCTGCCGATAGATCGGCGTCGGTGGGGAGATTCACCACGAGCGCGACCAGACTCAGACAATCTTGGACAGCCGGGGAAGTGATATTGACGCTGTTGCTTCCGACCGTGAGCTGCGGTGTGATGTCAACGGACCTGATGTCCCAAAGGCCACCATTGGTCGATGCGGCCGTCGGTCCGTTGGGCACTGAGTCACCCTGAAAGACGGCACCGGCGGGGACGATCGGCGTGCCGTTGTACGCGATCGCACCGTCGCTCAACGTGCTCTGTCCATCGCTGACATGGAACTCGAGGCTCGCCGCACCGCTCGACCAGTACGGGATGGTGAACGATGCGTTCCATCCGCTGCCATCGAATGCATTGGCGAAGTTCGAGTCGTTGCCGTCAAGGACCGTGATGTCCCGGTTGTTGAATGGGTTGCCATCGTCGAAGAACACCAGGAGCGAGGCGCCATTGATGTCGGCGATGGGCGCGCCGGTGGCATCCGTCTTCCTGAAATCGGCGAGGGAATAAGAAGTGGTCGCCGAGGTGACGAGGTTCGTGACATCGGCTCGATAAGCCTGGCTATTTTGGAAGAACCAGCAGTTGTCGCTGGAGAACCCGATGTTCGTGCCGGTGACCGGTGTCCCCGCAAAGGTGACGTTCGCGTTAGCCGCCGAGTTGGCGCTGTTGGTGGGACCGTGCCAATAGAGGAGTGCCTTTGTCACGGTCCCGGTAAATGCGGCGAGCGTGATCGTGCCGGTACCGTCACCGCCGCGCATCCCGCCGAAACCTGCTGATTCGAAGTCGGTGTTCTTCACGACCGTCTTCGTGCTGACTTCGATCGCCGCCGCCGGCTGCGGCGGGGTGGCGGCGAAGAACGCAGTGATCATCGAAATGATCACGGCGCCTTGAACTACGCCGCCGACGACCCCCCGCAACGCCAACCCCTCCACACTCCCCCGAGGGCGTTCCGATCGTCGCGATCGAAACCGACTGGTACGGACGGGGTAGGACTATCGGATAACCGGGTCGAGTTCAATACTTCTCTGTCAACTCCTGGCCGGTCGGCGAGTCGGGCGAATCAACTGCTACCGACTGGAAACCTCGCAGCGGGGACAGGATGAGGAGCGTCGTACCGGCAAGCGTGCCGAGGACCGAGATCCAGAGGGCCGTACGGATGCCGAACGCTTCCGCGATGAGCGCGCCCGCGATAGCACCGACGGGCCCGACGCCCTCAACGAGCACGTGGATCGTGCCGTTCACGCGGCCGAGGATCCGCGGCGGCGTCACCTGCTGGCGCAGGGTCAGCTGGTCGATCTGCGAGACCGTGTGCAGCCCATCACCGAAGAGCTGCGGCACGAATAGGAACGCGGCCGCAACGAGCGGCGGCCCGCCGGCGATCGGGACGAGGAGCGCGAGCAACGCCGCACCCACGCGCGTCCAGACGATGGTCGGTCCGATCCCGAACCTTCGGGTGACCGGCGCGACGAGAAAGCTCGCGGCCAACGAGCCGATCCCGCCGGCCGAGATGATGATCCCGAGGTAGAGGGGTGAGAGCCCGAGCTCGTCGAGCACGTAGAGCGTGTACAGCGACGCGAAGAAGTTCCCGAAGAGGGCCGCCACGAGGATCGCCAGGGCCATCGGGCGAAGCAGTGGGTGACGAGCGACCGCGGCGATCCCCTCGGCGAGCCGGTGGCGCAGGCCGGCTGGCCCATCGACGTGCTCGACCATCCGCTCGGGCGTCCGGATCGCGAGGATCGAGATCGCCGAGAACACGTACGAGATCGCGTCGACGAGCATGGCCATCGGCGCGGTGATGAGCTGCACGAGCGCGCCGGCGAAGCCGGGACCGCCGATCTCGGCGATCGCGCTGGTCATCCCGATCTTCGCGTTGCCTTCGAGCAGACGCGCCTCCGGAAGCAGCGATGGAAGGTACGTGCGGTACGCGATGTCGAAGATCGCTCCGAGCGCTGCCTCGATGAACGCAACGACGTACAGCTGCTCCATCCGGAGGGTGCCTGAGAGTGAGGCAGCGGGGATCGACAGCAGCAGGACCGCGCGGATGGCGTCCGCCGCGATCATCAGCGGTCGCCGCCGCGAGCGGTCGACCAAGGCACCGGCGAACAGGCCGATGAGAAGGACGGCGGTCGACGCCGACGCGACCAGGACGCCGACCTGCAGCGCGTCGGCATGCAGGGTGATGACGGCGACGATCGGCAATGCGGTGCGGGTCACGACGGAGCCGAGCTCCGAAACCGTCTGGCCGCTCCAGAGCTTCATGAAATCGGCGTGCCGCCATAGCGACCGCGCGGTCACGTCCATCGGCCGAGCAGCGTGACACACTTGTCGTGATGGCGGTCAAGGACACCTCTCCGTACCGGGCGGACGACGAACCCCGCGATCAGCTGACCGGAAGCGAGGCGGAGCCGCCCTTCTCCTGGCGCGCGATCCTCGAGATCGTCCAGGCGCTCGCGCTCGCGGTGATCATCTCCGTCGTCCTGAACCT
>CAZMLV010000177.1:0-3898 GCA_964567235.1 uncultured Chloroflexota bacterium | reverse complement strand
TGTGGGCGTCGTGCTGGAAGCCGTCGATGAACTTCTTGATGTTCTCGTGCAGGAATGTGTGGTGCGTGATCTGGTCGACCCATCCGTCCCTCTGCTCGGCCGTCGGGAACTCGCCATTGAGCAGGAGGTACGCGACCTCGAGGAACGTCTTCTTCTCGGCGATCTCCTCGATCGGATACCCGCGGTACCGCAGGATCCCCTTTTCCCCATCGATGTACGTGATCGCGCTGCGACACGCGGCCGTGTTCATGAACCCGGGGTCATACGAGACGATGCCGAAGTCCTCGCCGCCGACCTTGATCTTCCGGAGGTCCGTCGCCCGGATCGCTCC
Organism: uncultured Chloroflexota bacterium; assembly: GCA_964567235.1. GTDB lineage: Bacteria > Chloroflexota > Limnocylindria > P2-11E > P2-11E > UBA4735. The sequence goes on along the minus strand of CAZMLV010000177.1, from coordinate 3,567 downwards.
GTCCTGGATCGGCAGCTCGTAGCTCGTTCCGGTCCGATTGTCCGTCACCGTGAGCGTGTCTTTGACCGGGGGCGCCTCCGCGGCGGACGTCGGCACGAGCGTCACTGCGCACACTGTCGTTCCTCCAGATCCAGGTGATCCGAGGCTACGGTCCCGACCGAGCACGAAGAAGGGCCGGACGGCGCGGCCAGCGGTGCCAAAGGACCTATCGGTCGGCCAGATGTGACGTTGGGCTCTAGCCCAGCGCGTTCCCCGCGCGCAGGCTCGCTGTTCGACACGCCCGCGAAACTCAGAGGGGAGATCTTGGAGATGACCGCTCTATCCGACCGTCGCACGCTCCCCGGCCTCATCCTCGTCGTGATCGGTCTGGTGCTGCTCGGTGCTCAGTGGTTCGAGATCACCGGCTTCGGCGCGCTCGGCGCGATCGCGGTGGTCTTTCTCGCGTCGTACGCGGTCACCCGCTCCTACGGGCTGCTGATCCCAGGAATGATCCTGGCCGGCCTCGCGGTCGGGGTCGGGCTGCAGGAATCTGGCTACGACCCGCAGGGCGGACTGACCGTCGTTGGTCTCGCCTGCGGATTCTTCGGGATCTACGTCGTGGACGTGCTGCTCGCCGGTCACACGGTCCGCTGGTGGCCGCTGATCCCGGGCGGGATCCTCGCGGTCGTGGGGGGCAGTGAGCTCTCCCGCGGCACCGTCGCCGCGGATGCGGTCGCGCGCTTCTGGCCGATCGTGCTGGTGATCGCCGGCATCCTGGTGTTATTCAGCTCGCTGCGCGCGTCCGCACACCGATCGTCGAATGCCGGGTGATCACTACATGGCTCACGTGCCGAGGCTGAGTCGAGCTGCGCTCGTCGTGGCCATCATCGGATGGCTGGTCCTTGCGGCGTTCGGCTTCGGGTATTTCGAGGGCGATCTCGCGTCGGCGATCCTTGGCGGGCTTGGCCTCCTCGTCGGAGCCGGCGCCGCCTACTGCCTTGGGCGCGCGATCGATGCGCGCGGAGAGCGCATCGGGCTGCTCTGGGCCGGTCGAGCGCTTGCGCTGTTCGGCGCCGCGTTTGTGATCCTGTTCCCGGCCATTCTTTACGGCGAGATCGTGCAGCTGGTCCAGCTGGGGAAGCCTCAGACCTACGACATCGAGGCGGCGATCTGGCACGAGTTCCGGGTGATGCCGCTCACCATCGTGCCGGCGCTCGTGGGGCTCCGCTGGGCACGGATCGGTGGCCTGCTGTTCCTGTTCCTAGCGGCATATAGCGTCGCGGACGGCCTCTACCACTTCGGCGGTGTGAATTACTACCCCGAGGGCGCAGCCAGTTTGCCGGAGCTCCTCATCGTGAACGTGCCGGCATTGCTCACTGCCGCGCTCCTCTTCGTCGGCAGCGAAGGCTGGCACGGTGAGGAGGGCCGGGCACTCCCGCGTGGGTTGATGCGAGGCGCTCATTAGCGTTCGGGAGCGCGCCTGGAGCGAGGCGAGACCGCCGGCTCCGTGGCGCGAACGATCTCCCCTGCCGTACCGAGTCGCGGCGCGCTCCGAGATCGCCTGCATCGCCAGGACATTCGCGCTTCTCGCCAAGAGACGCCTCCACCTGCCAATGGACCACGTCGGGATGCTCCTCCGCTTCGCGAACGGGACGACAGCTCGCGTCTTCCGGGAGACGGTCGTGGACCGCGGCGCGACCGAGGATCCCTGCGTCCTGCTGGTCGAGTTCCAGCTGCGGCTGGTGCGCGGACCGGGACACGCGCTCTTCCGCACGGAGAGCATCCTCAACACCCCCTTGTTCGCGGGGTTCCCCGGCCTGGTCTCCAAGCTGTGGCTCGCCAACGACGAACACGGCGCATACCGCGGCCTCTATGAGTGGGACGGTCCCTCACGCGCCGTGCACTACGCGCGCTGCCTCTGGCGCGTGCTCGCCTTGGTCTGCGTGCCGGGCTCGATCCACTACGTGGTGTTGCCCGGACTGCGGCGTGACGAGCTGCTCAGCGCACCGCGCCAGCTCGACGTTGTCGCACCTGAGGATCCCGCCGCGTGGTGGCGGCTGGTCGCGCTGCCACCGAGCTGACGACCGCAGCGCGCGGCCGGCGTTCGGGCTGGCGTAGCGTTGCACCGTGAGCCGGGACGTCGAAGACCTGAACCGGCATCTCCTGCGCGCCCGCGACGCCATGGATCGCGCGTACGCCGAGCCGCTCGATGTCCGTGCCCTGGCGGCGGTCGCCCATCTCTCCGAGGCGCACTTCAGCCGCAGCTTCCGCATGTGCTTCGGCGAAACTCCGCACCGATATCTGCAACGGCGCAGGGTCGAGCGCGCGATGTTCATGCTGCGCGAGACCGACCGTAGCGTCACGGACATCTGTTTCGACGTGGGCTTCTCCAGCGTCGGGACCTTCAGCCGCACGTTCCGGGAGATCGTCGGCGAGACGCCGTCGGACTACCGCGCCGGCCACGGGCCGATCATGGCGCCGAACTGCGTCTGGATGGCCGGAACGCGGCCGGTGGTCGCGGCCGGCCCGGCTGCGCGATCGAGCAGTTTTGGAGAAGCCGACGCGCCCGCTGCTCAGTAGCCTGAGCGGCGTCCAGATCACACAACAGGAGAGAACGATGATCACCAAGCTGAACGTCACGTCGGTCAAGGTCCTCGACCAGGACGAGGCGCTCGATTTCTACGTCAACAAGCTCGGGTTGGAGAAGGCCCAGGACATCAAGCAGGGGCCCTTCCGCTGGCTGACGGTGCGCTTTCCGGGCGACGACGTTGAGATCTTCCTCGAAGAGCCGGGCCCGCCGCTCCACGACGAAGCCACCGCCGCACAGCTCCGCGAGCTGATCACCAAGGGCGCCATGAGCTCCCTCGTGTTCCGATCGGACGACGTGCGGGGGCTCTACGAGATCCTGCAGGCCCGAGGCGTCAGCGACTTCACGCAGGAGCCGATCGACCACGGGTACGGCACGGACATGGGCATCCGCGACCCGTTCGGCAACGCCATCAGGATCCTCCAGCCGGCAAGGGTCGGCCAGAAGGTCACGGCCTGACATGGCTGCGAAGAGAACAACGAAGGGGATCGCGGCGAAGTCGGCGAAGGGCGTCGGGCTCAGCGCCGAGGAAAAGGCCGCGCTGAAGGAGACCATCGCGGACCAGAAGGCGGCGGCGCGCGGCGTCGAGGGCGAGACCGCCCTGCTCGCGAAGATCGCTGCGATGCGCGAGCCGGATCGCGGCATGGCCAAACGCATCCACCAGATCGTCAAGGACAACGCGCCGTCGCTCTCGCCGACGACCTGGTACGGGATGCCGGCCTACAACAACAAAGAGGGCAAGGCCGTGCTCTTCTTCCAGGACAAGGCCAAATTCAAGGCGAGGTACGCGACGCTGGGCTTCAACGGCCCCGCGAAGCTGGACGACGGCGAGATGTGGCCGATCGCCTTCGCCCTGACGGAGCTGACGCCGGCCGGGGAGGCGAAGGTCGCCGCGCTGGTGAAGAAGGCGGCGCGCTAGCGGTAGCCCGAAGACGCGTCGTGCGTTAGGTCCCGGTCCTGCATCTCCCACGCGTGGTCGAGCACGTGGTACGCGGTGTGGC
>CAZMLV010000176.1:1821-3951 GCA_964567235.1 uncultured Chloroflexota bacterium | reverse complement strand
GGCGCGATCATCGACTCGCCGATCGTCGGGTCGTTGCCGGTGAAGCGCTGGTCCTTCACCTGACCGCTCAGCAGCAGCGGCTGCCCGGTCTTCACGACGTACCCCGAGATGCCCTCGCCCGCCCGCTTCCGGTCCTTCTTCGCCGCGTCGCTGAGGCCGAGCGACGAGCGGACCGAGAGCTGCCCAGCGTCGTCGGCGAGCATGATCGAGACGCCGTCTGCGCCGAAGAGCTCTGCCAGCTGCGCCGTGGCGCGCTCGAGCAGCTCGTCGGGATCGCGGGTGTTGCGGGCGACGTCGGCGATCCGGCTCTGCGCCCGCAGGCGCGTCTCGAGCTCGCTCTGCTGCGACTGCACGCGCCGGAGCGCCGTGGCCTCGGCGAGCTCGAGGCCGACCAAGTCGGCCAGCCGCTCGATCTCCTGCATGTCGCGATCGTCGAACAGGCCGCCCGTGCGCAGCGCCGCGAGGGCACCGACCAGCTGGTCGTTCCACACGATCGGCGCGACGAAGATGGTCGAGGTCGCGCGTCCGTCCGCGAGCGGCAGCACGACGCTGGCCTGGCCCGCGCGCCGAGACTCGAACGTGCTGCGGATGAGCGGCCCGGCGACCGCGCCGTTCCAGCCGGGATCCGACGGGACGTTGTCGCTCGCATACGTGACGAACCCTTCGTTCTTCACCTCGAGCACCACGGCGATGCCATCGGTGCGCGCGAGCTTGCCGATGAATGCCATCCGCGCGGACCAGAAGTCCGCGTCGAGCCGCACCGTCATCTGCTTCGCATCGTGAGCCGGCTAGGCGATCGACGACGCTTCGGTGTCGATCCTCAGCTCGAGCACGTACCCGGAGGTGGACAGGATCCGCAGCCGCGGGTAATCGAGCTTGGTGACGGCCGCGGCGAATTCATCGACCGTCATCGGATGCCGGAGTCCGATCGCCAGCGTCGCGACCCCGTTGCGGAAGTCGCGCGCGTAGACGGTGCGCACCACCGGCATGCCCTGCAGCCGGCGCTCGAGCTCGACGAGCCGCGGGAACGAGGAGATCGGCGAGAGCACGACCTGGATCTCCCCCACGGGTTCGGTCGCCGCCGTCGCCCACTGCTCGCGCGCCGGCTCGGTCGCCGGAACAGGCGCCGGTTGCGACGCCGGCATCGGTGCCGCTTGCGGCGGGGCAACGTGCGGTGCCGACGCAGCCGGCGCGACATCGACGTCCTCGACCACCGCGGACCGTTCTGGCTGCACGATCGTCGGCCGCTCGAATGGATGAGCCTGGTACGGAGCCTGATACGGCTGCGCAGGAGCAGGCTGCGTCGGCGCGGGCGCCGGAGGCTCGAAGGCCGGACTTTGAGCAGGAGCTGACGGCGCGACGCTCGACGCCGGCGCGGCCGGACGTTCAGCCGGCGGTGCTTGATAGACCGGTGGCGCCGCGGACGGAGCCGGCGAGGGGTCCGGCCGCGCGGGTGCCGGCGCCGGCGCCTGCACTGCGGTCTGCACCGGTGCCTGCGTCGCCATCGGAGCCGGGGCGGGCGCGGGCGCAGCCGGCGTCGAAGCGCGGATCTCCGCGACGAGCTCCTTGAACACGCCGCGCAGGGCCTCGGATGCGGCGGTGCGCATCTCCGACATCGGGAAAGTCGCGACCGGGGCCGCGGACCGCGGCGCGCTGCTCGGCGCCGCTTCGGCGATCGCGCGGCGCAACGCGTCGCGCTCGATGCGCATCGGGTCGAGCTCGCCGGCGAGCTCGGGACGCTGCGCGCGCGCCTCTTCGGCGATCGCCTCGGCCGTGACACGCGCCCGCTCGCGGATCTGGTTGGCGGCGCGAAGCGCCGCGGAGAGCGAATCCGTGACCTGCTCGTCGCAGTCCGCGTACACGGCGACGCGCCGGCGCGCGGCCTCGAGCTCGCCCTCGAGCTGGGCGACGCGAAGCGAGAGCTCGCGCACGCGCGTCGCGAGCGATCCGATCATGTCGTCCGCGGCCAACGGCGTGCTGTCCTGCGGCCGGCCAGCCTCAGTCAACGTCGCACCTCTCTACGGACCGCGCGACCGCCCGTCCGGAAGGCAAGTTCGCGCGCGGCCGCGGTGAACGCGTCATGCGTGCCGCGACCGTTCGTGGAAGCAAGCGTACACAACGCTGGCAACA
>CAZMLV010000176.1:0-1721 GCA_964567235.1 uncultured Chloroflexota bacterium | reverse complement strand
CCCTCGACCGCGAGCCGGAACGCGTCGACGATGCGCGCACGCGATTCACGCTCGCCGCCGACCGCCGCACCGCGGGTATGCGCGAGGACCGCGGCGAGACGACGCTCGACGGCCGGGCCGGGCGCGATGGCCGCAGGCGGGGTGTACGCGCTCGCGAGGAGCGTCGCGGCCTGATCGCAGAGCTCGACGAGCAGCTGCAGGATGCCGGAGGTCAGGCCCTCGCGCTGCGGCTCGTGCACGAAGAGGTAGAGCCCCTGCCCCCGCACCGGGATGAGGGCCGTCGCGCCGGCCCGGAGGAATGACGGGATCTGGATCCGCCGCTCGCGCGCGCCGTCGGTGATGACGACGGCGACCCCCCGGTGCCGGACCTCGTCGACCAGCGCGACGCAGCCGCGCTCGACCTCCGTCGCGGTGCGCCCGATCGCGTACAGCACGCGCGAGCCGCCGTCCGGGAGGTCCTGCAGCACGGCGACGTCGTGGGCGATCGCGATGTCACGCGCGCTCCGGGCGAGCCACGTCGCCACCTGCATCTCGGAACGCTCCGCGCTGTGCGCCTCGAGCAGCCCGGCGAGGGCGCTGCGCTGCGCCTCGATGGCGCGGCCGCCGCGGATGCGCACCGCGGTCGTGCCGACCTGGTCGCCGACCCGGGCGAGCTCGGTGCGGCGCTCCGCGGTCAGCCGCCGGCGGCGGCTCGATGCGAACACGGCGAAGCCGACGAGCCGCCGCGCGTCGCGCAGCGGCAACACGTACGGGCGGCCGCTCCGGAGCGCGACCGGCGCGCCGGCCGCGGCGGGGAGGGCCGTCCCGGCGATGAACGCGCCTTCATCACCGCCGAGTCCGCGGAGCGTCTCGACCGTTTCGTCCGACAGCCGGAAGCGCGCGCGCTGTTCGGGATCGATCGCGTTCGCCTCGATCGCGTTCAGGGTCCCGATCCCGCCTTCGTCGAACAGGAGCGCCGCCGGTGTGTCCTGGGGCAGGTCGAGGGCGCGTTCGGCGTACGCGAACAGGATCCGGGCGAGCTCGGAGTACGAGGTCGCGGCCGTGATCGTCGCGATCGATGCGTACGCCGATTCCGTGCGCCGCTGGAAATTCCGATACTGCGAGCCGAGCGCGCCCGCGAACGCCGCGACGCTGAAGTACAGCCCGCCCCAGGCAAGACCGTTGACGATGTCCTCGAACGACACGCCCGGCCGCAGCACCCCGATCTCGACGACGATGGCCGTGCCCATGGCCGCGAGATACAGGAGATAGGACATCCTGAGCGTGACGGCGCCGAAGACGATCGGCCAGAGCAGCACGGCCGGGACGAGCGGGTTGTAGCGGCTGAACAGGGCGACCGCGAGGGCGAGCGCGAAGAATTCCGCCACCGTGCCGGCGGTGGCCGCGACCTGGCGGCGCGCGCGGCGGGCGAGGAGCTCCTCGAGCGCAGCCGCGATCGCGAGCGCGACGCCGACCGCGAACGCGCGCGACGGGATCTCCGGTCCGGCCACGTCCGTTTGAAAGGCGATGCCGACGAAGAGGAGCGCGGCGATCGCGAGCACGACGCGCGCTCGCAAGTGCAACGACGCGAGCGCGCGTTCGGCCTGCGTCACGACGCTCGCCCGCCCATTTCGCCGCTCCTCTCACCTCGCCCGGTGCGTTGATCGGAGGAGGTGACCCTAGAATGCCTGCTCAATGGCCATTCGAGTCTTGCTCGTCGACGATCACGAGCTCGTCCGCCA
>CAZMLV010000175.1:0-3962 GCA_964567235.1 uncultured Chloroflexota bacterium | reverse complement strand
GGACCACCGTATCGAACAGATGGACCTCGGGCGGGAGATCCGCCATCGGCCGCCCAAGATCGGGGAAGATGGCGGCAGCGGCGCTCGCTACCGGCTCGGACGGCGGCGCGCCCGTCTCGAGCGCGGTGGAGAGGGTCGCGAGGAATGCCTCGACCCCGAACGGTTTAGTGATGAACCCGGCGAACCCCGCGGCACGGCTGCGGGTGCTGTGGCGAGCCTGGGCCTCGGCGAGCGCGGCCCTGTCGGCCGTCATCATCAGGACCGGGATCTCGGGATAGACCCGCCGGATCGCGGCCGCGTCAGCCCAGCTCCGGTTCTGGCCGCTCGCGCTGAGCTCGCCGTCCATGATCACGCACCGGGGCCGAGAGCTCGCGATGGCGTACGGGATGAGCGCGTGTTCGGCGATCACCACGGCGCGATAGCCGGCCAGGGTCAGCATGCTGCCCACGACCTCGGACAGCGTGGCGTCGTCCTCGACGAGTAGCACGGTCTGGATGGCCATCGCATCCTCCCCGTCCGACGCTGAAGCCGCGTCCGGATCCCTTGCCACCCTGGCAGAGCGGCTGGTCCACCGCATGACGGTTTCGTAACGTTGAGGGGAGCGGCGTCGCGAATGGCCAAAACAGGCCTTATTCGGCCGGCGTAGCCTCCGGACCGCCCGCGACGAATCGGTATCCGGTGCCCGGGACGGTCTCGATGTACCGCGGCTTGTGCCAGTCGTTTTGGAGCTTGGCGCGGAGCGCCCGGACATGGCGATCGACGACGTTGCTCTCGATCACGAAGTCCGTGCCCCACAGCGCGTCGAGGATCTGCTCGCGCGTCAGCACGCTGCCGGCGTTCGCCGCGAGGAGATAGAGGAGCGCCTGTTCGAGCGACGTGAGGTGGAGCTCGTGGTCGCCCGCGAGCACCTTGCGGTTCAGGACGTCGATCTCAAGGTCGCCGATCCGCAGCCGCGGCACGAGCTCTCCGGCACTCCCGTGGGTCCGGCGGATGACCGCGCGTGCGCGCGCCACGAGGTCATCGGGAACGAACGGGACGCCGATGTAGTCGTCGGCGCCGCGCTCGAACGCGTCCAGCTTCCCGCGCAGATCGCTGCGCCGGGTGAGCGCGATCACGCCGACCGGCCCGCCGGTGCGGGCCTCGTCGATGAGCTGGATCCCGGCGCCCGACTCGAGGTCGATGTCGAGCAGCAGGAGGTGCGGCCGCCACTCCGCGATCGCGGCTCGAGCGGCCGCCACCGTGTACTCGGACCGGCGGATGTAGCTGCCGTGCCGCAACGTCAGATCCACCGTGTTCGCAAGGGCCCGGTCCTCGACGACGACGAGCACGCGGGCTGCGCGATCGAGCGGGCGGCTCTGGGCCGGCGCCGGACGTGGATCGCTCACGAACAAATTCTATCGCGGGGTTTCATAGATCCTGACCTGCAGCTGGCGGCTCAAGGTGAGCGGCCAGTCGCGCGGATCGGGTCGATCCGTTGCGTCGTCGTAGCTCCCGAGCAGGACCATCAGGCCGGCGTGGGTCCCGATCGGTGTGCCGACCCACATGAGTCCCACATGCGTCCTCGGTCCATCATCGGCGCCGGTCGTCTCCGAGGCCGCGAACGCGCGCTCATCGTCCCGGTCGTTGATACCGGATTCGGTCACGGCCAGCCGATACGAGGAGGGCGGGCTCGAGGCCGACTCGGTGATCCGCGGTCCGTATCGTTTCACCGGCCGCCAGCTCGCAACGAGGGGTCCGAGCGCGGTCCGCTGCTCGCGGTCATCGAGCTGCTCACCGATACGCAACCCGCTGACGATCGCAACGTCGCGATGATCGTCGATGTTCCGAAGCAGCGGCACGGCCGGCTCGAGGCCATCGGCGAAGTCCGCGACGATCCGTGCGGCCTCGTCCGCGGTCTCCGCGGCGTGCAGCCGGAATTCCCGTACGACGAACTCGCCGATGCTCATCCGCTCAGAGTCGCGCTCGCCAACGAACCCGGCATGACCCATCCGTCATCTCAGCGGACGCGCGGACCGCGCGGCCGGGGGGTGACCGCGCGGTCCTGGAAGCTGGATGACGGAGTCAGCGCTGGGTCGGTACGGACCTCCGCGACCCGACCACCAGCGCGCCGGTGAGGATGAGCAGGACACCGCCGAGCATCAACGGCGCGGAGCCGTCGAGCGTGCTGGTCGAGGGCAGGCCTGTGACTGGCGTGGCGGTGCGGGCGGGAGTAGCCGTCGCCCCAGATGAGGGCGCCGGGGTCGCCGTGGCTGCGGTCGGCGAAGGCGACGCGGTCGCCGCAAGGATGATGTTGTTGACGGTGGCGGTGCATCGCACCAGCGAGCCGCCGCCGTTCGCGGAGCCGTTGCACTGGTCGACGTTCACCGGCAGCGACGCGGATGTCGTCGAACCTGTGCCCACCGAGCAGATGAACCCAACGCTGGTGCCGCCGTTGCCTGAGCCGTTGCACTGGCCGACGGTGGCCGCGGTGACCGACGTGATCCCAGCGGTGTTGACCGGAGTGCAGGACCCCGGAGCTCCAGGCCCGGTGATGACCGAACCGATGCACTGATAGACATTCGCCGGCGTCGCCGTGGCCGAGCCGGAGATGTTGTTCGTCATCGTGACCGAGCAGATGAGCACGCCGCCGCCGCCGTTCGCGACGCCATCGCACTGGGTGACCTGGGTGACCGGCTGAGCCGAGGTCGTCGTGGTCGTCGCGCACGTGCCGGCTCCCGCTCCGATGGGGCCCGCTGCGCCGGAGCACGTGGTAACCGTGATCGTGTTCGGCGTACCCGTAGCCGATCCGCCAGCGGTCACGAAGTTCACGACCGTGACCGTGCAGGAGACGCCCTGCCCGCCGACGTTGCTTGCCGTGATGTTGTTGCACTGGTTGATCGGCGCACTGAGCGGCGCCGCGTTCGCAGGCGCTCCGCCGTAGGCGAGCACCGCCATGACCAGAAAGAACATCGCGAAGATGCTGGTGACCTGTAGTACCGCCTTCGACTCGCCCAAGCTCTTGCCGCCGTCCTTTTCGAGCGCGCGACAAGCGCCGCCGCCAGCGCTGATGCTGACCGAGCGACCGGCTCGACGCATGACCGAACCGTCACGCCGCCGGGCATCAGCGCTTCGAGCCGAGCTCCGGCCGCGAGATGTAGATGTCCGGCGCCTTGCGCGGCCGTTCCACGAAGGCGACCGACTCCGGCTCAGCTTCAGGCGTCGGCGGCACGACCGGCTTGTCGGCAGGTCCGGTCTTGTCGGGATCGGGCTTGAGCGTTGTCACCACGGGTGCCCCCTTCGAACGGCGATGCGTCATCGCCACGCTCACGGTCCCACGCGCGGGCGGTTTCGACATGACGGTTCGGTCATCGCCTACCCCATGTGCGGCGCGATGCGCGTGCTTTCGGCTGCCAGCCGCGCGAAAGCCGAACCGGCTGGTCCGGTCTCGAGCCAGCGACGGATCGCGGTAGCGCACTCGTCGGGACTGAGCTCTGACGTGTCCACCTCGAGGTCATAGATGCCTGGAATGTGGACCGCGTGCTGCCAGCGCAGGACCGGGGCGGGCACCGGCTCCGCTTCGGATCCGGTCGCGTAGCCGCCTTCGCGACCGGCCTGGCCGGCATTGCGCCGCGCCATGATGACCTCGATCGGGCATCGGACCCCGACGAACAGCACCGGCAGCTCCGCGAGGCGCCGCGCGCTATCGGCCAGGATCACGCCGTCGTAGTGGCCGACATCGGTGACGACGTTGAGCCCCGCCCGGCTGTGCGCCGCGATCGAGTCGTAGAGCGCGGCGTACATGGCGGGGACGAACGGCGCGACAGGGTGATCCGGCTCACCGGGGCGCAGCCCATTCCCGGCCGGTACCGCGGGGGCGTGACCTCGCGAACGAAGACATCGACGCCGAGGTTCATCCACGGCCCGTCGAAGCTCCGCTGGATCGCGGCGACGATGCTGGATTTCCCGGACCGCGGCGCACCGTT
>CAZMLV010000174.1:0-3998 GCA_964567235.1 uncultured Chloroflexota bacterium | reverse complement strand
GGCAACGTGTACGGACCGACCCAGAAGAACGGCGTCGAGCTCGCGGCCCAGCGGATCAACGACGCCGGCGGCGTCAACGGCGCCAAGATGGTCCTGGTCATCGACGACGACCAGTCGACGACCGATGGCGGTGTGACAGCGTTCCGCAAGCAGACCAGCCAGGATCGCGTCGTCGCGATCCTCGGCCCGACCCTGTCGAACACCGCGGTCGCGGCGCACCCGGTGGCCCAGAGCGCCCAGACCCCGGTCATCGCGATCTCGAACACCGGCGACGGCATCGTCGGCAAGTGCGACTACGGCCCCTGCGACTACATCTTCCGCGCGTCGCTCGGCGAGTCGACCGCGATCCCGCAGACCGTGAGCGTCGCGAAATCGAAGCTCAACGTGAAGAGTGTCGTGCTCATGTACGCGCAGGACGATAAGTTCAGCTCCGACGGGTTCGCGATCTTCAAGAAGAACCTCACCTCAGCCGGCATCACGATCAAGAAGGAGATCGCCTTCTCCAAGACCGACGTCGACCTCTCCGGCCCGGTCACCGCGGCGCTCGCCGAGTCGCCCGACGCGATCGTCGACAGCTCGCTGGCCGGACCGGCCATCGCGGTCCTCAAGGAGGTCAACAAGCGCAGCCCCGGCAAGCTCGTGATCGGCGGCAACGGCTTCAACACGCCGGCCATCATCACGTCCGCCGGCGCGGCCGCGGAGGGAGCCGTCAGCGGCGCAGCCTGGTACCTCGGCAACCCCGATCCGGTCAACAAGGATTTCGTCGCGGCGTACAAGGCGAAGTACAACGTGGACCCGGACCAGTTCGCGGCCCAGGCGTATTCGGCGCTGTACATCCTGCTGGACGCGCTCAAGCGCACGCCCGCGGTGACGAGCGTCCTGCACGACAAGCTGCGCGACCAGATCGAGCTCACCACCGGCGTGAAGACGCCGCTCGGTGAGTTCTCGTTCAACGCGAGCCACGACGTGAACCAGAAGGTCTACGTCGTTCAGATCAAGAACGGCCAGTTCACGCAGATCAACTAGGAGAATCCGCGTCGTGCGCCCGGGCCCGGCTATGCCGGCCCCGGGCGTGCCCCATTCAAATGGACCAGATCTACAACGCGATCTTCATCGGCAGCATCTACGCCCTGTTCGCGCTCGGCTTCACGCTCGTGTTCAGCGTCCTCGACATCCTGAACCTCGCGCAGCCCGCGCTGTTCACGCTCGGCGCGTTCGTCGCCCTCTTCGCGATGCAGCAGGGCGTTCCGGCGGCACTCGCCGTGGTCGTCGCGTTCCTCGTCTGCGGGATCGCCGGCGTGATGTGCGACCGGGTCGCGTTCGCGCCGCTACGCCGGCGCAGCGCGCCGCCGCTCTCGGCGATGATCTCGAGCATCGGCGTCTCGCTGATCATCATCCGGCTCATCCAGCTGAAATACGGGCCGGACCTGCAGGCGTACCCGGCCGGCACGCTGCCCGCGGCCGTGTTCTCGATCGGCGGGCTGCAGCTCGACACGCTGCGCTCGGCGATCATCGCCCTCGCGATCGGGCTGATGCTGGGCCTCACGTACCTCGTGCGGCGCACCCGCCTGGGGCGCGAGCTTCGGGCGCTCGCGGAGAACCCGCGGGCCGCTCGGATCCTCGGCATCGACGTCGAGCGCGCGATCGCTGCAACGTTCTTCCTGTCCGCCGGCCTCGGCGGCGTCGCCGGCGTGCTGTACGGGTTCGCGACGAACTCGCCGTTCTCGCAGATGGGCCTCGGCTTCGAGCTGAAGGCGTTCGCGGTCATGGTCGTCGGCGGCATGGGCAGCATCCCCGGTGCGGTGCTCGGGGCGTACATCCTGAGCTTCGGCGAGATCGCGAGCCTGACGTTCCTGCCGAGCGAGCTGCGCGACGCGTTCGCCTACGGCCTCCTCTTCGCCGTGCTCGTCGTCCGGCCCCGCGGCATCTTCGGCCAGCGCGCCGTCGACCGGGTCTGATGGACGACCTCGGGGCGTTCCTCGCCGCCTACCAGACGACCATCGGCTTCATCGGTCTCAACGCGATGCTGGCGCTGTCGGTCTGGTTGACCCTGTACACGGGCCAGCTCACGCTCGGCAACGCGGCGTTCGCCGGCATCGCCGCGTACTGCTCCGCCCTGCTCACGATGAAGGCGGGATTCCCGTTCCCGCTCGCGCTCGCCTGCGGCGCCGTCCTGGCGGCCGCCGTGTCCGTGCCGCTCGGCGCGACGGTGTTCCGCCTCCGCGGTGTGTACCTCGCGATCGCCACCCTCGCGTTCGGCGAGATCGTGCGGGTCGCGATCCTCGCGATCCCGGTCACCGGCCGCGGGCAGGGCCTCGTGGGCATCCCGCCCAAGACCGAGCTCTGGCACATCTTCGCGTCGCTCCTGATCATCGCGGTCGCACTCGAGGGGCTGCGCCGGTCGACGGTCGGGCGCGCGTGGGCCGCGATCCGCGAGGACGAGGTCGCCGCCGCGAGCCAGGGGATCCCCGTCCGCCGCTACCAGCTCGCGGCGTTCGTGCTCGGCGCGCTCGTGGCGGGCTGGGCCGGCGGCCTCGCGGCGCACTTCGACTTCGCGATCCAGCCCGACGAGTTCGGCTTCGCCCGGGCGGTCCAGATCCTCGTCTTCGCGGTGGTCGGCGGGATCCCGAACGTCCTCGGCCCGATCGCGGGCGCGCTCCTGTTCACCGCGCTGCCCGCGATCCTGCAGCCCCTGCAGGAGTACCGCGACATCTTCCAGGGCGTGATCCTCGTGCTCGTCATCGTGTTCCTGCCACGCGGGCTCGCGACGATCCTCGAGCTGCGACGGACCGCCCGCCTGCGCACGATCGGAGCCGAAGATGTTGCTTGAGACCTCCGGCCTGATGAAGCGCTTCGGCGGCGTGGTCGCGGTGAACTCGGTCGATCTGGCGATCATCGAGGGCGAGGTGTTCGGCCTCATCGGGCCGAACGGGGCGGGGAAGACCACGCTCATCAACGTCATCTCCGGGCAGCTCCGCGCCGACGGCGGCGCCGTTCGCCTCGCGGGCGCCGATGTCACGCGCCTGCGGCCGGATCAGCTGGCCCGGCGCGGCATCGCGCGCACGTTCCAGGCGATCCGCCTGTTCAAGGGACTGACCGTGCTCGAGAACGTCCGACTTGGGGGCTTCGTCCGCGGCGGCTCGCCGGTCCACGCCCAAGCACTGCTCGAGCGCATGGGCATCGCCGCGCGGGCGCACGCCCTGGCCGGCGAGCTCGCCTACGGCGACCAGCGCCGGCTCGAGATCGCGCGGGCCCTCGCGGCCGAGCCGAAGCTGCTGATCCTGGACGAGCCGGCCGCGGGCATGAACCCGACCGAATCGGCCGCACTGCGCGTTCTGCTGCGATCGCTCGGCGCCGAAGGGATCACGACCGTCCTCATCGAGCACGACGTGCGGCTGGTGATGGGCGCGTGCGACCGGGTCGCGGTCCTGAGCTTCGGGCGCAAGATCGCGCAGGGCACGCCGGCCCAGGTCCAGGGCGATCCGGCCGTGCGCGACGCCTACCTCGGATCGGACGACGATGCCTGAGCCAGGGCTCGAAGTGCGCGACCTCGTGGTGCGGTACGGCGCGATCGAGGCGCTCCACGGGATCAGCTTCGATGTCGGCGCGGGCGAGGTCGTCGCGCTCATCGGCGCGAACGGCGCGGGGAAGACGAGCACGCTCGCGGCGATCTCGGGCATCGTGCGGCCGGCGCGCGGCGCGATCCGGCTCGGCGGGCGCGATCTCGCCGGCGCGGCGCCGCACACGATCGTGCGCGCGGGGGTGATCCAGGTGCCCGAGGGCCGCGAGATCCTCGCGCGGATGTCCGTCCACGAGAATCTGCTGCTCTCCGGCGCACGGGACGCGACCGCGATGTACGAGCGCTTCCCGATCCTCGCCGAACGCCGCGAGCTTGCGGCCGGAAGCCTGTCGGGCGGCGAGCAGCAGCTGCTCGCGATCGCGCGGGCCCTCCTCGCCAGGCCGCGGGTCCTGCTCCTCGACGAGCCATCGCTCGGCCT
>CAZMLV010000173.1:0-4093 GCA_964567235.1 uncultured Chloroflexota bacterium | reverse complement strand
CGATCGATGAGCAGGAACGGATCGCGGTGCGGGATGAGGGCCTCGATGCCCTTCCGGTCGAGGACGACGCTCAAGCGCTGAGCGCTTCGATGCCGACCGTATCGATGAGGTGCGTCGTCACCTGGCCGGCCTTGAACGCCTCGGAGGCGAGGATCTTCTTGTGCGCGTCGATGTTCGTCGTCACGCCGACGACGGTGAACTCGTCGAGTGCGCGCTGCATCCGCGCGACGGCCTCGGTGCGGTCCCTCCCCCACGCGATGACCTTCGCGAGCAGCGAGTCGTAGAACGGCGGGACCTCGTAGCCCTGGAAGCAGTGCGAGTCGAGTCGGATGCCCGGCCCGGCCGGCGGGAGCCACGTCGTGAGCGTGCCGGTCGAGGGCGCGAAGCTGTTGTCGGCGTCCTCCGCGTTGATCCGGCACTCGATCGCGTGGCCGTTCACCCAGATCTGCTCGTCGGAGAAGCTGAGCGGCGCGCCGGTCGCGAGCGCGATCTGCTCCTTCACAAGGTCGATGCCGGTGACCGCCTCGGTGACGGTGTGCTCCACCTGGATGCGCGCGTTCACCTCGATGAAGTACGGATTGCCGGCCGCGTCGACGAGGAACTCGAACGTGCCGACGCCGCGATAGCCGAAGCGCTTCGCCGCGTCGACCGAGTACGTCTTGATGCGCCGGCGGAGCTCCTCGTTGATCGAGATCGACGGCGCCTCTTCGAGCATCTTCTGGTTGCGCCGCTGGATCGAGCACTCGCGCTCGCCGACGAAGATCGCCTCGCCGCGATCATCGACCAGGATCTGCGCCTCGATGTGCCGCACGCCCTCGAGGTTGCGCTCGAGGTACAGGCCCTCGTCGCCGAAGCTCGCCTTCGCCTCGCTGCGGGCCTGCTCCCAGAGCCGCTGGAGGTCCTTCGCGGACTCGGCCTTGCGCATGCCGCGGCCGCCGCCGCCCGAGCGCGCCTTCAGCATGACCGGGTAGCCGATCTGCTCGGCGATGCGGAGCGCCTCCGATGACGTCTTCACCGGACCGTCGGAGCCCGGGATGACCGGCAGGCCGGCGCGCTTCATCGCCGCGCGCGTCGCGGACTTGTCGTGGAACCGCGCGAGCACTTCCGGCGGCGGGCCGATGAACACCAGGCCGTGCTCCTTGCAGACCTCGGAGAAGTCCGCGTTCTCGGAGAGGAACCCGTAGCCCGGGTGGATCGCCTGCGCGCCGCTGATGAGCGCGGCCGAGATGATCGCGGGGATGTTCAGATAGGAGTCGCGCGAGTTCGCCGGGCCGATGCAGATGGCCTCGTCGGCGGAGTGGACCGGGAGGCTGTGCACGTCGGCCTCGCTGTACACGACGACGCTCTGGATCCCGAGCTCGCGGCACGCGCGGATGACGCGCAGCGCGATCTCACCCCGGTTCGCGATGAGGATCTTGTCGAACGAGATCGAGTGCCTCCTTCAACGTCGCGGGATCCGACACGTTCGCGGTCCGTGCGTCGGGGAGGATCCGCTTCACGAGCCCGGTGAGCACGTTGCCCGCGCCGAACTCGATGAACGTCATCGCGCCCTCCCCAGCGGCGCGCCTGACTGAGGCGACCCACTGTACGGGAGAGTGGACCTGCTTTTCGAGCAATGTCACGAAATCGCTCGAATTCGTGTGGACCTGCGCATCCACATTTGCGATCACCGGGTACCTGAGCGGATGGAATGGAGTGGCCCGGATCGCCTCGGCGAGCTTGGGAGCGACCGCTTTCATCGCGGGCGAGTGGAACGCACCCGACACCTTCAGCGGGATGACGCGCTTCGCGCCAGCCGCCTTGAGCTTCTCGGTCGCTACCGGCATCGCGGCGAGCGGTCCAGTGACGACGACCTGGCCCGGCGCGTTGTCGTTCGCGACGACGATGCCCGAGCCGTCGATCGCCTTCGCGACCGCGTCGGCGTCGAGCCCGAGGACCGCGGCCATTCCGCCCGATGCGTCCGCCGCCTGCATGAGCTCGCCCCGCTTGCGCACGAGGCGGAGCGCGTCGCCGAAATCGAGTGCGCCACCCGCAACGAGTGCCGTGAACTCGCCGAGCGAATGACCAAGGAGGATCGGGTCGTCACCGGCCAGTCCCTCCGCTTGTGCAGCGCGGAGCGCAGCGATTGACGTCGCGAGGATCGCCGGCTGCGCGTTCGCGGTGCGCTCCAGTTCCGACGCCGGCCCGCCCCAGCAGAGCGCGCGCAGATCGAGTCCGAGCGCAGCGTTCGCCTCCTCGTACGTCCTGGCCGCGTCCGAAAACGACTCAGCGAGCGCGTTGCCCATCGCGACGCCTTGCGAGCCCTGGCCTGGGAAGAGCCACGCGGTTGCGACAGTCAATGAACCGTGCGGATCAACGAAGGAAGTTGTCCAAACCTGGCATTGGCGCGGTTAGCCGGCCGGTGTGGACACGGATGGCGCCAGGATATCTTCGGTTTGGGCCGCAAGCCGATAGATCGTGATGGTCGCTCGCATGAACACCGGCACGGCCGCAGCGGAATTGAAATCAATCACCAGTGGCGGTCTTGCCGCTTGCGTGTAGTTCACTTCCTGAAACATTGACATGTTTCCCTGACCAAGTCCGAGTTGAGTTTGGCTCTGCACGTCGTGCACGACCGCGAACGCTCGGTTCCGACCCCGTGCTTTCAGGGCAAGCACCTTATGAACGCCATTATGGAGTATCAGGTGGCCCGCAACCCGTGCGACCATGATGAAATTCGGCCGACTCTTTGCCTCAAACACGATGTCGAATCCGTCGGCCGTGCGGCGGAGCACCGGCACCGGTGAAATCGCGATGTTCGGTGCGTAGGACGTGAACACTGCTGTGTTTCCCCGAACGAATGGTTCAGCAATCTGTCCCGTCGGGAACGCGAACGCGAGGTCCGCGACGCCGCTGTCCTCTGTGTCCGGAAGCGTCGCCGCGAGTTCGCCAACGTAGTCCATGTCGACATTCATCTGAGGCGTGAGCAAACTGTCGATCGGGACCGTTGCGAATTCGTAGTCACCCTTCGCCTCATATTCCCTCTTGTAGACCGCCCGGCTGCGCACTTCTTCCACAGCTGCGGCCAAGGTCGCGGGTATCGGCTGTGCTACCGCACCCACGACGTATGGCCCGAGAGCCGCCTTGGCGCTACGCGCCTGCTGGTGAGCCTCAGTGAGTGATTCGCCAGGCGCAAGGCGAACCGGAAGTTGCGAGAAGAGGGCGTCCACCTCGGCTTTGGTCAGAAAGCCCAAGAGAAACGCGTGGCGCCGGAATGTTGCACCTTCGATCATTTCAGTCATCGCGGCTCCTGGTGCGCGGGCATGTTTGCCGCCGCTGGCGACACCTAATGGCGTCCTCTCGCCGCCCCGAGCCGGTCCATTTCTAGCGTTTCTCGATTGCGAAGAGAGCCTGCCCGTACTCCACCGGCGCCCCGCCGGCGACGAGCACATCGCGCAGCACGCCGTCGATCGGGGCGACCACGTCGGTCATCGCGCCGAGCGATTGCACCGCGCCGAGTACGGTGCCCTTCGTCACGGCGTCGCCGGAGCTCCAGTCCTTCGATGCGCTGAAGATCCCGACGCCCGACGAATGCACCCGCGACGGCTCGGGGACCTTCGGCGCGGCGGCTGCGGCCCGCGCCTCGGCCGATGCGAGCGCGGGCATCGCGGACGGGACGCGCACGATCGCGGCGCCCATCCCTTCGGCCTCGACCTCGATCGCGGTCGCGCCGGAGCCCTCGGCGAGGCGGAGCAGATCGTCGAGCAGCGCGAGCACCTCGTCCTTCTCGTCGCTCATGTCGGCCGGATCATCCGCTTCCAGAACGGCTCGCTCTTCTTGACCGGCACGGCGCCGGGCACCGGCTCGATGACCGTCCCGATGTGCCGGTACCGCTCGTAGCGCGCGGAGAGCAGGTCAGCGATCGGCACGCGGCCGAGCCGGTCGAGCTGCACGATGAGCGCGGACTTGATCGCGCTGATCGTGGCCTGCGGGTCGGTGTGCGCGCCGCCGGCCGGCTCAGGGATCAGGCCGTCAACGATCCCGAGCTTCAACAGGTCGCTCGCGGCGAGCTTCAGCGCGTTCGCGGCCTTCTCGGCCTCCGTCGCGCTCCGCC
>CAZMLV010000172.1:2701-4101 GCA_964567235.1 uncultured Chloroflexota bacterium | reverse complement strand
TGCGTCTTCGGACCGACTACGCGTTCCGCCAGCTCAACCTCCACAAGCTGACCTCCGGGACGTTCGCCGAGAACGAGGCGAGCCGCCGGGCCCTGCTGAAAGCCGGCTATCGGGAGGTCGGCGTCGAGCGCGAGCACTTCTTTCGCGAAGGACGCTGGCACGATCACTGGATCTGCGAGGTCCGGCGCTCCGAGTGGGAGCAGGCTCAGGGCGCCGACCCGAACTAGACGGACCGGTCGAGCGACCAAGCGGTCAACGTTCATTGACGCCTGTGGTGCTTTCGTCCTGCCCCACATGGCCGCGGCGGGTCATCTATCCGGCGTAGTCCGCGGGGCCGACCATCGTTGCGATGAACGGGAGACCGACGGTGCTGATCGTCGACGACGATCCGGTCACCTGCGCGGCGCTGGCGGAGCGCCTGGCCGAGGACGGCATCGTGAGCGAGGCCGTCCATGATGGCGTGACCGCCCTGCAGCGCGCGATCATCCTTCGGCCGCAGCTCGTGGTCCTCGATCTGACGCTGCCTGAGCTCTCCGGCGATCAGGTCTTCGAACGGCTGCAGGCCGACCATCGCACGCGCTACACGCCGGTCGTGTTCCTCACTGGATCAGCGCGGAGCGTCGACAAGGTGCGGCATCTCCGTGCCGGTGCCGACGACTACGTCACGAAGCCGTTCGACCTCGAGGAGCTCGCGGCGCGCGTGCAGACGGCGCTCCGGCGGTCGCGCACCCTCGGTGGGCTCAACCCGCTGTCGGGTCTTCCGGGGAACACCGCCATCTATGAGGAGATCACCTCGCGCCTGCGCGCATGCGAGAAGTTCGCGTGCCTCTACCTCGACATCGACAACTTCAAGAGCTTCAACGACCGCTACGGATTCACCCGCGGCGACACCCTGATCTCGGAGCTGGCCGAGGCGATCTTCGGCGCCGTCGCGGGATCCGGTGACGGTGCGTTCCTCGGCCACATCGGCGGCGACGACTTCGTCGTGCTCTGCGCGTCCGATGACGCCGAACCGCTCGCGGAGGACATCGTCGCGCGGTTCGGCGTCCGATCGCGGCAGCTCCACGACGCGGGAGACGTCGCGGCCGGTGGCTACGAGGCGCCCGACCGTCGGGGCCTGCGCAGCCGGTGGCCGATCGCGACCGTGTCGGTCGGCATCGCGCTCTCGGACTCGCGAGCCTTCACCACCGCCGCCGCGCTGGCGCAGGCCGCGGCCGAGATGAAGACCGTCGCGAAGCGTCAGCTCGAGCGACGGGTCGCGACCGATCGACGGCATTCGCGCGTGGAGGCGCGTTCCGAAGCGCATTTCCGCCAGTCCTAGACTCGCCATTCGTGGACACCCTCGAGCGGCCCGCGACCGTCACGCAGTCACAGCGGACCGAGATCGAGGCCCAGCGCGA
>CAZMLV010000172.1:0-2601 GCA_964567235.1 uncultured Chloroflexota bacterium | reverse complement strand
GGCGAGTGGCGCGAGCTCATGGAGACGCTCGAGCGCTGAAGACCGACCGCGCCGGGTTCGTCTGGGACCCGCGCCTCGCGTCCCACGTCTATCGCGACGACCACCCGCTCAAGCCGCGGCGGCTGATCGGCGTGCACGACAAGCTCGAGGCGCTCGGCGCGTTCCGAGATCCCAACGCCGTCGTGCTCGCGCCGCGCGATGCGACGGCGGCCGAGATCGAACGGATCCATTCGCCGGAGTACATCCACGCCGTCGAGCAGGCGTCGGCGGATCCGAGCCTGGACTACACCCGCTGGGGGCTCTCCGCCTACGGCGACACTCCGCCGTTCGCGGGGATTCACGAGGCGTCCCTGCTCACGACCGGCGGAACGTTGCGCGGCCTGGAGGAGGTGCTGGCCGGCCGGCTCCGGGTGTCGTTCAACGGCGCGGGCGGGCTCCACCACGCGATGCGCAGCCGCGCGTCGGGCTTCTGCATCTACAACGATCCGGCGATCGCGTGCGGACTCCTTGCGGACCGCGGCCTCAAGGTCGCATACGTGGACATCGACGCGCATCACGGTGACGGCGTGCAGGCCGCGTTCTACGACACCGATCAGGTCCTCACGATCTCACTGCACGAGTCCGGGCACTCGCTGTTCCCGGGCACGGGCTTCGCCGACGAGCGCGGCACCGGCAAGGGCGCCGGGTACAGCATCAACGTCGCGTTGCCGCCGTATACGGACGACCACGCGTACGTGAACGCGTTCGACGCGGTCGTGCCGCCGCTCGTCGAACGCTTCAAGCCCGATGTGCTCGTCACGCAGCAGGGCATCGACTCGCACTTCACCGATCCCCTCACGCACCTCCAGGTCTCCACGCGCGCGCGCGAGCACATCGTCCGTGGGTTCCGCGCCTTCGGCCTTCCGTGGGTCGCGATGGGTGGCGGGGGCTACGACCTCGACGCGGTCGCGCGCGGATGGTCGATCGAGTACCTGATCATGCTCGGGGCGCCGGTCCCCGACGCGCTGCACGACGCCGATCCGCCGGCCTGGACCGGCGATGAGCGGGACACGATCGACGTCGCGACCGACGTGGCCGTCGGCGACGCGCTCGCCGCGGCCTTCCGGTGACCGAGCTCCAGGTACTCATCCGTTCGCCGCGCCGCGGCGTGGCCCTGATCCTGGCGAGCGGCCGGCTCCCGGTCGCCGTGGGACTCGTGGGGCGCGCGACGGCGGTGGCCGCCGCGAGCGCGGCGCGTTTCGCGGTCGACGTGCCCGTGGCGAGCGTGCTCTATGGCGACGACCGCAGCCCGGCGATCGGCGCGCTCATCGACGCCGTCGGACGCGATCGCGCCGCGATCATCGGCTACCTCATCGAGCAGGCCTGGACGGCGGTGATCGTGGTCACCGCGTTCTCGCCGCTGCTGGTCTGGTTCCTCGGAGCGACCGCCGTCCACGCTGCCGCGCGGCTCGACGGGATCCGGCGTCCGATCCGGCCGATGTTCGTCCTCCTTGGCTACGCGACCGCGCTGACCCGGATCCCCGCCGACGGCGCCGCGGCGATCCTCGGGAGCGGCAAGACCGCCGGCGCGCAGGTCGCGCAGCTCATCGGGACGGCCAGCCTGATCTGGCTCGCGTTCATCACCTGGCGGGCCATCGAGGCGCACTACGTGCTGCCGCCGCGCCGCGCGTTCATCGTCCTCGTCTTCGCGATCGTCGTCTTCTACGTGGTCCCGCTGGTCCTGATCATCGCGTCGGTGGTGGTGCTCGTGGTCGCCGCCATCGTGCTCGAGTACGTTCCGCGCTAGGCAGCGCTACTCGTCCGAGCTGACCGCCGCCACCAGCGCGAGATCGCCCGCGCGCACGGACTTCGGATCGAACTTCCGGACGCTCGCAGCCATCTTGCCGAGCGCCTCGGCCATGGTCATCGGCGGCGGCGCACCCCGCTTCTGCGGGATCCACCGGACCGGGTTGCAGCGCGCCACGACGACCGCACGCAGGTACGGACTCTTGAAGCCCATCTCCTGCAACGTCTTCACGTGCCCCGCGACCCGGTCGTCGATGTCGAGGAGCCGCCGGCCCCACTGATCGCGCTGCCGCAGCGCGGCCGGCAGCGTGCCATCGAGGAAGACGTCGACCCGACGCAGCATCGACTGGTACGACGATCCTGCGAAGCGCCCGCGTTCCTCGTACGCGGTGCCGAGGGTGAGGAAGTAGGCCGCCTCGAACGCGACGGCGTGGTCCTTCTCGGTCGAGCGGGGCTGCTCCTTCGCGAGCGAGCGGGCCATCCGGATCACTTCCATGCTGCGGTCGCGGAGGTTGTGGGCCTTCTCCGTGTTGAGCGGCAGGATCCGGTACGCGATCTGCGGGTCGGCGACCACGAGCGCGCTCACCGTTCGCAGCCCGAGCTTCTTCGCGGCCGCGAGGCGGTGACGTCCATTCGGCGACGTGAAGCCGTCCTTGCCAGCGACCGCGATCACCGGATCGAGGAACACGCCGACCGCGCCGATCGCGTCCGAGAGCCGGTCGGCGTGGACCTTCGAGAGATCGCGCTGGAACTCTGTCGCTTCGATCGAGCGGAGCGGGATGCTCGCGAGCAGCAACGGCGAGCCGCCGTACGGGT
>CAZMLV010000171.1:0-4109 GCA_964567235.1 uncultured Chloroflexota bacterium | reverse complement strand
CGGCTCGCGCAGGTCGCGGATCTCGCGCGCGGCCGCGCGATACGTGACGGCGCGGAAGACGTTCTCGCCCTTCAGCTCGAGGAGATCGCCGATCTCGTCGAGGAGGTCGGCGACGCGTGCGTTCTCTTCGGACGCGTATTCACGGGGCACGCGCCGATGCTACCTAGCGCCGGGTCTGGGCGAGCTCCAGCATCGCGAACGCCTCGTCGATCGAGCCGCGGGCCCGAAGGATCTTCGAGTACTCGGATGCCGCGATGGACAGGTCGGCGCGGTCGTCGATCGCCGAGAACAGTTCGATGGCCTGTTTGAACGCGCGATCCGCATCGGCGGTCTCGCCGCGCGTCTCGCACGCGGCCGCGACGACGCGAAGCGCGTGCGCCCGCTGGATCTGATCGCCGACCGCGCCGAGCGCGCGCTCGGCCTGCTTCGCCGTGCGCTTCGCGCCGGCGGCGTCGCCATCGCTCAGCAGCACCCGCGCGCGTACGACCTGCGCGATCGCGCCGCCATGCTCGTCCCCCACCTCGGTGGCGCGGGCGATCGTGCGGTCGGCAAGCTCGCGCGCCTGGGCCACGTGGCCCTGCTGGAAGTGGATGGACGCCAGCGACTGACGGACGTGCAGCTCGAAGCTCGTGTCGGCGATGCGCTCGAAGAGCTCGAGCGCGCGCTCGTAGCTGGCGATCGCCGCGTCGAGATCCCCGGCGTCATAGTGCGAGACGGCGATGCCCATGAACCCCTGCGCCGCGAGCTTCAGCTCGTTCGCGCGCGATGCCGTGGCGAGCGCGACCTCATAGGACGCGATCGCTTTGGTCGTGCGCCCGAGCCGCCGGTAGGTCGTGCCGAGCGCCACGGCGACGCGTGCGCGCAGGCGAGGATCGAGGATCTCGTAGCGCTCGACGATGTCCCGCACGGTCTCGAACGCCTCGGTCGACGCGACGAGCTGACCCGCTTCACCGTACGCGAGGCCGCGGACGTACAGGAGCCGCGCGACATCGAGCGGCTGCTTCGTGACGTCCACGAGCGCAAGGCCCTCGGTCACGCGATCGAACGCCTCCTCACGGCGGCCCTGATTCAACGCGGCGCTCGCGAGGAGTCGGAGGAAGCCCGCGCGCTCGGTGGCTTCGGTGGCGACGGCGAGACCGGCGGTCGATTCCTCTTCGGCGCTGCGCCAGTCCGACCGCTCCGACGCGGCCTCGGCCGCGAGCCGGTGGAACGTGACGCGCTTGGTGGCCGCGAGCGGCTCGTCCGCGATGAAGTAGTCGAGCGGCCGCCCGAGCTTCGACGCGATGTACTGAAGCGAACGGATGGACGGACGTACTAGGCCGGACTCGATCTGGCTGATGAACCCCTTCGTGAGCTCCTCGCCCGCAAGCTGCGCCTGGCTCAATCCGGCTCCGCGTCGAGCGGTCCGCACTCGCGCCCCGAGCGTCTGACCCGCATTCGAGACGGCTGTCGCGTCCGTCCGCATTGACGCGTTCGGTACAGTCCTCATAATCGCAACGCACGATACCGAACTCCGGCTCGTGCCGACAATGGGGAGCGTGGTGCAGATGAGGCTCATGAGAGCGATCGTGCTCGCGGTGGTCGTAGCCATGGCCCTCGCCGGTGGCGGCGGCCTCACGGCCAGCGCGCGGGCGACGACCGGCCCGGCACTCGTGGCCGAGGCCGCTCCGTTCGGTGCCGCGACCAGCGATCCTGCCGATCCAGGCCTTCCGCCCGACTGATCAGGTCCGTCGCTTAGGCTCGTCCGCGTGCCCACCGCCTCGACGGATCGTCGCCAGCTCATGGAGATCGATGGCAAGACCTTCCTGTTCCAGCATGGCTACCGCTTCGGGAAGGTCACGTACATCACGCGCCTTCCGCTCGGCCTGAGCCGCACCGTCTGGGCGCCGGGTCATCTCGGCGCGAGCGAGGTCGACGCGGTCGTCCGCGGCGACAACCCCTGGATGCTGGAATGAACCGAGCGAGGAGCAGCCTTGCCGCGATGAGCGAGTCCACCGGCCTTGAGCAGTCTCTCGGCAGAGCCGAGAGATAGAGCTGGAGCAACTAGCTAACGCGCGCCGTCGTGCAGCGCGTGCGCGCCGCGTCGGTCGAGGTCGACGGTGAGCGCGCCGGATCCATCGCCCACGGTCTGGTGGTGCTCCTTGGCGTCGGCGCGAAGGACACCGCGATCGACGGCGAGCGGCTCGGGGCGAAGATCGCAGGGCTGCGGATCTTCGATGACGGGTCCGGGAAGCTGCAGCACACCGTGACCCAGGCGACTGGCAGCGTCCTTGTGGTCCCGCAGTTCACGCTCTACGGCGACGTGCGGCAGGGCCGCCGTCCCGACTTCATGTCCGCCGCCCCGCCCGACGTCGGCCGCCGGCTCTTCGACGCGTTCTGCGGCGTGCTGCGCGCGAACGGCCTCGTGGTCGCGATGGGCGTGTTCGGCGCGGCGATGCGGGTCCAGATCGACGCCGACGGCCCGGTGACGATCGTCACCTCGACCGACCGGTGGACGGAGGGCGAGCTCTAGTTCGCCGTCGCGAGGTCCAGCGCCGTGGCGAGCGCGAGCTTCGCGGCCTTCAGCCAGAGCCGGCGGTTCGAGACGTTGGCCGGCGTGTCGTTCACGGTGTGGAACGTGTAGTTGCCGGGGAAGGTCGCGTCGTTCTCGCCGTACCGCTGCACCAGCGCGATCGCCGGGATCCCCGCGAGGCCGAACGGCGCGGCATCGAGGATCGTGTTGCCGTCTCCGGCGAACTGCGCGTTCAACGGATCGATCCCGATCGCGTAGCGCTCGTTGGCCGCGGCCACCCGGTCGCGCAGACCGGCCGACGCGTTCGTGTACCAGATGAGATCGAGCCGGTCGGTGATCGGGTTGAACCCGACCATGTCGATGTTGATGACCGCGCTGTAGGGGTACGGCTTGCTGAGGGTCGTGACATACGCGCCGCTACCCTTGAAGAACAGCTCCTCGCCGTCGAAGAACGCGAGGACCACCCGATGTGTGAGGCTCGCGCGATCCTGCGAGAGGATCCGCGCGTACTCGAGGAGCGCCGCGGTGCCGGTCGCGTTGTCGTCCGCTCCGGGCGCCGCGGTGGTGCTGGGATTCCAGTTCGGTGAACGGTTGGAGATCGAGTCGTAGTGCGCGCAGATCATCACCCAGCCTGCGGTCGGCGGTGCATTCAGCGGATCGATCCTGACGAGCAGGCTCTCGAGCGCGATGCCCTGATACACGTTCCGATACGACTCGACCTGCACCCCCATCGCCCCAAGCTGCTCTTTCAAGTACGCAAGCGCCTTCGCATGCCCCGGATGGCGAACATCACGCGAGACGACATTCGTGAGGGCGAGCAGATGGTCGTTGAGCTTGCTCATGTCGATCTGGGCGATGAGCGCGGCGACCGGCAGTGGTGTCGGCGTCGGATCCGGCGAGGCGCTCGCCGTCGGTGTAGCCAGGACGACCCTGGAGGCGGCCGGCGCGGATGTCGCCGGCGACGTCCCGCATGCCGCAGCGGACGCAAGCGTCAGCCATACGAACCCGACGGCGAGTGCGGCGCGCATACGGTTATTGAACGCGCGCGAAGGCTGGTCGGTTCGCTAGTTCAGCGCACCGACCGGCTCACCGCGCTTCTTGCGGTCCTTGGCCATCTTGTCGGCGAACTCCTCGGTCCAGAACTGGATCGAGCCGTTCTCGGCGTCCACGAAGACCGTGTCGCCCTCCTTGTACTCGCCCGAGAGGACCTTCTGCGCGAGCGGATCGA
This sequence comes from uncultured Chloroflexota bacterium, assembly GCA_964567235.1. Classification (GTDB taxonomy): domain Bacteria; phylum Chloroflexota; class Limnocylindria; order P2-11E; family P2-11E; genus UBA4735. Next base: position 369 of record CAZMLV010000171.1, on the reverse strand, counting down.
GGATCAGCCGCTGGATCGTGCGCCGGATCGGGCGCGCCCCGTAGGCCGGGTCGTACCCCTCCTTCGCGATCAGCGCCTTCGCTGCCGCGGTCAGCTCGAGGTCGATCTTCCGCTCGGCCAGCCGCCGCGCGAGCGCCTTTGTCTCGAGCTCGACGATCGTCTCGAGCTGCTTCTCGACGAGGCCGTGGAAGATGACGATCTCGTCGACCCGGTTCAGGAACTCCGGACGGAACTGCCCGCGCAGCGCGTCCATGACGTGCTTGCGCATCAGCTCATCGTTCTTCCCGGCGAGCTCGGCGATGAAGGTCGAGCCGACGTTGCTGGTCATGATGATCACGACGTTCTTGAAGTCGACCGTCCGGCCCTGGC
>CAZMLV010000170.1:0-4135 GCA_964567235.1 uncultured Chloroflexota bacterium | reverse complement strand
GCCATCAGCACGCCGTCCATCCCGCTGAACCCGAGCGGGCGGGTGAAGTCGGCGGTCCGCTGGTCCAGGCGCACGGCACCGAACTGCGCCCCGACCGCAGCGGCCTGCGCCTTGAGCGCGCCACGATCCTGATCGACGGAATGGATCGTGCCGCGCGGTCCCAGCACATCAGCGAGCGCGAGCGTGAACGCGCCTGTGCCGGACCCGAGCTCGAGCCAGGTCTCACCCGGCCGCACGGCGTCGCGGATGAGCGCGACATGATCAGCGTGATCCATCAGGCGAGGGCGGGCTTCGCCGGCCCGAGCCGCAGGGCCCCCGAGAGCGGAGTAGCCGAAGGCATCGAAGCTCTCAGGGTTCTAGGGAGCGATGTCGGTCCGCGCCCGCTTGCGGGCGTAGGCGCGGGTGTCGGCGTTGTCGACGAGGGTCTTCGCGGTCTTGCCGTCGAGCGGGTACGTCGAGATGCCCCACGACCGCGCGGGCATCCGGATCGTGCCGCCGTCCGGCAGCTCGACGAGGCTGCGGTCGAGCTCGTCCATGAGCCGCTGCACGACACGCTCGGCCTCTTCACGGGGCGTGTCGGGCATCACGATCGCGAACTCGTCGCCGCCGTACCGGGCCGGGATGTCCTCGGTCCGCACCCGGCGGCCGATGAGGCCGCCCAGGGTGCGCAGCACGGCGTCGCCGGCGAGGTGACCGTACGTGTCGTTCACGCGTTTCAGCCCGTCGATGTCGAAGTACGCGACCGCGAGCGTGGTGGATCGGCGCTCGGCGCGAGCGACCTCTTCCTCGAGGCGGTCATAGAAGTAGCCGTAGTTGTGGATCCCGGTGAGCGCGTCGGTGTTCGCCGCGCGCTTCAGCCGCTCGTGCAGCTCGGCGACGTCGATCGCGGCCGCGATCTGCGCGGCCACCGCCTGCAGGAGGGTCAGGTCGCGCTGGCCGAACACGCCGACCGACGGATGGGACACCACGAGCCCGCCGATCGCCTTGCCGGACGACACGAGCGGCACGACCATCTCCGATCGCACGTTCGGGTCGCCGATGTAGCGCGGATCGCTGCGGACGTCATCCACGATCTGGGCTTCGCCGTGGGCCACGACCCAGCCCACGAGGCCGGTGCCGTTCTCGACGCGTGTCGGGCCGGCGAGGTCGGTGCGCGCGCCGGCGGCAGACCGGACGACGAGATCGCCGGTCGACTCCTCGCGCAGGAAGATCGTGAACGCGGCGCCGGCCATGTGGCGTTCGAGGATCGCGAGGATGCGTGACAGGAGCTGCTGCATGTCGAGCAGGGTGTGGAACTCGGGAGTGATCTCCGCGAGGATCGCGAGCTCGCGCGACGCCCCGACCTCGACCTCGGCCGCCGCGACCAGGCCGCGCGCCTCGATCATCGTGATGAACTGGTCGACGATGGCCGGGTCGTACCAGGCTCCGGCGAGCGTGCGCAGCTCCGCGACCGCGGCCTCCGGGTGGAGCGCGCGCCGGTACGGACGGTCCGCGAGCATCGCCTCGTAGCCGATCGCGACCGCGAGGATCCGCGCCGGCAGCGAGATGTCCTCGCCCTTCTGGCCGTCGGGATAGCCCGTGCCGTCCCACCGCTCGTTCGCGTGACGGACGATCGGAACGACCGTGCGCAGGAACTCGATGGACTCGAGGATCCGTGCGCCGAGCAGCGGGTGCTCCTGCACGATCTTCCGCTCCTCCTGAGTGAGCGGACCGCTCTTCGCGAGGATCGTCGCGGGCACGCCGATCTTGCCGAGCGAGTGGAACAGCGAGCCGTAGCGGAGATCGCGCAGCGTGGCGTCATCGAGACCGAGGCGCTCGCCGATCGCGACCGCATCGGCGGCGATGCGGCGCTGGTGGTCCTCGTGGTAGCCGTCGCGAGCCTGGATCATCGCAGTGAGCTTCGAGACCGTCGACAGATATGCGTCGTCGAGCTTCAGATACAGGCGCATCGACCGGATCGCGGTCGCGCCCATGCCGGCGAGCACGCCGATGAGCTCGCGCTCGTCGCCCGTGAACCGGTGCGGGTCTTCCCATGTGACCAGGAGCGCACCGACCGACTCGGACGCCGCGCGCAGGGGCTGCACGTACAGCGCGCGATACCCCCATTCGGTCAACCGGGAGCGCGTCGGTTCGGCGGTCTGCTCGGAGTCGGTGATCTCGACGGGCCGGCCCGACTCGATCGCGTCGGCGATGGCGCTGGGACCGGCCTTGGCCAGCGCGAAGTGCTCGGAGGGCAGCCGCCCGGTCGTGTTGCCCGCGAACTCGAGCGTCTCCCCGCCGGTGTCGAGGTAGACGGCCGCGGCCGAGGCGCCGATCGACTCCACGAACGCCTGGGCGAAGAGCCGCACGACGTCCGCCATCCGGCGCTGGCTGTTGAGCTCGACACCGGTGCGGTGCAGGTCCACGAGGCGCTTGGACAGACCGCTCGCGCGCGCGTAGAGGTCGGCGCGCTCGATGGCGGTGGCGGCCTCGTTCGCGATCGCCGAGAGCAGCTCGAGGTCGCCCTCGTCGTACGCGTTCGGCTTGACGCTCTGCACCGAGAGCGCGCCGACGACGACGCCCTGGATCCGCATCGGCGCGACCAGGACCGAACGTTCGTTGATCGTGCCCCACGCGCTGCGAACGAGGCCGAGCTTCGGGAGGTCGTGAAGGGTGTCGCGGATGAGCACCGGCTCGCCGCGCTCGACGACGAGGCCGGCGAGCGTCCCCTCGAGCAGGCCGTCCTCGCGGGGCAGCTCGGTGTTGAGGTCCACGAGGAACCGGTAGTCCACGACGTCCCGCACGCGGTCGACGATCGCGACGAAGAACGCATCCGACTCGAGGACCGTGCGCACCTGCGCGTACACGGCCCGGAACACCTCGGTCGTATCCAGCGACATCCCGACGGCGTGGCCGACCTCGACCAGCGTCGCGAGGAGCCGAGCGCGCCGCTCGGCGACGAAGCGCGCCCGGATGTCGAGGTAGCCGAAGATGAACAGCGGGATGCCGGGGACCAGGAACCACGGCTCGATCAGGATGATCTCGATCGTGATCACCGCGGCCAGGCTCCAGAGGAGCTGCGCGCGGCCGGTGCGGACGAACCAGCGCCAGCCCTGTAGGACCAGGCTGCCGCGCAGCACGCTGAGCAGCAGATAGAGCTGGCCGAGGTCGACCGCGACCAGCACGAGCACGGCAAGGACCGCGGCGGGGATCGATGCGGTCGTGCTCATGTCCGTCCCGAGGGCGCGCCACAAGCTCGCATACACCAGCGAGGCGCAGCCGCTCGACACGGCGATCGCGGCCCCGTTCCGCATGATCTGCTCGGGCCGCTTGCGCCCGATGAGGTCGCTGGTCACGCGCGCGACCGCCGCGACGATCGAGACCGCACCGGGCGGAAGGAACACGACGCCGGCCACGATCGCCACGTCCGACGGGCTGAGGTCGGCGTCGGGGTGGATCTTGATCGGCCGCGCCGCGAGGAGGACCGTCGCGAGGTACAGGCCGCCGACGAGCCACAGCTCGACGGGCATCATGAGCAGCCCGATCACACCGATGGCGAGGAATGGAAGCGACACCAGCGCCGTCGCGAGGATCAGGCCCGTCGTCGCGGAGCGGTTCCGCGGGCCATCCATCGTTTCGGTCAGGCTATCAGGGGGTCGAGAGCGCCCCTTGTCGAGGCGGGATCAGCTAGCGCGAACGAAGGTACCGCTCGAAGAGCAGTACCGCCGCGAAGATCGCGCCGATGATCAGGATCTCCTGCACCCCGCCGCGCTCGACCCCGGGCTGGACCACCAGCAGGAGGAACACGAGGAGCATCAGCGAGCCGGCGATGACGACGAACGTGCGCCGGCGGTCCACTATGCCTTCGCGGACGGCGGCTCCGGTTCGCCCTTGCCCGGCTCTGTGGCGGGCTGGCCCATCACGCGACGCTTCACCCAGGCAAGCGGGTCGTAGAACTCGGTCACGACGCGCTCCTTGAGCGGGATGATCGCGTTGTCGGTGATGTGGATGTCCTCCGGACAGACCTCGGTGCAGCACTTCGTGATGTTGCAGAACCCGAGACCGGCCTTGGCGCGGATGAGCTCGAGGCGGTCGTTCGTATCGAGCGGGTGCATCTCGAGGGCCGCGTAGCGCACGAACATCCGCGGACCGGCGA
>CAZMLV010000169.1:0-4217 GCA_964567235.1 uncultured Chloroflexota bacterium | reverse complement strand
GCCGCAGGGCGAGTTCGTGGAACGGCGCAAGGTCCAGCGCGAGCTCTACGTCGCGCGGCCCGACTCGCAGCGCGAGCAGTCGCTCACACCGGCGGACGTCGAGACGGCCGAGAAGCTGAAGCAGCAGGCCCTCGGTGAGCAGCTGATGATCGAGCGCCTCAGGCGCGAGCAGCGCGTGTCCCCGGAGGCCGCGTTGCAGCCGCAACCGAGCGCGGGCGATCTTGCGATGCGATTCCAGCCGCCGGTGCGCGAGCGCGACGCGGCACGCACGGCCGTCGCCGAGGCGATCGAATACGAGGACGAGCCCTTCACGACGCGACTGCTTCGGTTCCTCTGGTCCGCCCGGCTCGTCCTCGTGACGCTCCTGCTCGTCGCGGCGCTCTTCAGCGCGTACGGCTACCTTCAGCCGAAGATCGCGAGCAACGGCGCGCCTCCGCCGCTCACCTTTGCTGCCCTCGGGGACAAGATCCAGACCCCCGACTGGACCTACACGATCACGTCCGTCGAGCGCGCCCTGAAGCTCGGGACGATCCCGGCGACGAGCGGCGGTTATCTCGTGGTGCACCTCACGGTGACAAGGACGAATGCTGACGCCCCGCCACTGTCGACGAGCAACTTCCAGCTCATCGACGCGGCGGGCGCGCGCGGCTTCGCGTTCGATCCGACGAGCGACATCTACACGAGCAACCTCGGCCTCGTCTGGGCCTCGCGGTACCCGACGACCCAACCGGTCCAGAACCACCTCGCGTTCGACGTGAGCCCGACCGCGCGGGCGCTCATCCTGCTCATCAAGGACGCGAACGTCGAGGTGCGGCTGCCCGACCCCTAGCCGGCGCGTCGAGGACGGCGCGCGTGCGCCGTCCGGCCCGCCGCTTCGCGCGGCGCAACGCCTCGAGGTCCGCCGGGGTGTCCACGTCGAGGGCAAGCCTCGAGATGGCCAGCACCCGTCCGGCAGCGCCCGCTGCCTTCCGGTGCGCAGCGAAGCTGGACGGTCCGAAGCGCGGCGCGATGCGCGAGGGCGGCCGCAGGTAGAGCGCGTTCGTCCCCGAACGCCCGCGGTCCGGCACGATGACGATCTCCGATCGGCGTCCGGCGGTGGCGATACGCCGCAGGTCGGCGGCCCGCACCAGCGGCACATCCGCGGCGACGATGAGCACCGCGCCGGCCCCGTCGCGCAGCGCACGGCTCACGCCGCGCCGCGCGCCGTCGCGGGTCCCGCGCGCGTCCACCACCGTGGCTCGCGCGCCGGCGGCGCGGGCACGCCCCGCGATCGACCGGGCGTCGGTCACGACCAGCACCGGCCAGCCCGTGGCCACGGCCGCGGCGATGACGTCATCGAGCATCGCGGCCGCGAGCCGTCCGCGGGCGGCCGGGCCGAGCGCGCCGCGCAGTCGGGTCTTCGCGGTCCGCGGATCGCGGGCCAGCACGACCACGGCCACGGTCACGGGATCGCCGCGATGACCGTGCGCGCGAGCGCGGCCCGGGTCGCGGCGTCGCGCATGATCGTCGGGGCCACGGTCGCGCGCAGGCCAAGCTGCTCGATCGCCGGACCGAGCGCCCGGTCCGCCTCGTCGATCACGAACGCGCCCGCGACGTCGGCGTAGATCCGGGCCACGCCGAGCGCGGAGACCTCGTGCCCAAGGGAGGCGAGCATCGCTGCGGCCGGGCCCTTGATCGCCGCACCGCCGACGATCGGGCTCACCGCGACGACCTTCGCCCGCGCCGCGCGCAGCGCGTCGCGCATGCCGGCGAGTGCCAGGATCGGCCCGATGCTCACGAATGGATTGCTCGGCGCGATGACGATGACGTCCGCCTCGGCGATCGCGGCCCGCACGTGCGCGGATGGCGCGGCGTCCGGTTCGAAGCGGACCTCGTTCACGGCATCGGCGGTCCGCCGTTTCACGAAGTACTCCTGGAACGCGATCCAGCCGTCCGGCGTCCGGACCATCGTCCGTTGCCCGGTATCGGTGGCCGGAAGGATGCGCGCGCCGATCCCGAGCGCCGTTCGCATGCCGTCGACGACGTCAGTCAGCGACGTCCCGGCGCGCAGCAGACGCGTGCGGTGGATGTGGGTGGCGAGATCGCGGTCGCCGAGCCGGAACCAGGCGTCCTCGCCGAACCGGGCAAGCTCCTCCTGGGCATGGAAGGTCTCGTCCTTCCGTCCCCAGCCCTGGGCCTCGTCGACGATGCCGGCGAGCGTGTAGAGGACGGTGTCGAGGTCCGGGCTCACGTGGAGCCCGTGGAACTCGTCGTCGTCGGCGACGTTCACGATCGCGGTCACGCCGCTCGGGTCGACCACGGCGATGAGCCCGGAGAGGAACCGCGCCGCACCGACGCCACCGCAGAGGACGGCGACCCGTCGCATTTGTGTCAGGCTATGCGGTATGAGTGACCGGCTCCCGCGCCCGCGCGCCGACCTCGAGACCTTCCCCGCGTATCGCACGCAGCAGGTCACCGCCGACGTCCGCGTGAACGCGAACGAGTGGCCCGAGCCGAACCCAGCCGGCCTCTATCTGAGCCCGGCGGAGCTCGACGACATCCTCCTCAACCGGTACCCGTCGGCGGCGGCGACGGCGGACCTCCGTGCGACGCTCGCCGCGCGCTACGGCATCAAGCCCGAGCAGCTGATCTTCGGCAATGGCAGCAACGACGTGCTCCTCAACGTGTTCCTCGTGTTCGGCGGCCACGGGCGCTCCACGCTCCTGTTCCAGCCGACGTACTCCATGCACGCGCGGCTCGCGCAGATCGCCGGCGGCACGGTCGTCGAGGAGGACATCGGGCTCCCGTACGACCTGACGCTCGATCGCGCGCTCGCGGCGATGACCCGCGCCAAACCGAGCATCGTCGTATTCACGACGCCGAACAACCCGACCGGCAACCTCATCGACGAGGCGATCATCCTCGCGGTGGCGGAGCGCTACCCCGACACGCTCGTGCTCGTGGACGAGGCGTACAGCGACTTCGCGGGCAACACCGTCGTGCCGCGGATGGCGGCCTGTCCGAACATCGTCGTGACGAAGACCTTCTCCAAGGTGCACGCCGCAGCCGGGCTCCGTCTCGGCCTGCTCATCGTCGATCCGCGCGTCGGAGACATCTTCCGCGCGGTCCAGCTCCCGTACAACGTCAGCCCGCTCACCACGTTCGTCGGCGCGAAGATCGCAAGGCGCGAGGACGATATCCAGCGGCGCATCGCCGAGTGCGCGACCGAGCGCGAGCGCGTGTACCGCGCGCTCCAGCGCGCGCCGGGGGTCGAGGTGTTTCCGTCGGTAACGAACTTCATCCTGTTCCGGCTCACCGATCGCGAGCCCGCGGAGGTGCACGCGAAGTTCCTCGAGCGCAGCGTCCTCATCCGCGACATCTCGATGTGGCCCGGCTGCGCGGGATGCCTGCGCACGTCGATCGGCACCCGAACCGAGAACGATCGAGTCATCGCCGCGATCGACGCGGTGTTCTCCGCCGCGCCAGCGAGGGCGTGAGGCGGCCAGCGAGGGCGGCCCGCTCCTGCTCCTCGACGCGGCCAGCCTCCTGTACCGCGCGTATCACGCCGTTCCGGAGCTCCGCGCGTCGGACGGCACGAAGGTCCACGCGGCGATGGGCTTCCTCAATTTCGTCAGCCGCCTGCTGCCCGATCGCAAGCCGGGACGCTTCTACGCGGCGCTCGACAACGACTGGCGCCCCGCGTTCCGCGTTGAGGCCCTCCCGACGTACAAGACCCATCGCGTCGCCGGTCCGGACGATGAGCCCGACGAGGTGGGGCTGCAGTTCCCGATCATCCTCGAGATCTTCGACGCGATCGGCCTGTCGTACGCGGAGGCCGAAGGGTTCGAGGCGGAGGACGTCATCGCGACGATCGCGGCGGGCACGGACGAACGGGTCGAGGTCGTGACCGGCGATCGCGATCTTTTCGCGATCGTCCGCGACCCGCGGGTGAAGGTGCTGTACACGCTGCGCGGGGTCAGCGAGCTCGCCGAGGTGGACGAAGGCTGGATCACCAAGAAGTACGGCATCCCGGGCGACCGCTACCTCGATTACGCGCTCATGCGCGGCGATCCGTCGGACGGCCTGCCCGGCGTCGCCGGCATCGGCGAGAAGACCGCGAGCGACGTGCTCCGGCGGTACGGGTCGCTCGACGCCGCGATCGCGGCGCCCGACCTCAGCCCGTCGATCCGCCAGAAGCTGAAGGCGTCCGCGCCGTACCTGGAAGCGGCCCGCCGGGT
>CAZMLV010000168.1:0-4266 GCA_964567235.1 uncultured Chloroflexota bacterium | reverse complement strand
TGGCCGGTGGAACGATTACGGGCGGTTCCGGTAATGTCAATCTGACATCGAGCACATTAAGTCGTGCGATTACGATCGGTTCAGGTGCATCGGGTCTCGGTTTCTCAAATGCAGCACTGAATACGATTACGACAACGGGTATTTTGACGATCGGTGATGTGGCTCATACCGGTACATTCACGGCGGATGCTGCAGTCACCGGCGGAACCAATGCAACGGGCGGATGGGTATTCCAGACCAGTGGGGGTGCGATTACATTAAATAATGCTGTCACGACACCGGGCAATTTGACATTGGCCACAACAGGCGGTGGTGTGGGTACAGCTGCCGTGAGTGGCACAGGTGCCTTGACCATTGGAGCGGCCGGTGCGAACAATTTAATCGTGAATGCCGGTGCTGGAATCAATTTAAATAACACGAGTAATCTGGCAAATGGCGTGACGCTGACCAATAGCACATCAAGCAATATTGTCTTTCGAAATAATCGTAATATGACGTTGGCTGCCAGCAATTCCGTCGCCGGTGGAACAATCAATGTTGTGAATGCCACAGGCACCCTGTCGACAAGTGGTGTCATTTCAACATCGACTGGCGCATCGAATATTACATTACAAACACCGGGTCTTTTGACGATCAATAACAATGTTTCCTCTGCAGGCACGGGGACTGTGTCACTGACCGCAACGGGTATTACCAACAAGGCAACCGTGTCAGCAGCCAGCAGTATTTTCGCCAATGCACAAACCGGTACGCTGGATAATACGGCAGGCACATTTACCGAGTCATCAGGCTCCCAGATACTGTTGACGGCAGATACCATGTCGTTGGTTGGCGGTAGTATCGGCGGTGGGGTCCAGGTGTCCCTGACTTCCTTTACAGCGAATCGTGCGATTACGCTGGGTAGCGGATTGACGGGTCTCGGTTTATCCAACAGTGCACTCAGTACCATTAATACGACAAATCTCTTGCAGATCGGCGACAGTGCTCATACAGGTACAATCAGTACCGATGCGGCTATCACCAGTTTGACGAACATAGGCGGTGGGTTTGTACTCGAGACGCGAGGTGGCGCTATTACACTCAACAATGATGTAACAGTACCCACGGGAGGCGTCATACTCGATACCACCAATGGTGGAATCAATACAGCCTCTGTCACGGGTACCGGGACAGTGACAGTCAACCCTGCCAACAGCATGCTGGTTAATGCCGGTACGGGCATCAGTTTGAATACAGTAGCATCCGGCGTACAACTCCATAACTTTGCGTCGGGCGATGTGGTTCTTAACAATAATCGCAGTAACTCGGGCATAAGCGCTTCCAACGCGGCTGCCGGTGGGAAAGTGACCATTACGAATGGGACAGGTACCCTGACGGTTGGAAACCTCACAACGTCTACCGGTGCATCGGATATTTCAGCACAAACACCCGGTCTTCTGACAATCAATGCCGTTATCAGTTCTGCAGGCACAGGCAATATATCACTGACCGGGGCAGGCGTGACGGTTAACAGTAATACCAATGCCAGTACGAGCGGGAATATCACAGTCAACGCCGGAGCCAATACGCTGACGTTAAACTCAGGTTCAAAATTACTGACAACAGGCACGATTAATTTAACCGCGGATACCATGAGTTTTGATACGAGCGGAACACCTTCACAAATCGGTGGAACCGGTACGGGTGTTGGAACGGCCGCAGCCGCGATATTGCAACCGAGTACTGCATCAAGAACGATTGGTATCGCCGGTGGTACAGGCAGCATGCAACTGACAGCCGCTGCATTAAATGATGTCCGATCCACCAATCTTCGCATTGGCAATAGCAGCGCAGGCAATATCAATCTTGCCGCATGGACACCGGCAGCCACTGTCGCAGCCAGTGGTGTGTTAACCTTGCAAACGGGTGGAACCATCACACAAAGTGGCGCGTTGAATCTCGGTACAGACAGTGCCAAATTATTATTACGCGATGCGGGTGGTGCTACGCTCAATACCAATAATGTGATTGGACAATTGGCTGCATCGCTCGGTAGTGGTGCGTCACTTTCAGTAACGAATGCCAGCGGCAATCCGCTGACAGTTGCAAGTCTCACGGATGATGTAGGCACGGTCAATGGTATTTCGGCTCAAGGGGGTGCGACATTGGTTGCACCGGCTGCCGCCATCACCCTGAATTCAACAGTCACTACCAGCACAGGCAATATCGTGTTGGCCGGCAATCAATTTATCAATAATGCAGGCGCTTCTGCCCTGAATCCGGGTAGCGGATCCTTCCAGGTCTGGTCAGCCGATCCGGCCAGTGATACACGCGGTGGTTTGAGCTATAACTTCAAACAATACAATGCGACTTATGGTGTCACGACAGTTCTCGGAACAGGTAATGGATTCCTCTACACAACCGCTCCAACGGTGACTCCGGTACTGACCGGTACCGTTTCAAAAGTCTATAACGCAACGACTGTTGCCACACTGGCCGCTGGAAATTACACCAATTCCGGTGCGATCGATGGCGATACCATCACATTCAATAATCCAACCAGTGGAACCTATGCCACAGCGAATGCAGGAACCGGTATTAATGTTGCAGTTTCAGGCATTTCGCTGGTAGGTGCGAGCAATGGTGCTGCAACGGTTTATGGATATCAATTGGGTTCGTCAACCGCGAATGCGAATATCGGAACCATTACGCAAGCGCCCATCACGATCAGCTCGAATGCCGGACAATCAAAAATTTATGGTGCGGATGATCCGAATTCAGCAAAAACAGCTTATTCAGTCACTGCAGGTACCTTGTACGATACACTCACAGGGAACATGGGACGTGTAACGGGCGAAAATGTCGGGTCCTATAACTTTACACAAAATACCGTAACCGTTTCTGATGGAAATGGTGGAAATAACTATGCGATTACGTTTAATGGATCCAGCAATCCATTTGTGATTGCAGCAAAATCGCTGACGCCATCGATTGTCAATCAGACAAAAGTGTATGGCGCGAATGATCCTGTGATTTCAGGTATTCCTGTTACCTTGTCGGGTATTGTGAATCGCAGTGTGACGGATATTAATGGCAATGTGACTGCGATTAATGACACGGGCAATGTTGCGACGACATTGGCATCACTGGCACGTGCATCAGGTGAAAGTGTGAGTGGTAGTCCATATAGCATCAGTTCCGCTACGTTTAATGCATTAACGGGCAGTGCTGCAGGAAATTATGGTGTGTCAGCACTTGCAGCGGGTTCGACTTTAAGTATTACGAAAGCATCCATCACGGGTTCGATTGGTAATCAGAGCAAGGTGTATGGTGCAGATGATCCTGCACTCGGTGGTATCAGTGTTAATCTGACGGGTTTGATTAATCGTACCGTTTCAACATGGAATGGTAATGTGGGTGTGGATGATAGCGCGCTGACGAGCAGTGTCACGAGTCTGGTTCGTGCTGCCGGTGAAACTGTTAGCGGTAGTCCGTATAACATTACGAGTGGTGTCTTCACAGCGCCGAGTGGCAATTACAATGCACCGACGTTTACCGGTGCACCGACGTTGAGTATTACCAAAGCTAATCTGACGGGTTCAATTGTAAATCAATCGAAAGTCTATGGTGCAGATGATCCGACATTATCCAGCATCAATGTTTCACTTAACTTTATTAATAATCCGGCGATCGTTACCTGGAATGGAAATGTTTCAGTAAACGATACTGGCAATGTTGCAACGACACTGGCATCACTGACACGTACGGCAGGTGAAACTGTGAGTGGTGGTCCATACAGCATCACAGCCGGTACGTTTAATGCGTTGACCGGAACATCGGCTGGCAATTACAACGCACCAGGTCCTCTGGCAGGTGGTTCGACATTAACGATCATACCCGCCGGTCTCACGGCATCGCTCAATACACCTGCCCAAACCAAGGTGTATGGTGCAGATGATCCGAGTGTCAGTGGCATTGCAATCAGTCTGAACGGTTTAATCAATCGCACAGTAACCAACTGGATGAATGGAACGACCAACATCAATGACAGTGGATTGACGAGCAGTGTCGTAAGTCTTGCACGTCAAAGTGGTGAAAATGTCGGTTCATACAATATCACGAGCGGTACATTCTCATCAGCCAGCAGCAATTACAGTGCACCGACGTTGAATACCGGCAACTCACCGGCATTAACGATCACACAGGCCGGTCTCACGGCATCGCTCAATACACCTGCCCAAACCAAGGTGTATGGTGCAGATGATCCGAGTGTCAGTGGCATTGCAA
>CAZMLV010000167.1:0-4269 GCA_964567235.1 uncultured Chloroflexota bacterium | reverse complement strand
CGTCTGGATGACTGATGTCGGGCGCCTCGAGCTTCGTGCCGACGCGTTCCTACCGTCGCAGCGGCACTTCGCGCTCGTGAGCTAGGCGGCCGCCGGCGAAACGACCTGCGGGCTTACCAACGTTGCGAGGGCGCGTCGCAGGTTGTGGATCGCGCGCCCGTGCAGCTGGCATGCGCGCGCTTCGCTGATGCCCATCCGAACGGCCGACTCGCGCAAGGTGAGGGAGTCGCCGTAGTAGCGGGCGAGCACTTCGCGCTGCCGCGGCGGCAGGCACTCGAGGGCGCCCTCGACGCGCGTCCGGAGATCCTGGTTCTCGGAGAGGTCGACGGAGTCGTCCTCGGCCGCCCAGTCCCGATCGCCTGTCTCGAGCAACAGGTCGAGCGATAGCGTGGCGCCGTATGCGCCGATCTCGGGCTCGGTGTCTTCGGCGACGTCGCGCGCGCGGCGGCGCTCGTCACGGGTGTGGTCATCTAGCCGACGGAGCTCGTCCAGGATGGCGCCGCGGATCCGCAGGCCGGCGTATCCCTCGAACGGGACCCCGCGGTCCGGGTCGTAACGGTCGACGGCGTTGATCAGGCCGATGAGGGCGGCCGACTCGACGTCGTCGCGTCCCATGAGCGCGCCGGTCGGCACGCGCATCCGGCGGGCGACGGAGGTCGCCAGCGGCGCGTAGCGCTCGATCAGTGCACAGCGCGACGCGCTGTCGCCCTGTCGGCAGCTTGTCCAAAGCTGGCCGGTATCCACGCAGCTTCCCCCTTGGCGGCCGATCGGCCAGCTTGGCCGGGCGGCGCAGGGGGAACTTTCGCCGCCTCAGCGCTCGCGCTGAAGCCCCAGTCAGGTCTAGTTGGCATACCCACTCGGGGCCTCGCGAACGGGCGGATCTGCGCCCAGATCTACTGGATGAGGTCTGAACGGAGCGCGATCACCACCGCATGGGTGCGGTCGGTCGCGCCGAGCTTCGCGATCAGGGTCTGGACGGCCTTCTTCACGGTGTCCTCGGCGAGGACCATCGCCCGGGCGATCTCCTTGTTCGTGTAACCCTCGGCCAGATATTTCAGGAGCTCGAGCTCTCGGGCGCTCAGGGCGTCCTTTGGAGAGCGATCCACTGGCGCCGCGCTCTGGGTAACGGTCGGCGCGGACGGCGGATGGTCGAACCCATTCGGGAGCGAACGGGCCACGGCCTTCTGGACGAGTGTGACCGCGTCATGGGGCTCGGCCAGCGCGGCCGCTTCCTCCGGACCGAGCGCCGAGAGGCCGGCGGCCGCGGCGTGCAGGGCGGCGATGACCCGTTTGGCGGGCGTGCCCTTGGTGAGATACCCGATCGCGCCGGCCCGGACGGCGGCCCGTACCCGGTCGGCAGAGCCGTCGATCGAGTACGCCACGACGGGCAGCTGCGGCGCGGCGTCGTGCAGCCGCTCGATCACGTCAACTCCCTCGGCGTCGGGCAGGTTGAGGTCGACCAGCCCGACGTCCGCGAGCCCCTGCCGAGCCTGCTCGACGGCCTCCGCACACGTCGCGCTCAGGCCGACGACCGTCATCCCCTCCCGCTCGAGGAGCGCCCGGATGCCGATCCGCATCACCGGGTGGTCCTCGACCGCGAGCACGCGGAGCGTCTCGACGCGCGATTCGGCGCGCGCCGGAGCAACCGGCTCGGGCGTCGGCGGCTCGAGCGTCGACGTCGTGCCGGGACCGACGGCCCGGGCCAGCTCGTCGGCGAGGTCGCTGACGAGGGTGCGCTCGAGGTCATCGAACTCCTCGCCGCCGGCCGCGCGTTTCACATTCAGGACGCCGATGACGCGGTCGGCTACCCGAAGAGGGATGGAGAGCGCCGATCCGGCGTCCGGATCGGTACCGGTGAATCGGTCATCGCGGACCGCGCCGGAGAGCTCCACCGGCTCGCCGCTCTGCGCGACGTAGCCGGCGATCCCCTCGCCGATCCGCTGGCGGTGTCCGAGCATCGCCTTCGGCAGCCCGACCGATGCGCTCAGATGGAGCTCGGCACCGTCGATCAGCATGATCGACGCGCCGTTCGCGTCGATGCTCGCGGCGATCAGGGCCGCGGCGCGGGACAGCGCGGCGGCATCGCGGGTGTGCTCGAGCTCGTGGCGCACCGAGCGCTGGGCGAGCCGCGCGGCGCCGGCGCGCTCGGCGACCGCAAGCTTGCGCCCGTCTTCGATCGAGCTTGCCATGAGCCGCGACGCGGCGTATGCCCCGGCGACCTCGACGGCGTCGAACGGCACGCTCCGCCGGAGCGCACACAGACAGGAGGCACCGAGCTCGTCGCGCTCGATCGCCACGATCACGGCGTACGCGGCCTGTTCGGTCCACCGCCCGGCGGCGATCGCGGCGGTCACAGCGGCTTCGCTGGACATCGCCTCGCGGAGACGCTCAGGCCCGACGAGCGCGCTCCAGTCGACGCCGGGGTCGATGCGATAAGAAAAGAGCGTCGTGAATTCCCCGCCTCTGAGGGCGACGACCGCGGCCCCTTCCGCCCGGAGCAGGGTGGCCGCGTGTTCGAGACGCTCGGGCCAGCGTGCGGTCGAGTTGACGGGACGGACCTCCCATTCCCCGGAAGCTCGGGGCTGCCTCCAATTCTAAGGAGCAGGCCTCGCGCGTCCGGCATCGGTGGCACGTCAAATGCCGCCACCGCGTCCGTGACGCCCCAGACCATGGCCGAATTGCTGGCCGAGGTCGAGCGCGAGGAAGAGGCATTCCGACCGCTCCGCGCTGGCGAGACCGTCGAGGGAACGGTCGCCGGGGTCAGCGGAGACGAGGTCCTGGTGGATCTGGCCGGACACTCGGCCGGCGTCCTCTCGTTGCGCGAGGCGAACGCGTCGCTCAACCAGCCGCTCGAGATCGGTGACACGGTCTTCGCCCTCGTGGTCCACCCGGAAGGGCCGCAAGGTCACGCCGTGCTGTCGCTGCGCCGGGCCCGGCCGGTGCGCCGCTGGCAGGAGATGGCAGCGATGAAGGAGCGCGGCGAGGTCATCGCCGCTCCGGTGGTCGAGGCGAACCGCGGGGGCGTCGTCGTGGACCTGGGGGTGCGTGGATTCGTGCCGCTGTCCCAGCTCGCATCGCTCGGTGCGCTCGAGCGTCCGGACAGCGGCGAGGGCGGGGTGCCGGGGGCGGTCCGGGCGCTCGTCGGCAAGGACCTGACGTTGAAGGTCATCGAGGTCGACCAGAAGCGGAACCGGCTCATCCTGTCGGAGAAGGCCGCGACCCAGGAGCTGCGCCGGCAGCGCAAGGCACGGGCGGCGGCACAGCTCAGCGTCGGCGACATCCTCAACGGGACCGTGACCCACGTGACCGGGTTCGGGTTGTTCGTCGACGTCGGGATCGCCGACGGGCTGGTCCATCGATCCGAGATCACGTGGGACAAGGGCGTGAACCCGATGACCATCCATTCGGTAGGCGACGCGGTGCGCGTCGTCGTAACTGCCATCGATCCCGAGAAAGAGCGGATCTCCCTGTCC
Source organism: uncultured Chloroflexota bacterium (assembly GCA_964567235.1). Classification (GTDB taxonomy): domain Bacteria; phylum Chloroflexota; class Limnocylindria; order P2-11E; family P2-11E; genus UBA4735. The sequence goes on along the minus strand of CAZMLV010000167.1, from coordinate 796 downwards.
ATCCGGCGGCTCGCCGACGATCCCTGGACCCGGGTGGGAACGGAGTTCACCGAGGGCGGGACCTACGAAGGCCAGATCACCCGATTGATGGCCTTCGGCGCGTTCGCGCGCATCGGTGACGGATTGGAAGGATTGATCCATGTGTCGGAGCTGGCCCCGCACCGGGTCGCGGAGCCGGCCGACGCCGTCCAGGTGGGGGAACACGTTCGGGTGAAGATCGTGGGCATCGACCCCGAGCGACGCCGACTTTCCCTGTCAATTCGGCAGGCGGACGGGCAGAACACGCAAACTCCGAACGTATAATCGGAAGACGATGTCGACTGCGTTCGGATCCATGGGACAGGCTCTCTAGTGGGACCGTTCGACCGGTTCAACGATCGGGCGAAGCGCGTGCTGGCCCTCGCCCAGGACGAAGCCATCCGGTTCAACCACAACTACATCGGGACCGAGCACCTCCTGCTCGGCCTCGTGCGGGAAGGCGAAGGCGTCGCCGCACGGGTGCTCGACTCCCTGGGCGTGGAGCTTTCCAAGGTCCGTACGGCCGTCGAGTTCATCATCGGCCGGGGCGACTCCACGACGTCGCCGAGCGAGATCACGCTTTCACCGCGCACCAAGAAGGTCATCGAGCTCGCCATCGACGAGGCCCGCAAGCTCGGCCACAGCCACGTCGGCACGGAGCACCTCCTGCTCGGCCTCGTGCGCGAGGGCGAAGGGATCGCGTCGGGTGTCCTCGAGTCGCTTGGCGTGTCGCTCGAGAAGGTCCGGCACCAGGTCATCGCGACGCTCGGCCAGCAGC
>CAZMLV010000166.1:0-4342 GCA_964567235.1 uncultured Chloroflexota bacterium | reverse complement strand
TCGCGCCATTCGTCCCGTTCGTGCCCGCGGTGCCGGTGGCACCAGTCGCGCCGGTCGGTCCGGTCGCGCCGGTGGCGCCATTCGTGCCATTCGTTCCAGCGGTGCCGGTCGCGCCAGTCGCGCCGGTCGGACCCGCCGGCCCTTGCGGTCCAGTGTCACCCGTCGCGCCTTGCGGACCCGTCGCGCCAGTCGCGCCAGTCGGTCCGGTCGCGCCCTGTGAGCCTGTCGCTCCGGTGGCGCCCGCCGATCCAGTTGCGCCGGTGGCGCCTGTCGGACCAACGCTCCCGGTCGCGCCAGTTGCACCGGCAGAACCGGTGTCACCCTTCGCGCCAGTCGCGCCAGTCGGCCCTTGCGGTCCGGTGTCGCCGGTCGCGCCTTGCGGACCCGTCGCGCCGGCCGCGCCAGTCGGTCCGGTGGCGCCTTGTGCACCGGTCGCGCCAGCAGCGCCCGTCGCGCCAGTCGCGCCAGTCGCGCCCGCCGAACCAGTTGCTCCGGTGGCACCGACCGCACCGGTGTCTCCGGTCGCGCCGGTCGATCCGGTCGCACCGGTGTCACCCTTCGCGCCGGTGGCGCCGGTGCTACCGGTCGCACCGGTGTCTCCCGTTGCCCCGGTCGCACCGGTCACACCCTGCGGTCCGGTGTCGCCTGTTGCGCCTAGCGGTCCGGTGGCGCCAACGGCACCGGTCGGTCCGGTCGCGCCCTGCGCACCGGTCGATCCAGCTGAGCCCGTCGCGCCCGCGCTTCCGGTCGGGCCGGTCGCGCCGGTGTCGCCCGTTGCGCCCGTCGCACCCGGCGCACCGGTGTCACCAGTTGCACCTTGAGCACCGGTCGCACCTTGCGGTCCCGTGTCGCCGGTCGCGCCTTGCGGGCCGGTTGCGCCGGCGGCTCCGGTCGGTCCAGTCGCGCCCTGTGCGCCGGTCGATCCGGTTGCGCCGGCGGCACCCGGCGCGCCCGCGCTTCCGGTCGGTCCGGTCGCGCCGGTGTCGCCCTTCGCGCCGGTCGCACCTTGCGCGCCGGTGTCACCAGTTGCACCTTGAGCTCCGGTCGCGCCCGTCGGACCCTGCGGTCCCGTGTCGCCAGTCGCGCCTTGCGGTCCGGTCGCACCAACGGCACCGGTCGGTCCGGTCGCACCCACGCTACCGGTCGCGCCGATCGCACCGGTGTCTCCGGTCGCTCCAGTGTCACCCTTCGCACCAGTCACGCCGGTCGCACCCTGAGCGCCGGTGTCACCGGTCGCGCCTTGCGCTCCGGTTGACCCGGTCGCACCGGTCGCCCCGGTGTCGCCCTTCGCACCAGTCGCACCCGTCGGACCCTGCGGTCCGGTGTCGCCCGTCGCGCCCTGCGGACCAGTGGCGCCTTGAGCGCCCGTTGGACCGGTTGCTCCGGTCGGGCCGGCCGCGCCGGTCGACCCGGTCGCACCGGTCGAACCCGTGGCGCCCGTGTCGCCCGTCGATCCAGTGTCGCCAGTGTCGCCCTTCGCGCCGGATGGACCGGTCGCTCCGGTCAGGCCCTGCGGACCTGTGTCGCCAGTCGCGCCTTGCGGTCCGGTCGCGCCCTGGGCGCCCGTCGGTCCGGTCGCGCCGACCGATCCGGTCGCACCGGTCGCGCCCTGCGGTCCGGTGTCACCGGTCGCACCGGTCGAGCCCTGCGACCCTGTCGCACCAGTCGCGCCCGTCGAACCGATCGCACCTGTCGGACCGGTTGCGCCGGTGCTGCCCGTTGCGCCCTGTGATCCTGTGTCGCCGGTCGGTCCAGTTGCTCCGGTCGCGCCCGTCGGCCCTTGCGGACCGGTGTCGCCGGTCGCACCCTGCGGCCCAGTCGCGCCTTGCGCACCTGTCGCACCGGTCGCACCCGTGGATCCGGTGGCGCCCGTCGATCCGATAGCTCCGGTCGCGCCAGTGTCACCAGTCGCGCCCGTGCTGCCGGTCGCTCCGGTGTCGCCGGTCGGACCCTGCGGCCCGGTGTCGCCGGTCGCGCCTTGCGGCCCAGTGTCGCCAGTGGCGCCAGTCGGGCCGGTCGCACCGGTTGCTCCTGTTGCGCCCGCCGAGCCGGTCGCCCCGGTGGCGCCGGTCGCGCCCGCGGCGCCGGTGTCCCCAGTCGGCCCCGTCGCTCCGGTTTGTCCGGTATCGCCGGTCGCGCCCGTGGCGCCAGTCGCACCCTGCGGCCCGGTGTCACCGGTCGCGCCCTGCGGTCCGGTCGCGCCGGTCGCACCGGTGTTCCCGGCTGCACCGGTCGCGCCTGTGGCGCCGGTGTTGCCGGTGCTGCCTTGCGGACCTGTATCGCCGGTCGCTCCCTGCGGACCGGTCGCGCCCTGGACGCCAGTCGGCCCGATCGGACCGGTGTTGCCTGTCGCCCCGGTCGCACCGATCGCACCCGTTGCCCCGGTGTCGCCGGTCGAGCCTGTTGCGCCGGTCGCACCCGTGTCGCCGGTGCTGCCCTGCGGCCCGGTGTCGCCTGTTGCCCCTCGCGGTCCGGTCGCGCCCTGAGCGCCGGTCGGGCCGATCGGACCCGTGTCGCCGGTCGCTCCCGTCGCACCGATCGCGCCTGTCGCGCCAGTGGCGCCGGTCGGACCCGTATCTCCGGTCGCACCCGTGGCACCAGCCCCGGTCGGACCGGTCGCTCCTGTCGCGCCAGCCGGGCCGGTGTTGCCGGTCGCGCCCGTCGCACCGGTCGCACCCGTTGCACCCGCGCCGGTCGCACCAACCGCTCCAGTCGCGCCGGCCGGGCCGGTGTCGCCGGTCGCGCCGGTCGCGCCCGTCGCACCGGTTGCACCCGCGCCGGTCGGACCGGTCGCACCGGTCGCACCAGCTGGACCGGTCGGACCCGTCGGACCTGTCGCACCAGTCGCGCCGGCTCCGGTAGCCCCGGTCGCGCCAGCCGGACCGACCGAGCCGGCCGGTCCCTGGGAGCCGGCCGCGCCCGCTGCGCCACTCGCTCCGGTCGCTCCGGTCGCGCCTGTCGATCCAGCGGCTCCGGTCGCTCCGGCAGGACCAGTCGTTCCATCGCTGCCGGCTGGACCAGCCGGGCCAGCCGCACCGGTCGCACCCGATCCGGCGGGACCGGGAACGCCACTCGCGCCGGGAGTCCCCGGCGCGCCGCTGGCACCTGGGGCGCCGGGCGGGCCGGCCGGGCCTTCGGCGCCCGGTGCTCCGGCCGGGCCGGCGAGCACGACGGTGCTGGTCGATGGAGCCGCGGGCAGGACGACGATCACCGGGGCCGGCGCCGTTTGGGCCTGCACGTCGGTGATCGCACTGAGCGTCGTGCCGGTAAGCGCGACACCGCCGCGCGCGATCCCGGCGACGACCGCGCGCGTATCGGTGACCTCGCTCACCACGGTGCCGGTGGGCAGGCTGAGATCCGCTTTCTCGCTGAGGGACGTCGACCCGCTGTTGGTCGAGATGATCGTCGCGAAGCTTCCCGGATCGGTGCCGGGGATCGTCACGATGACCCGACCGTCGCGCTGCTCGACCGACGACCCGGGGATGAGGCGCGTGAGCTCTCCGTTACGCGCTCCGGCAGACCGGCCGGAGGCGTCGACGATGACCGCGCTCGTCGCCTGCGCGAAGTCGAATGCCAGCTTCGTGGTGTCGGCCGCCTTCGGCGTCGACGGTGCCTTCTGCAACGCGACGGTCGTCATCTGACCGGCGGACACCGCGACCGTCTGATTCGCGCCGACGACGGTCACGACGCCATCGGTGGTCACGATGTCGGTGCCTTGCGCGGTGACCAGTACCTGGAACGCGGTGCCGTGCACGGTCGCGTCCGCGCTCGGTGTGATGACCTCGTACTTCGCGGACGCCGGCAGCGCGTGATCGATCACGTGCCACGTCTCGCCATCGTTCTGCTGCATCACCACGCTGACGTTCTCGCGATCGGGCGTGCTGAGCGACACGATGGTCAGCTCGGTGTTCGGATCGAGGACCACGATGGAGTGATCGAAGAACGCGAGCGCGGCGTGCGTGTCCGCTGTGGTCCGGATGCTGTCGCCCGGTCCGACCTGCGCGTTGTTCTGCGCCGCGGCGTACGTGCCGCCGGCGTGACGCAGCTGCACCGCTCCGTCGAAAACGGTCAGCTGACCGCGTGTCTCGATCGCCGCGACGGTCGTGGCCGGCCGAAGGAACAGCCCGATGGCGACGATGAACAGGAGGAGCGCCGCGAGGAGCCCGGCCACGGCCGCGCTCCGGCGCGTGATCGCGGGCAGGAACAGGAGCGCAGCCCGCGGCTTCGCGGTCGGTGCGGGCGTGATGACCGTGAACGGGCGGGGCGCCTCAGCCGGCGCGGTCATCCGTCCGGCGGCGCGGCGGATCGCGTCGAGCAGCTGGCGCGGAGGCGCGTCCTTGAG
>CAZMLV010000165.1:2959-4361 GCA_964567235.1 uncultured Chloroflexota bacterium | reverse complement strand
TGACAGTATTACTTGTCATATTCAATCCAGCAATACTTGTGCTTGCATCAGGAACAAGTGTGATGGCATTGGCTGATCCACCGCTAGTCAGATACGTGAGAAGTGCGCTGTTACTTGTATTTACTATGGTGCCACTCGGTTCTAAGAAATAATAGTAACCATTATTAGCAGAAGTGACTGTACCTACGGTCGTGCCACTCGTGGTGAGATTTGTTCCATTTACTGCAATTTGGACAGTGGTGCCAGCAAGACCTGTGGCTGCTGCGCTACCTCCTGGTATGAATCCTGAAACGGCTTGTGGAGTCGTATAAAAATTTGAAAGATAAGGATAAGAATATCCGGCGATAATGTTCCATGTGCCGCCTGAAAAGCCAGAGGGAAGGGCTGCTTGTAATTGAGCAGTGGTTTGGCTTACTCCCGCAACGCTAGAGCTTTGTCCGGAGGTTTGTGTATCCCAATAAGCGGATGTCACCGTACCACCCGTACTAAACCCTACCACTCCGCCATTATTACTACTCCCCGGTGTATAGCCACTGCTAAAAACTCGAGTAATAGTGCCGCCTTGATTTTCTCCGACAATGCCTCCCGTATAAGTTGCATGAGTGACAGAACCTAGATTATAGGCATCTTGAAGGGTTGCTACGCCTGATCCTCCATATAGAAGACCTACAATACCGCCGCTCGTGCTTCCAGTTTGTGTCCCTCCTGTGACGCTGCTAGAATTATAGACGTTAGAAATCGTACCAGTTCCACATATGCCACATATGCCACCGGCATCAGAGTCAGTGCTAGTGACCGAACCGCCAGACACATAGCTATTCTGAATAGTAATCTGTTGCCCACTAGCAGGGACGCTGTAACCTAATATGCCACCCACTTCACTCCGGCCGGTGATTGAGCCGCCAGACACATAGCTATTTTGTATATTAACCTGATCTGCCTTGCCGACAATACCACCCACAAAATCTTGGCCTGTGATGGTAGGATTCACTAGCCCTACATTGGAAATGCTTGCTGTTGTGCCTGCACCTCCGAAGAGACCAATATAACTTTGAGCTGAATTATTAATATAGAAATTGCTGATGGTATGACTTTGACCGTCAAAAGTTCCGCTAAAGCGGTTGCTGGGGAGCCCACTGCCGGTGCCGATAGGCTGAAAGCCTTTTCCTGGACCTAATGCGCCACCCCACAGATCAGCATTATAAGTACTGCTCGTACCTGTGCTGACTAAATTAATGCTACTTCCTAAGGTATAAGCACCACTTAAATTTATGCCCATGGCTTGTAATTGATGAGCATTGTTAATGGCCAAAGTATTTTCTGAACGTAATATGGGACGTGTGTACGGATTGCCTGTGTCACCTCCATTAGGAATATACCAGTTACTCGCAAAGTCAAAATG
>CAZMLV010000165.1:0-2859 GCA_964567235.1 uncultured Chloroflexota bacterium | reverse complement strand
GAACGATACCACCCGATGTTAAGTCCCCCACTATCCCACCGACTAATTGCTTTCCTGAAATAGTGGCCATGTTGTAACTATTTTCAATGAGTCCTGCGTTAGCGCCCGCGATACCACCTACCGAATCAGCTCCTGAGACTGCGCCTGTGACATAAGCATTGCGAATAATACCGGCCGCATTGTTTTGTCCAGTGATACCGCCGGCAAAAGCATTGGTTGTGGTAGTAATATTGGCATTCACCATCCCAACATTCGCAATAGTCCCGCTATTTTGCCCGAATAAACCCGCAAATTTTGCATTTGTATTTCGAGTAAGATTATTGATGACATATCCCTGACCATGGAACAACCCTGCAAAGGGCACAGTAGAGTTGCCAATAGTTGAGAATCCCACATTAGCATTCCAAGTGCTTGTTCCCGAAGCACTGATATCATTCCCTAATGCATAATTGCCGCTCATTGATTGTGTTGCAATGCCTTGCAACCCATACACATCGTTTACCACATTATAAGTGCTGCTATTAATAACAGTTGTTCCGCTTTGACGTATAAATTTTCCGTTATACGTACTATTAAATGCGCTTCCACTGGCAACTTTGAAATCATTGGTCACAGAAAAACTAGGATTTGAACCCGTTTGCGACCATATACCTTTTGAAAGAGTGAAGTTATTTACGTTAATAGTGCCTGAAGCACCTGTTGTAATACTGGTTCCTGTATTGGTTGCAGATAACGTTAATGTGCCTCCTGTTAATGAAATACCTGCATTAATGGTAGTGTTGCCGGTATTATTAGCATCTGAATCTGCGGTAAGCGTGAGGCTGCCGGTACTTGTGTTACTTATGGCAGCATTCACAACAATGTTGCGAATGGCTGACAAAGTTAATGAGTTTGCATTACTCCACGAGATCGCATTAGCTACTGTAATGTCACCGGATCCCGTGCCTGTTCCACCTGTCGTGGTTCGCACGGTGATATTTGCAGTACTTAAAGCATTGGTAAGATCCGTCACGTTTAATGTTGAAGTGTTAGAGTTATTATCACCCGTGTAAGTATTGCTTGCAAAGGTTACGCTGGTAGTGGTACCTGTAGAAATCGTCAAATCCGTCGGGTCGAGTAACCAATTTCCTGTGGTACCTTTGGGAGCTGATAAATTAACTTTTGCATTGGCGACATCTAAATAATGACCTGATGTTTCAACAAATCCACCATCGCCACCGAATACTCCACCTTGAGCTGAAATGTTTCCATGAAAACCTGTGTTGTCGTTAGACCAAACAATCACTTTACCGCCATTGCCCATTGTGATTGCATTGGCTTTAATGGAGGTGTTAGCATCGACCTGAGTTGAGGTCGCATTAAATTCAGGTCCTTTGCCTTGATAATTCCCCCCAATGAGTACTTCGCCACCACCGCGATCACCGGAAGCATCGATGGTCGCATGATTAACTTTCACTCTTGTTGCTAAAAGTTTAACTTGGCCGCCATGTTGACCTGCGCTTCTGCCTGAAACATCAATAGTGCCATTTGAAAAAACCAGATCGCCATTAGACATTTTTGCAAAATGCGTGGCTTCTGGGGTATGGCTCGTATTGATGGCGTGATCAAGAATTTTTTGTGCAACTCCTGCTTGCATATGGACAAGACCTAAATCTTTTAGGTCCTGCGCAGAACCTTTGTTATCACTTGAAGCTTGATCAATGCTGAAATTGATTAATTGATCGCCGGAAAAATCCAACGTGAATTTATTACCCGCACCCATGATGACAGTGCCTGCATGAGCAGTAATGTTTCCATCGTTCTCAACTCGATTACCAATCAATGCAACCAAACCATAATCAGCCGCATTAATCGTGCCGCGATTAATGATGGCGGCATGAGGATATTTGGAAGGGATATCAAATACATAATGCTGTGAATCAAATTTACTCATATCAGATGTTGATGCAATAATACTGCCTACATTCACAAATGAAGTTGGGCCAAAATAAATACCAGCTTGGTTAATGAGAATAATTCTGCCATTCGCATTCAGTGTTCCATAGATTTGTGAGCCACCATTCGTTGAGTTGATGCGATTGACGGCAACAGAACTTCTGCTGGGTTGATTAAAGGTAGTCGTCTCACCTTTTTGTATATTGAACGTATTCCAATTGATGAAAGCATTAGGGGTATGTTGATAGATGGTCATGTTCGGACCTTGTGGCGAAATACTGACTTGATTAGGATTAAAACCACCCGGAGCCACAATAGGATTGGCTGTCGCTGCCATGAAAAAGCAGGTGCAGAATAGTGATGTTATACCAAGTACAATTCGCTTCACTCTTCCTCCCCGAACTGCATTATTTACGCTTATATATAGCTTATTTATTAAGTATAGATGCTGGTTTAAAAATTACCACATGTGGGTTTTTTTAAATAATTTTCAATGGGTTATATGAGGCTATTTTGCAGGGTGGGTATAAGTTACTTAGGGCAGTATTTTTCGTTCCATAGAGGCGCCACCACCACATCCGCCACCCGGTTTTTCATTGCTGACTTTCGTATTACCAAAGGCTGTATCAATAGCTTGCGTTGCTGTGGTTAACATGCTGGGAACGCTGGCTGTTGGGCTATTGTTAGTGGCCGCAGTATTGTCAGGCGCACGTTGTAACGCATCTTGACCTGTTGTGACGCCTTGGGTGAGTGTTTCGGAGACATTGGTATCGGTGTTGTCAGCGACGGGTGTTGGGAAGGTAACGCCTACAAAATTAGAGAACCCGAATAAAGTTACATCAATAGGATCATCAATATTAAAAGTCATCGATCCATCCGCATTAGGTGTTATTTGATTTACGATCACATGACTCAGGTCAATGG
>CAZMLV010000164.1:0-4392 GCA_964567235.1 uncultured Chloroflexota bacterium | reverse complement strand
CGTGCGCGAACTCGGTGCGCTGGGTGGTCGACGTCGAGGTGCCCGCCAACGGCGGCCAGGAGACCCGGCTCAACCCGTAGCCGCGCGGGCTTGACTTCCTTGAGCGATGGCCTACTACTACGTTCGCGTAGGAGGTGAGGCCGTGATCCGCGTTCGCCCGGACGCGCGCATCGACCGGCGCCGGCTGTTGCGCTACGGCTTCTTCGGGGCACTGTCGCTCGCCGGCGCCGAGGTCGTGGGCTCCGTGCTGCCGTTCATGCAGGTCCGCAAGATCGTCGGCCTCGGCGTGCCGGTGAACGTCGGCCCGAAGGCCCAGATCCTCGCGACCTTCGCCGAGTCGAACGACGCGCCGATCCTGTTCCGGCAGGGCCACTTCTTCCTGATCCATCCGGCCGGCGGGATCGTCGCCGCATACCGCAAATGCACGCACCTCGGCTGCGCGGTGCCCTGGTCGGCTTCGGAAGACCGGTTCCACTGCCCGTGCCACCAATCGCAGTACGACAAGCACACCGCCGTCGTGCTCTACGGGCCGGCGCCCAAGCCGCTCCAGCTCTTCCACATCAGCGACACCGACGCAGGCCTCGTGGTCGATACCAATCCGCTGAACGTCATCGACCGCCGCGCGAACCGCTGGGACCCGTCGGTGATCGAGATCGCGGACTAGCCGAGCGCGAGCGCCGCCAACCCGAGCGCCGCCGCGGACGAGAGCTGCGCGACCTCGCCCGCTCGGAGCTTCGCGAGCGCGTCCTGGAAGGGCATCACCAGGAGCTCCTGCTCCTCGTGGTCGCCACTGTTCGGCTCGCAGACCTTCGCCGCGCCCTTCGCGATGAAGGCGTGCATGTACCCGGAGCCGTAGTTGCCGTCGACGACGTACCGTCCGAGCGGGACCCAGTCGGGCGCCTCGTGTCCGGTCTCCTCTCGCAGCTCCCGCTTCGCACCGTCGAGCGGCTCCTCCCCGTCCTCGAGGTAGCCGGCCGGCAAGGACAACGAGATCGCGTTCACCCCGAGCTTGTACGAGCGGGCGAGGATCGTGCGGTCGCCGTCGAGGAGCGGCACGACGATCGCGAACGACCGCATCGTGATCCAGTTGTAGCCGCGGAGGACCTCGCCATCGGGGAGCTCGACGTCCTGCTCGCCCGCGGTGAACCAGGGTGGCCGCTCGAGGAGCACGCGCCGCTCGAGGATCCGCCAGGGCTTGATCACGAGACCCGGTGCTTCTCCAATTTCTTCCGATCGACGGCAAGGCCCATGCCCGGTCCGGTCGGAAGCGCGACCGTGCCGTTCTTCGGCTGCGGCAGCGGCTCCTCGAAGATCTCAGCGAGCGGGTTCCCGATCCACATGTGTTCGAGGCGGCTCAAGTTCGGCACCGCCGCGGCCAGATGCAGCGACGCGAGCTGTGCCAGGCCGCACGAGAACCCGGTGTGCGGCGCGTACTTCACGTTGTGCGCGTGCACGAGCGCGCCCAGCCGCTTCGCGGCGGTGAACCCGCCGATCCGCGCGACGTCCGGCTGGACGATGTCGATCGCGCGCCGCTGCAGAAGCTCGCGGAAGCCGAAGATCCCGAACTCGGACTCGCCGGCCGCGAGCGGGATCGGCTGCGATCGGCGGATGAGCTCGTATCCATCGATGTCGTCCGGATACACCGGCTCCTCGAGGAACCAGAGGTCGTATCGCGCCAGCTCGTGGCACACCTTGATCGCGGTCGCCGCGTCGTAGGCGCTGTTCACATCGGCGCCGATGTCGACCTTCGGCCCGACCGCTTCGCGGATCGCCTTCGTGACGGCGATGTCCCCGCGGTAGCCGTCCCGCGCGGCGTTGCGGCCGAGCTGGATCTTGATCGCGGTGTGGCCGCCGTCGACCTTCTCCTTCGCCTGCTTCGCCATCGCCTGCGGATCGGCCGTGTAGACCTTCGAGCCGTACACCGGCACCGACGCGCGGCCCGCTCCGCCGAGCGCCTTGTAGAGGGGGATGCCCTGAGCCTGGGCGAGGATGTCCCAGAGCGCCTGGTCGATCCCGCTCATCCCCTCCTGGACGAACCCGCGGTAGTGGCCCCACGGCCGCAGGAGCGCGAACTGCTCGTCCCAGAGGCCCTCTACGTCGTGCGGATCGCGGCCCTTCACGACGGGCCACAGGAGCTCGCGCACCACGGTGTCGAGGATCTTGGGCGCGCGCCGGGCGATGCACTCGCCCCAGCCGGTGATCCCGTCGTCGGTGGTGATCGCGACGACCATCGCCTTGAACGTCGAGTAATTCCCGGCCCCGAACTCGATGGCCTGGCCCTCCGCCTCGAGGACCCAGGTCTCCAGGCGGTCGATCTTCACGCCGCAACCATAGGGAAGTGCAGCCGGGGCTCGCTCGGCCGCCGGGCGCTGTCTTGACAGCCCCGAGCGGCCTTTCTACTCTGTTAGCAGTCGCGCCAGGGGAGTGCTAAGTCCGTTCGCGCAGCCAAAACCCGGCATTTGCCTGGCCAAATCACCCACAAGGTATCGGAGGAAGCACATGCCAGCAGCAGTCGCGGAGAAGCTCAGGCTCAAGCCGCTCGGTTCACGCGTCGTGGTGAAGGCGATCGAGCGCGAGGAGATGACCAAGAGCGGTCTGGTCCTCCCGGACACCGCCAAGGAGAAGCCGATGGAGGGCAAGATCCTCGCCGTCGGTCCGGGCGGTCTCGACAAGAACGGGAACAAGACCGAGATGATCCTGAAGGTCGGCGACCGGGTGCTCTACCAGAAGTACGCCGGCACCGAGTTCAAGCTCGACGACGACGAGCTGCTCGTCCTCTCACAGGACGACGTGCTCGCGCTCATCGAGTCGTAAGGGAAGGAAGACGAATATGGCCAAGCAGCTCGAATTCACCCAAGAGGCGCGAGCCTCGCTCAAGGCGGGCGTCGACAAGATGGCGAACGCCGTGAAGACCACCCTCGGCCCGAAGGGCCGCAACGTCGCCGTTGACAAGAAGTTCGGCGCGCCGACCGTGACCCACGATGGCGTCACCGTCGCGCGCGAGATCGAGCTCGAGGATCCGTTCGAGAACATGGGCGCGCAGCTTCTCAAGGAAGCCGCGACCAAGACGAACGACATCGCGGGTGATGGCACCACGACCTCCGTCGTGATCGCTCAGGCGATCGTGACCGAGGGCCTCAAGAACATCGCCGCGGGCGCGAACCCCATGCTCCTGAAGCGCGGCCTCGAGAAGGGCGTCGACGCCGTCGTCGCCGAGCTCAAGTCCCAGGCCGTCGAGGTCAAGGGCAAGGAGGAGATCGCGCACATCGCGGGGATCTCCGCCGCGGACACCGAGATCGGTGAGCTCATCGCCGAGGTCCACGACAAGGTGGGCCGCGACGGCGTCATCACCGTCGAAGAGTCGAAGGGTCTCGAGTTCGAGAAGGAATACGTCGAGGGCATGCAGATCGACCGCGGGTACATCTCGGCGTACTTCGTCACGAACGCGGACCGCATGGAAGCGATCATCGAGGACGCGTACATCCTCATCACCGACAAGAAGATCTCCGCGATCACCGACATCCTGCCCGTGCTCGAGAAGCTCGTGCAGGTCAGCAAGAACCTCGTCATCGTGGCCGAGGACATCGACGGCGAGGCCCTCGCCACGCTCGTGGTGAACAAGCTCCGCGGCACCATCAACGTCCTGGGCGTGAAGGCTCCGGGCTTCGGTGACCGCCGCAAGGCGATGCTCGAGGACATCGCGATCCTCACCGGCGGCAAGGTCATCAGCGAGGAGGTCGGTCGCAAGCTCGACTCGACCACCGTCGCCGACCTCGGCCGCGCCCGTCGCGTCACCTCCAACAAGGACGAGACCACCTTCGTCGAGGGCCACGGCTCCCAGGAAGGGATCATGGCCCGCGTCAAGCAGATCAAGGCCCTCATCGAGGAGACCACCAGCGACTTCGACAAGGAGAAGCTCAACGAGCGTCTCGCGAAGCTCGCCGGCGGCGTCGCGATCATCCGCGTGGGTGCCGCGACCGAGATCGAGCTGAAAGAGAAGAAGCACCGCGTCGAGGACGCTCTCTCCGCGGCCCGTGCGGCCGTCGAGGAAGGCATCCTTCCGGGCGGTGAGGTCGCGCTCCTGAACGCCGTCAAGGCGCTGGACAAGGTCCAAGCCAGCGGCGATGAGCTCACCGGCGTGAACATCCTCCGCCGCGCGCTCGAGGAGCCCTTCCGCCAGCTCGTGGCGAACGCCGGCCAGGACGGCGGCGTGATGCTCGAGGGCGTGCGTCGCAAGCAGGCCGAGTCGAAGTCCGGCACCTGGGGCTACGACGTCATCAAGAACGAGATCGTCGATCTCGTGAAGACCGGCATCATCGACCCCGCGAAGGTCACCCGCTCCGCTCTGGAGAACGGCGCCTCCGTCGCGGCGATGATCCTCACCACCGAGGC
>CAZMLV010000163.1:0-4411 GCA_964567235.1 uncultured Chloroflexota bacterium | reverse complement strand
CTCGGGTGGCGACCAGGTCGACCTCACCCAGGAGGATCTCGCGGGCTTCGTCGGAGCTACGCGGGTGTCCGTGAACCGTGTGCTCGCGGATCTGGAGAAGCGCGATGCGATCAAGATCGGCCGGCGGAACATCAAGCTCAGGGACCGCGCCATCCTGCAGAGCGAGATCCGCTACTAGCAGCGAAGGCGGCCCCTGCGGGCCGCCTTCACCGGACATGGAGGGTGCGCGTCCTGATCGTCCTGGGTTAGCCCCAGCTGTGCTCGTCGCCCGTGTCCGGGCCGGTCGTGCCTTCGACGACCGCGTCACCGCCGGCCGGGTGCTCCATCGCGCGCAGCTCGTCGGTCGGGATGACCTCGGTGCTCGCGACGGTGTTGATGCCGCTGTCGAACGGTGCGACGTCGTTGATCGCCCGGACGGAGTCGCCGGTGCCGGCGTCGGCCATCTGGCTCGAAACCGACATATCGCCGGCGAGCGAGCCGCCTCGGCCCGCGTTCATCGCCGCCTGGTTGTCGTTGATCACGATGTTGAGCGCGAACGGCTCGACATCGTTCACGGCGCGAGTGCCGCTGACGGTGGGGTCGCTGAGACCGCCACGGCTGTCGAACGGCTCGCTGTCGTTGATCGCGCGGGTGCCGGACACGGTCGGGTCGGCCACGCCGCCCCGGCTGTCGAACGGCTCGCTGTCGTGGACCGCGCGCGTGCCGGAGACCTGGCCGGTCGTGAGCGCGTCACGGGTGTCGGTGGCGCCGGCGTCGAGGGTCGAGCGGCTGCCATCGGCCGCGCCGATGTTCACCGCGTCGCGGGAGCCGGAGGTCGGGTCGCCGACGATGCCCTCGCGGGTCCCGGCGGTCGGGTCGTTCGCGATCGTGCTCGCGGTGCCGCCGGCCGACAGGTCGGAGATCGACGAGCGCGCTGCGCCATCGGCCATCGCGCCGCCGACCGAGAAGGCCTTGCTCATCCGCTGGTCGACGCCGAGCGACATGAGCTTGCTCGAGTCACCGCTGCGGATCGCTGCGATCTCGTCCGCGGTGAGGTTGAAGCCGCGGAGCGCCGCGGCCGGGTCGGACTGAAGCTGGCGACGGAAAGCCCCGTCGCTGATCGCCCGCTGGATCACTGCCCCTAGGTTCTTGCTTGCCATCGCTTTGCTCCTTCTTTCCTGGTTGGATTGGCTGCCAATCTGCGCCGGACCGGTGCCTCGGACGACATTCGCCGGCACCCCGGCTACGTGATGTACCTAACTTTCCGGTGCCGCCTCCCCTACTCGAGCTCTGGCATGTCGACTGGCTCGCCCCGCGGGCGGCAGACACCGCAGTGGATCGCGTCCTCCACGACCAGCGCGCGAAGCGCCTGGCGCTTGGCACCGCGATAGATATCGAGGACGAACGGGTGGCTCTTGGCGTGCTCGCGACACGCTCCCCGCCCGCAGAACCGGCACGCGGCGAGCGCCGGTCGCTCGCAGATCCAGCAGTCCACTCACGCTCCCCCAACGGCCCCACCGAGGCCGGCCCCGACATAATGGCCTGTTCTCGCCCGGAAATCACGCATGGATTCACCCGACGCCGTGACCAGGGCGGCGAAGTCCGGACGGCCCATCACCGCGACCGTGAGCGGCCCCTTTGCGGTCACCGTGGCGGTCCGCGGGACTCCGAAGATGAGCGAAAGCTCGCCGAACGCGTCCCCTGGCCCCAGGGTGCGGACGTACCGGCCATCGGGCAGGTGGACGTCCGCCTGGCCCTCGCGGACCACGTAGTACCCGCCGCCACTCTCGCCGGCCTGGATGACAACGTCGCCCGGCTCGAAGCGCCGGGTCTGGAGCCGCGCCGCGATCCGATCGAGCTCCCGGCCCTCGAGGTCCCGGAAGAACGGGAGCTTCGCGAGCGCCAGGCGCTCGCCCTGATCGGCACGGATCCGGGCTGCGATCTCGTAGCGATCGCGGACCCAGCGCTGGAAGTGGGAGCTGTCGAGCGACCAGAGCTCGCTCGGCTCAACGGCCTGCACCGTCGCGGTGCGCGGCGTCCGATCGATGAGCGCCAGCTCGCCGAACCCCTCACCGGGCGCGAGCTGGCTGAGGACCGTTCCATCTGCCGCCACCGCCTGCAGCCGGCCGGACCGGACGAGGTAGAACCGGTCGCCGACGCTGCCCGCGGTGATGACCGTATGGCCGGCCTCGACCCGTTCGACACGAAGGTGCGACGCCAGCGCGGAGAGCGTCGGACCGGGCAAGCCGGCCAGGAACCGCACCCGCGACAGCATCGCGACGCGCGCCCCGTGCTCGCGCGCCGCCGCCGCGCGACTGCGCGCACCGGCGAGCGCGATGCTCGTCTTGGCGATCCCGATGAGGCGCGCGATCACCGCGACGGCGAGCGGCCCGACGAAGACAAGGACGAGGATCGCGAGCACGAGGATGCCGACCGGGCCGCCGGCCAGCAGCTCACTGGCCGCAACGACGATGCGTGATCGCCACAGGAGGATCGACAGGATGAGCGTGGCCAGGGAGGTGACGATCGCCGTTGCACCGAAGGCGGCAAGGCCGATCTCCTCACCGGTCCACTTCGCTCGCGCCCGGACCTTCCGGATTGCGGCGGTCCGCACGAACCACATGGCGCGCTGGCGCAGCAACGGGGCGTCGAGCGCGTCGACGAGGACGTGATAGCCGTCGAGCTCGAGGATCGGCAGGAGGTTGAAGACGAACTGGAACACGAACAGGCTCGCGGCCTTGAACGCGAGCTCACCTTGGAGCGTGCCCGGCAGCGCGGCCGCCGCGACCGCGCACGCGCCGGCGGTGGTGAGGCCGGCGAATGGCCCGGCCAGCGACACGACGATGCGCTGCGCACGTGACCCGAGGGTCATGTCGGTCGAGTCGACGTAGAAGCACGGGAACAGGTAGTACATCGCGAAGCCGAACCGGCGCACGTGTCGCTTGTAGTGCCGGATCGCGAGCGCATGCCCGGCCTCGTGCACCGAGATTGACAGGACCTGCAGGATCGTGAGCGCGAGGATCCCCGCGACGTACGAGCCGTCGATGGTGACGAGCTGGAGCTTCGGATCGCGGACCTCCTGGAACCAGAGCCACAGGCCGTACAGACCGAAGCCGACCAGGAGCGTCGCCCCGATCCGCGTGAACGCGAGCCACCCGCCGAACCGGTAGACGCGATCGACGACGCCATCGGCGTTGGACCAGCGCGCGATGTCCCAGGTCACGAGCCGGCGGAGGAATAGCGATGAGCGGACGATCGGATCGCGCATCGCCCGCCGGGCGAACAGCTTCTCGTACAGCGGCGGTGGCTCCTCGCCGAAGAAGCCATTGACCCGAAGGCTCGCGGTGAGACGCGCGAGCCGGTCGATGGCGAACACGCCGGCGCCTTCGAGGTGCGCGACGAGGATGTCCTGGATCGTCCGCTGGCCGTCCATGAGCTCGAAGAGCTGCACGTCGGCCGGATCGAGCCGGAGGTAGCGGCCCGCGCCGTGGTCGCCGTGGGGGTTCTTGAGCATCGTGTACGGCGAACCGTCCCGATGGCGCAGATCCGCGCGCTCGATGCCGGCGACGGGCGTGGGCACGAACGTCGCGTAGTCCAGCCGGTCGCGCAGCGTCTGCCAGAGATCCACTCGCCCTCCCCTCGAACCCCGCACAGGGTAAGAGCGCGCGCGACCGTTGCGAAGAGCAAGCCGGTCGCGTGCCCCAGGTAACGGCCCCCGCTACCCGGGCGGCCGATGGCGCGCCGATACTGCGCAGGGTGAGGGCGGGAGCGAAGAGGAAGACCGTGCGGGCGGCACCGCGGAAGGGCACGTCGCCCAAGCCCGGGGCCGCGCCGTCTCCGGCCAGCGCGAGCGCTCAGCTGGCGGCCGTCAGCCGGGTCATGGCCGCGCTCGCCGATCCGGCGGTCGATCTCGATCAGGTGGCCGATCTCATCGTGAAGACGACCATGAAGCTGGCCGGCGCTGAGAACGGCAGCTTCATCCGCCGCGATGCAGATGGTTGGGTCGTCGGCGCGACGCACGGCGCGGTCGCGTTCGAACGCGGGGACCGGATGGAGGCGGTTCCGCAATCCATCTGGGGCCGCGCGGTCCTGAGCGGTCGGCGCTTCCACTACGCCGACACCAAATTCGCCGAGCCCAAGGTCGCCGACGCCGAGAAACGCCGAACGCGGCTGTCGGTGCCGATCCTTCGAGACGGACAGTCCATCGGCGTGCTCACGATGTCACGCAACGACCCCGGCGGCTTCGACAAGGTAACGATCGCGCTCATCGAGACCTTCGCCGACCAGCTCGCCGTCGCGATGGAGAACGCGCGACTGCTGCGCGAGACCAAGGAGGGCCTCGAGCGACAGACCGCGATCAGCGAGATCCTCCGTGTGATCTCGAGCTCGCCGACCGACGTGCAGCCCGTGCTCGACGCGATCGCCGAGAGCG